>JBJMLS010000028.1:0-17899 GCA_045805185.1 Bacteroidia bacterium | reverse complement strand
CATCCATTTCGCCAAGCACTGAGCTCAGCAAGTCGTTCATATCTGTTTCAACGAATGCGCTTTTTTCTGCGGCAATTTTAGAAAGCTCAAGAATGTCCCGGATCAGGATCTGCATTCTACGCGTGGCATTTTGAATACGACTGATATACATTTGACCGTCATCTTCAAGAAGGTGCTTGTATTTTGACGAAAGGTGCTCGCTGAACATGATCACCTTTCTCAGAGGTTCCTGCAGGTCATGCGAAGCCATGAATGCAAAGCGATCCAGTTCTTTATTAGCCGATTCAAGACGGGAAATATTTTCCAGCAGCTGGTGATTAAGCTCTTTCACCTTTTCTTCCGAAGATTTCCTGTCCTTTATTTCATTCTCCAGGCTTTTATTGATCGCTTTTAATTTTTCCTCCTGGAGGAAAAGCATGCGGTTCTTTTTGTAAATATCAATGAACACGGCCACTTTTGCACGAAGCAATTCTGAGTTGATGGGTTTATAGATGTAATCCACTCCGCCTGTGCGGTAGCCCCTGAACATATTATCATTTCCGTAATTATTGGCGGTAATAAAAATGATCGGAATATGCTTTAGCTTTTCCCTTTCATAGATCAGGGCGGCAGTTTCGAAGCCGTCCAGGTTAGGCATTTGCACATCCATTAGTATCAGCGCGAAGTCATATTCGGATAACAGTGTTTTCAACGCCTGCCTTCCTGAATTGGCTTTTACAAAGCGGTAACCCGCAGGCGCTAAAATAGTTTCTATGGAGAGCAGGTTATCCTCGCGGTCATCTACTAATAATATCTTTGGTTGCATTTTTTTTATTTATAGAACCACACCCTCATTAGCGAGAGCAACTGATCGATCTTTAGGGGTTTGGTAATGTAGTCGGAAGCTCCGGCTTCTATGCATTTTTGTCTGTCGCCCTTCATTGCTTTCGCTGTTACCGCAATAATAGGCAAGGTGCTGTTTTTATGTTCGCGCCTGATCTTTTGTGTTGTTTCATACCCGTCCATTTCCGGCATCATGATATCCATGAGCACCATGTCTATTTTCGGATTGCTGTTGAGAATGGAGATCGCTTCTTTACCGCTCTCCGCAGTAATGATATTGATGTTAAAACGTTCGAATACCGTTGTTAAGGCAAAAAGATTTCTTACATCATCATCGACCACCAGTATATTTTTACCGGTAAGAATGTCCTCTTTTGCACGAATGCTTTCAATTATCCTGCGCTTTTCAGGCGCCAGGTCTTTGTGATCGATATGAAGGTGAAGCACGGTTTCCTCCAGCAGATGCTCAATGGAATTTACGCCCTTTAAAACTATTTTATTCGACTTGCCGCTGAGCTGCGTAAGTTCCGACTGACTGAAGTCCTTGGCCGAATAAACGATAACCGGAGTAAGTTTTTTCTTCAGCTCGCTTACCTGGTTGATGAGATCAGGACCTGAAATATCCGGCAATGTATAATCGAGTATAATGCAGTCGAAGTCTTTTGACTTGATCAGCTTCAGCGCTTTTTCTCCGTTGTCCGCAATGGTGATAGTGATCTTTTCATCTCCAATGATCTTTGCTATTTGCGAAGAGTCGATCTTATTGTCTTCTACCACAAGGACTTTTTTCTGATCTCTTTTTTCATTGCTTACAATGTCCTCAAAAAGCTCATTAAGGATATCGTTGTTCAGTGGCTTCAACAGGAAGCTTCTGGCGCCGCGTTTCAAGGCAAGGTCCCTGTTCTCCTCACCTGAAATAAGGTGAACGGGAATATGCCTGTAGTTGAAATCGTTTCTTAAAAGTTCCAGTACTTTCCATCCGCTGGTATCGGGCAATTTTACATCAAGTGTAATGGCGATCGGATTGTAGCGGTTCACGAAATCAAACACCTCCGTATAGTTTGTCGCCACTATCGCTTTCAGATTTTGTTCATGCGCTTTTTCAATGATGATCTTTGTGAAACGCAGGTCATCCTCTACAATCAATACTACTTTGTCGCTGGCCTGAATGGTGTTCCTGTCATCACCGGCGTCGTTGATCATTTCACTCATTACATTCTTGCGTGAGTCGATCTCCGTCAGGCTAAGCGTATTCAGCAGGTTGTCGAGGTTCTCTCCGTGACCGTCCGCAAGTTTGAGCTGCTGATAAGTTCCGGAGCTGTCGCTTACCACATTGGTAATGGAAGAAATGTTTTCTATAGGAAGGAAGAGTGTAAAGATACTTCCGAGCCCTGGCTGGCTTTCCAGCTCAATTGTTCCTCCAAGGAGTTCGGCAAGACCGCGGCTGATGGAAAGCCCTAAACCGGTTCCGCCGTATTTACGGCTGGTGGACCCTTCGGCCTGTTGGAATGCTTCAAATATAATGTATTGTTTTTCCTGCGGAATTCCAATGCCTGTGTCGCTGATAGCGAAGGCTACTACCTGCTTGGCGGTGTCAAGGCTTGGCGTTCCCTGCTTCCAGTTCTTATTCGCCTCGTAAATTCTCAGCTTGACTTCGCCTTTTTCCGTAAATTTAAATGAGTTGGACAGGAGGTTCTTCAGGATCTGGTTCAGGCGCTGAAGATCGGTTTCCATAAGTTCAGGAAGATTAGCATCCGTCTCAATGTTGAACTTAAGATGTTTCGCTTCCGAGATCGGTTTAAATGTCGTTTCCACAAAAGAAGCGATCTCAGAGAACCGGACAGGCGAAAAGTTCGCAGAGATAAACCCTGATTCGATCTTGGAAAGATCCAGAATGTCATTGATGAGTTGAATTAAGTCATCACCGCAGGAGTGGATCGTTTTTGCATAGCGAACCTGCTTGTCACTTAAATTACCCTCGGCGTTTTCGTAAAGTTGCTGAGCGAGGATAAGCAGCGAGTTAAGCGGTGTGCGCAGCTCATGCGACATGTTAGCAAGGAACTCTGATTTGTATTTGGATGTGAGCGTGAGCTGTTCCGCTTTTTCTTCCAGTGAGCTGCGCGCTTCTTCCACTTCTTTGTTCTTGGCTTCCACTTCTTCTTTCTGCTTCACTAAGAGCAGGGCTTTGTCCTGCAGCTCATCATTTGTTCTGCGGAGCTCTTCCTGCTGTATCTTGAGCTCGCTTGCCAGCGATTGCGATTGTGCAAGAAGCTCTTCTGTTCTTGTATTGGTTTCAATTGTGTTAAGTACAATACCGAGGCTTTCTGTAAGCTGGCTGAGGAAGTCCAGGTGTGTCACGCTGAACACATCCAATGAGGCAAGCTCGATCACGGCTTTTACATTATTCTCGAAAAGTACAGGAAGAATGATCAGGTTCAAAGGTTTGGTTTTACCGAGCGAAGAATTGATCTTAATGTATCCGCCTGGGACGTTGGAGAGTAATATTCTTTCTTTTTCAAAAGCACATTGTCCCACAAGCCCTTCTCCGATGGAGAATTCTTTGGGAATGTTTTTTTCTGTTTTGTATGCGTATGTAGCGAACAATTGCAGCTTGGCATGCTGGGTCTCCTCGTCCTGCTTCAGAATGTAAAATGCTCCGTAGTGTGCAACAACTACCTGTGCCAATTCGGAAAGGATCCGCTGAGTTACCGTTTTCAGGTCTTTTTGTCCCTGTAACATTTGCGTAAATTTCGCGAGGTTTGACTTCAGCCAATCCTGTTCCTGGTTACGCAATGTTGTTTCGCGCAGGTTTGCGATCATCTGGTTGATCGTATCTTTCAAGGCTTCAACTTCTCCTTTTGCCTCAACGCGTATGTTCCGGGTTAAGTCTCCCTTCGTTACGGCGGAAGCAACTTCGGAAATGGAGCGTACCTGTGTAGTTAAATTTTCGGCCAGCTGGTTCACGTTCTCGGTTAAGTTCTTCCAGATCCCTGATGCGCCGGGCACACTGGCCTGTCCTCCTAATCTTCCTTCTACACCCACTTCGCGCGCAACCGTGGTCACCTGGTCGGCGAATACGGCAAGCGTATCAATCATCTCGTTGATGGTTTCTGTCAGCTGGGCCACTTCACCTTTTGCATCGATGGATAGTTTTTGTCTCAGGTTTCCGGTTGCAACCGATGTAACCACCTTTGCGATCCCACGCACCTGTGAGGTCAGGTTGGAAGCCATCATGTTTACGGAATCGGTTAAGTCCTTCCATGTTCCTGCAACACCGCGCACTTCAGCCTGCCCCCCTAATTTTCCTTCTGTTCCCACCTCACGTGCAACACGCGTTACCTCGAAGGCGAAGGAGTTGAGCTGCTCCACCATCGTATTGATCGTATTCTTTAGATCAAGAATTTCACCTTTCACATCAATGGCAACTGTCTTCGATAAGTCGCCTCCTGCAACCGCTTTTGTTACTTCGGCAATGTTACGCACTTGTGCTGTTAAATTACCTGTCATCTGGTTTACAGAGTCAGTTAAGTCTTTCCATGTTCCTGCTACGCCTGGCACAAAAGCCTGTCCTCCTAATTTTCCATCTGTTCCTACTTCACGCGCAACACGCGTTACCTCAGAAGCGAAGGCGCGGAGCTGATCCACCATGGTATTAAGCGTTTCTTTTAGCTGCAGGATCTCTCCACGTACGTCAACTGTAATTTTTTTCGACATGTCGCCATTTGCAACGGCGATCGCCACCTCGGCAATGTTACGCACCTGCGCAGTAAGGTTACCGGCCATCTGGTTCACGGAATCCGTTAAGTCTTTCCATGTTCCGGCAACACCCGGAACGAACGCTTGTCCGCCCAGTTTTCCATCCGTTCCTACTTCGCGCGCCACCCGTGTTACTTCCGATGCGAAGCCGCGAAGCTGATCCACCATTGTATTGATCGTATTCTTTAACTCAAGGATCTCGCCTTGTACGTCCACAGTGATCTTACGTGAAAGATCGCCATTTGCAACGGCAGTTGTTACTTCCGCGATGTTCCGCACCTGTGAAGTTAAATTGGATGCCATCTTGTTTACGGAGTCTGTCAGGTCTTTCCATGTTCCTGCAACACCTGGCACGTCTGCCTGTCCGCCGAGCTTTCCCTCTGATCCTACCTCCCTGGCTACACGCGTTACCTCCGAACCGAAGGAGTTCAGCTGGTCCACCATTGTGTTGATGGTATTTTTTAATTCGAGAATTTCTCCTTTAACGTCTACTGTTATTTTACGCGATAAGTCGCCTTTTGCAACGGCAGTTGTTACTTCTGCGATGTTACGCACCTGGGCGGTAAGATTGGACCCCATCTGGTTCACCGAGTCGGTAAGGTCTTTCCAGACACCGCCGACTCCTTCTACCGTTGCTTGTCCTCCCAACTTTCCTTCGGAACCTACTTCGCGCGCAACTCGTGTTACTTCCGAGCCGAACGAATTAAGCTGATCCACCATCGTGTTGATGGTTTTCTTTAACTCAAGGATCTCTCCTTTAACATCCACGGTGATCTTACGGGAAAGGTCGCCGTTGGCCACCGCTGTTGTTACTTCTGCAATGTTACGTACCTGTGAGGTCAGGTTGGAAGCCATACCATTCACGGAATCGGTCAGGTCTTTCCAGGTTCCGCCAACTCCGGTAACTTTTGCCTGCCCTCCTAATTTTCCTTCTGTTCCCACTTCGAGTGCAACGCGGGTTACCTCGGATGCAAAGGAGTTGAGCTGATCCACCATTGTATTGATGGTTTTCTTCAATTCGAGGATCTCTCCCTTTACATCCACCGTAATCTTACGCGATAAGTCTCCTTTTGCAACCGCTGTTGTTACCTCCGCAATGTTACGTACCTGTGCTGTTAAGTTGGAACCCATTTGGTTCACGGAATCCGTCAGGTCTTTCCACACGCCGCCAACTCCCTGAACAGTTGCCTGTCCTCCGAGTTTTCCTTCGGAACCTACCTCCCGCGCCACGCGCGTTACTTCCGAAGAAAAGGAGTTTAACTGGTCCACCATTGTATTGATGGTGTTTTTTAATTCGAGGATCTCTCCTTTAACATCCACCGTAATTTTACGGGATAGATCACCTTTCGCAACCGCTGTTGTTACCTCCGCAATGTTACGAACCTGTGAGGTCAGGTTAGATCCCATCTGGTTCACGGAATCCGTCAGGTCTTTCCATACGCCGCCAACTCCTTCCACTGTTGCCTGCCCTCCGAGTTTTCCTTCCGAACCAACTTCTCTTGCTACCCGGGTTACTTCCGAACCGAATGAATTGAGCTGATCCACCATTGTGTTGATGGTATTTTTTAACTCAAGGATCTCTCCCTTCACGTCCACTGTTATCTTACGCGAAAGGTCTCCCTTGGCTACTGATACCGTTACTTCCGCAATATTTCTAACCTGTGCAGTAAGATTAGAGGCCATGCCATTCACAGAATCGGTTAAGTCTTTCCATGTACCTGCAACTCCTTTTACCTGTGCCTGTCCGCCGAGCTTGCCTTCCGTTCCCACTTCGAGCGCCACACGGGTTACCTCGGAGGAGAATGAGTTGAGCTGATCCACCATTGTATTGATGGTATTCTTTAGTTCAAGGATCTCTCCTTTTACGTCTACTGTAATTTTTTTGGATAAGTCTCCTTTTGCAACCGCGGTTGTTACTTCCGCAATGTTACGTACCTGTGCTGTTAGGTTAGATCCCATCTGGTTCACCGAATCGGTAAGGTCTTTCCATACACCGGCCACGCCTTTTACTTTCGCTTGTCCTCCGAGCTTTCCTTCGGAGCCCACCTCTCTGGCGACACGTGTTACTTCCATTGAAAACAGGTTGAGCTGCTTCACCATGTCGTTTACTTCTTTGGCGATCCGGGCGAATTCTCCCTGAAGGTTCTGATCACCGATCTTCAGCGACATCTCCTGTGACAGGTTTCCCTTAGCCACGGAGCTGATCACGTGCGCAATCTCAATGGTAGGATGAACAAGATCGGAGATAAGGGTATTAAGCGCGTCAATACCTTTGTGCCATGAACCTTTGGATACGGGAACCTCAATACGTTGCGTGAGCTTGCCCTGCTTACCGATGGTATTTCCCGCTCTCGTAAATTCTTCCATCATTTTTTCGTTGAGCGAGATGATCTCATTCAACGTATCGCATACCTTTCCGCTTAAGCCGGTATGATCAATAGGCATTCTCACCGCGAAATTTCCATTCTTTACCTCGGTCAGCACACGGAGCAGTTCCCTGCTGTCGAATCCTTGTTCAGAAGACGCATGCGAGCCATTGCTGTGTCCATTGGAAAGAGGAGCCTTTTCTTTTTTTGCGCGAAGCATCTTTTTTGAACGCTGGATCACTTGCGCTTCCTTTAAGTCGCCGACATCTTCGGCAAGCTTTGCCATTTGTTTCTTTTTCGAATGCATGAAAACGGTATAAAAATTAAGAAAATTACCTGCAGAAATCTCTCGCCCCGGGTAAGAATTTACGCTATACAAAAAAAAAGAAATAAGACAGAACTACCAAAGGAAACGGCGGAAAAAAACGCTTGTTTCCTAAAATTGTAGAATTAATTCCCCACTTTAAAATGGCTCTTTTTTTGCGAATGACTTATCTGCCGGAAAGCATGTGGCAAAAGCCGCTGATACTTCTGCCCCTCCTGTTTTTATTTTTTTTTACCCCTTCCCGCTAATTAAAGACGAAGATTATGTCGTATTGTTGAGCCGGAATGGGAATTATTTTCCTGATCCGGGATAACTTTATCTTCTCCTGCCTTGTAAGCCTCCTTTTCGTGGAATGGCACGGTTATTCTGTTCTTACCGTAAAATCGCCTCATGAAAGAACCATTCAAAAAAAACGAAATGAATACAATGACCAACTGCACAAACAAGCTTTTTGCAGAAGGGTTCACCGAAAATTTCGTTGCAAAGGAGAGGGGGCTGGAAGCTCCAACTACCAGAAAAATTTATGACCCTTCGGAAGTGAAGATCGTTAGTTTTTACCGTTTCGAAGGGGAAAGTGATCCGGCGGACAATTCGATACTTTACGCTATTGAAACTAATGATGGTGTGAAAGGAATGCTGATCGATGCTTATGGCCCTTATGCTAATCATCATGTTACAAAGTTCATTGCGGAAGTGGAAGATATTACCAAGCGCGAGCCGCAGGACGAAGAGTAGCATTTTTCATGGAAAGAAAAGTGATGATCGGTTGCTCCGGGTATTATTACCCTTCCTGGAAGCACAGATTCTACCCCCAGGGAACGCCGGCATCCAAATGGCTGAGCTTTTACAGCACGGTATTCAATTGTGTAGAGCTGAACGGAACGTTTTACCGCGTTCCCAAATTAAAGGACCTGAAGAAGTACGCCGCCGAAACCCCGGGAGATTTTTCCTTCTCGGTTAAGGCAAACCGGTACATTACCCATTTACTCAAGCTGAAAGATGCAAAGACGCATGTTGACGAATTCCATGCGCTGATCCGCGAGGGACTTGGCAATAAGCTAAAAAATATACTTTACCAGCTACCGCCATCCTTTCAGTACAGCACAGAACATCTCGATCAGGTACTTGAAAGTATTCCGCGAGGAAAGGAAAGCGCAATTGAGTTCAGACACATTTCCTGGTGGAACGGGGAGGTGGAAAAGATCTTAAAAAAGCAAGGATATACTTTTGTGAATAGCGATTATCCCGGGTTGAAGCACACCTTTATAAAGACGAGCGAAACTTTTTATGCCCGAATGCATGGCGTACCGGAATTGTTTAAATCAAATTATTCAGATGAGAACCTGCAGCGTTTTGCGGAAACGATTCCGCAGGATTGTTCTCTTTACTGTATTTACTTCAATAATACATATTATGGATGGGCATATCAAAATGCAAAGACACTAAGGAAATTTATTGAGGGAGAAATGTAACTTTATTTTTCTTTTTTATCCCGGCGTTTTTTATCCCTTCTCTTAAAAAGGCTTTTGAGGAGGAAGCTGTGCCTGGCCGCATTCATGTTATCTTCAAACCCTTTCGCTCCTTTTTTCACAGTTACCAGGGTCTGATCTATATTCGTTGCAAGCGTTGTATCCATGAAGAGTTTTCCCACTGTGCCTTTTCCTGATCGTATGTTTCCAATGATCGCGGCAAGATCGCTTGTTATGGTAGCGGCGTTATCACTTGTTTTCTTCAACTGGACCCAGATCTCATCAATGTCCGGCGGCTTCCCGGTATTGATCCTGTCATTGTCCGCTATTTGCTGCTGTGAATTGGCGCCCGGGGTAATATTGATGACCTTGTTTCCCATCAGTCCGTCGGAGCCAATAACAGCCATTGCATCTCTCTTTATGAACTTTTTTGTTTCATCTTCGATGATCATATCCACGCGAATCGCCGTGTCAGCAACGATCTCAATACTTTCAACTGTGCCTACCGTAATGCCGGAAAAACGCACATTATTTCCCACCTGGAGCCCGCTTACATTTTGAAAGATCCCATGTATTCGGAATACGCTGCTGAATAAACGCTGCTTCTGACCGATGAAGTAAATTCCCGCCATCAGTAACCCTACGGCAATAATCACAAATGCACCAAGTACAATTGTATGTTTTCCTTTATTTTTCACGGCGCATCTTTACTCAAAAAAACAGCTGACCAGCTTGTTGGGTGATTGCTGCAGCTCATCATAACTGCCCTCAGCAATAAATGCACCATCGTTCAGCACAAGAATTCTGTTGGAAGTTATTTTTGCACAGGCCATATCGTGAGTGATAATAATGGAAGAAGTATTGTATTTTTTTTGAGTTTCAAGTACAAGCTTGCTGATCTCCTTCGACGTTATGGGATCAAGGCCTGTCGTTGGCTCGTCGTACAACATGATCTCGGGATTCAATATCAGTGCGCGGGCAAGTCCAACGCGTTTGCGCATACCACCTGAAAGTTCCGCTGGCATTTTATCGATTGCTTCAAGTAAGCCGACATTCTTCAGTGCTTCTTCAACCATTGGGTTCATTTCCTTTTTTTTGATCCGGGCTTCCCGTAATGGGAATTCAAGATTTTCCCGCACAGTCATTGAATCATACAAAGCGGCGCCCTGGAAAAGGAAGCCTGTTTTTTTTCTTACCTCGTTCAGTTCACCATCGTCCATATCAGTGATATTGGTTCCCAGCAGTATCAGTTCACCTGCATCCGGTTCGATCAGCTTGACCAGGCATTTGATCAGTACGGATTTTCCCGTGCCCGACTTTCCGAGAATGATCAGGTTCTCTCCTTTTTGAAGTTTCAGGCTTGCATTTTTCAGTACCTGGTTATTTCCAAACGATTTTTTCAGCCCCCGGATCTCTACTGCTATAGGGCTCGCCTGTGCGTTATATGAATTTTGATCTTCCAGGCGATTACAGGATTAAATTAGTGATTTGTACGGCCATCATATCGATGATAAAAATAAGTAAGGAGGAAAACACAACGGCCCAGTTGGCCGATAATCCCACGCCCTCGGTTCCCTTATCGGAATAATAGCCCTTGTAGCAACCGATGATGCCAATAGTGAAGCCAAAGAAAAAAGTTTTTATAAAGGCAGGGAACACATCCGAAAAGACCAGCTTCTGAAAAACCTGCGAGAAGAAGAGGGTGAAGCTTACATCTCCGCCGATATTCACCCCAAGGTAAGAGCCATAAAGAGCAAGTGAATCCGAAAATATGGTAAGCAAAGGGATCATGCAGGTAGTTGCGATCACCCGTGTGACCACAATGTAATTGAAAGGATTATTTCCCGCCACTTCCATTGCATCGATCTGTTCGGTTACACGCATGGATGCCAGTTCGGCCCCGATCCCGGATCCTATTTTCCCTGCGCTGATCAATGCGGTGATCACCGGGCCTATCTCTCGTACAACGGAAACGCCAACCATAGCCGGTAGCCATGCTTCTGCGCCAAATTCGGCAAGTGTGGGCCGGGATTGCAGCGTAAGCACGAGGCCCATAATGAGACCGGTAATGCCAACAAGCGGCAGCGATCTGCAGCCGATAAGGTAACATTGCCTTAATATTTCCCTGAATTCATAAGGAGGGACAAGCGCCTCCCATAAAAAACGGAATGAAAATTTTGTGATAGCTCCTGTCTCCAGGAAAAGTGATCTTACCAGGGATGGGGACTGATTTCCTGAAGTTCTGTTGGTAAGCATAATGTAATTCGTATGGCGCTTTTGGTCTATTTCAACCGGTTCCCCGGTTTCGAAATAATATAAGAAACGATAAAAAATCAAAACAGCAGGCTGTTATCACCTGCTGTTGTTGATTAGCTCAATACACCTCTTCTTCTTCCTCACTCATCGCATGAGCTTCATCGTTAACATCCTGCGCAATGTCAGTAAGCAGTGCATCTGTTGATTCTTCCTCTTCAAGCGTTCTGTCGAGAATTGAACAGATCTTATCATAGCCCAATACATCAGCCAATTCGCACAAAGATCCGTATGCTGCTATTTCGTAATGTTCAACTTTTTGAGAAGCAATGATCAGCGCTGAATCCCGCACTGGTCCTTCTTCAAAATCCTGAATGATTCTTTGCCCTTCTTCAATGAGTCCTTCCATTGCATAACATTTTTCCTCTTCTTCCTTATTGATCTGTAAGCGGTCAAAAATTTTCTCTATTCGTTCTACATGCTTTTTTGTTTGCTCCAGGTGCCTGGAAAATGCTTCTTCCAGTTCTTCGTTATGGGCCGCCTTTGCTAAGTCCGGCAGAGCCTCTACCAATTGTTTTTCTGCGCTGTAGATGTCTTTTAATTCTTCTTCAAACAGGTCCTCGAGTGTTTTTTTCGAGGATACGCTTTGTGAGGCGCTTCCGCTCTTTGAACTTTTTTCGGTCCCGTTCTGCGATTTTCCGGCCTGGGATTTTCCGTTTGTAGAAACAATGTTGTTTTGTGTTTTGTTTGCCATATAGTATTGGGGTTAAGAGTTTTTTATTTATTGATTTGTGATTTTATTTCTTTGCTGTTGCCTTGCTGCGCTTTGAGCTGGATGTACTGCTGCTGGATTTGGATGCGCTCTTTGCAGGACGACCCCGTCGCGCTGTAGTTGTACGTGTTGTGCTGCGTGAGCCGGAGCTATTTTTGTTCTGTGAATCACTCGTGCGATCGCGACGGGTAGATCCTGTTGAGCGTGTGCTTTTCCTTTGCGACGCGCTCTTTGAGCGTGAGCTGCGCGAAGATCCCACTGAACTACCCGAAGATGATCTGCCGGTTTTATTTCCGCTATTGCTTCCGCGTCCGCTTCTTTCCCTGGATGAGCCCTCAGAGCGGCTTTCTCCGCGATTAGAAGAAAAGCGTTCATCCTGATCGTATCCGCGATTGTTCTCATTTCCCCGGCCATATACATTTCCGCGTTCATTGCGGGAAGAATATCCTGTCCGGCCCTCGCGTTGCGAATAACCTCCTGAACTTTCACGGGAGCTGTTTACTCTTTCATTTCTTCCGCCGCTATTACCGCGTGAAGAGGACCTGCCGTATCCGCGCTGTCCGTATCCCCGTTGTCCGTATCCCTGCTGCCCATATTCACGTTGCCCGTATCCCTGCTCATTACGATCTTCCCTGTTGTAATTATCGCCGAAGTTTCTATCGTAATCCTCATCCCTTTCATCACCGTAGCCGGCTTCGAAATCATCGTCAAAATCATCTTCCATATCAAAATCATTCCGGAAACGGCTCTCGTCATCGTCTTCATTATAACGGTTATTGTCGTTATAACGTGAGCGACTGCGGTTGTTATTCTGGCTTGAAGAACGTCGTTGCGTACTTCTTTCGCGAGATGGGTTCTCTCGTCTTGAGCTTCTTGTTATCATAATATCGTTTTTAGGTTAATTGCGAAAAAAGACAAAGTACATGCCATGGCGCAATTGCTGATAAATACGTAAATAACTGCAGACATTCGTGGAAAAAACTCCTCAAAAAAAAATTCAGTGTGTAGTAAATTGCTTAAGGATCTTCTACGTTGGTATGATTTTACCTGGAGAAATGAAAACTAACCGAATGAATACTTTCTTAGAATGGATCGGTGAGGGAAAAGACCTCAGCATGTTTCAAATGGGAATCAGAACTATTCTGATATTTATTTTTGCGCTGGTCGCCATTCGCTTTTCAGGACGACGCTCGTTCGGCATGCGCTCACCTTTTGATAATGTGGTGAGTATCCTGCTTGGCGCGATACTGAGCAGGGTCATTACGGGCGCTTCTCCCTTTTTCCCTACTATCGGCAGTGCATTGCTTCTCGCAATGCTGCACAGGGCTTTCGCATGGGTGAGTTTAAAGAGTGATGCATTCGGAAGACTGGTAAAAGGCGATCAGGTACTTATCTATAAGGAAGGAGAATTCATCCGCCGGAATATGAATAAGTGCCTGATCACTTTTAAAGACCTGGAAGAGGGCTTGCGCGAGGAACTCAATAACGATCAAATGGATAATGTTGACCGCATCTATGTTGAACGCAGCGGAAAAATAAGTGTAGTTAAGAAATGATTATTATACCGGGTCTTTTCCTCTTATTATTCTCAAAATAATCGCTATCAGTGCAATTACAAGTAAAATGTGGATCAAACCACCTGCACTGTATGCAAAGAATCCGATTGCCCATGATACGATCAGTATTACGGCAATAATGTAGAGTAGGTTATTCATGTTGATTTTTTTTTAGTTTTGAAAGGCCTTTTATTTTTGTTGATGATGGCTGGCGTCAATTAGCCTTATGATAACGATAACCACCGCGAATAACAGAAGTATATGTATTAAATATCCTATGCTGAAAATGAAGAAACAGACGCCCCATATTATTACCAGGACAACCGCAATCAGGTAAAGTAATCTTCTCATTCAAGGTATTAATTGTTAAATACTGTGCCGTTAAACGCGAAGAATTTATGCGCATTAAGAACGTATCGTTCATAAGGTTGACTCTTCAATTGCATATTGCTTCAGCTTTATTGTGGAGATTAATGCTCAGCATGAGAACTATATCTCTTCGGTGTTTGTATTTATTTGCCTTTTTCCTGCCGCTCATCTCTTCTTTTAGCGCGGCGTTCCTTTCTTTTTTCCTGCCGTTCCTCTTTTTTAGTTTTTTTTCCGCTGGTTTTTTCTTCTACTTTCTTTTCAGTTTTGCTGAATATTTTCTCCAGTACTGTTTTATTCTGATCGTCGTCCAGTTTATTAATGTTGATGGATCCGTCAATGGTGGGCTTCAGGGCATGAACGAAAGCATTCCGGAGTACAAAGCTGATCGCTCTCCACAGGTTAATCTTGCCTCCTTTTTCAAAGTTTCCTTCAATCGGGACTTTTGTTGCCACCTGTTTTTCCTGGCGGTTCTTTAAAAGTTGTGCGGCGGCTCCTATTAAGGATTCCCAGAGTATATTGTCCTTGTCTTCTTTCCAGTTCACAACCTTCATGTCTTTGATTATTGGCTTCACATAGCCGCCGTAGGATCCGTCCTTTGCGGCAAATTCCGTATACAAGCCAAAGCGGCCGCGGTCAACATCAAAGTTTCCATAAGCTCTCAGAAAATCATTTAGCTGGACAAGATTTACGGTTGTAAGCTCCGCGTTGAGATCAAAGGTCGGTACTTCGTTAAGCGCGTCGAAGTTCACATTCAGGGTGAAGTTTCCTTCGTATGCATTTCCGCTTGCCTTCAGGTTAGCGGGCAATTGCTTGGCGCTGTCGTTAACATTGGAAAGATTGGTTGCCACCGCTTCTATATTTTTTAGTGAGATGTCCAGTTTCGGCGCTGCGTATTTGTCAATATAATGGATCTCTCCGTTAGTTATTTCAAAATGGTTCACGGTTAACGGCATCAGGTCCTTTATCAGCTTCCTGAAATCAGCTGTATCGGCTTTTACATCTTCTCCCTTGTGTTTTCCCTTAACGAAATTAAGAACAGGATCTTCAACATATATTTCACCCACAACGGATCCTTTAAATATAGCGGCCCATTCAACGGAGAGGTCAATTGTGGGAGATTTAAAAAAAGGAATGGTGTCCGTGTTTTGCCCGGATTTTTCAGTCTTGACTATTTTAATATCATGGATAACATAGGCGCCCCGGATCAGGGCGATATCTATATCAGCTACATGGCCATAATACTCCTTTAAGTTCGCTAACTTCTTATTCACATAGTTCAATACAATATATGGGAGAAAAAGTCTGAGCAGGATAAGAAGGGCAAGTACGCTTCCTAAAACAGCTCTTCTTCGTACCTTCCTCCTGTGTTTTTTGTAATTCGTATCCAGCCGGGCCTGGCCGGAATTATGATCAGTCGCAACTTTTTGTTTATTATCCATTGTTAAGCATTTGAGGCTGCCGCTCAAAAAATTCATGCCATAAAGTGGAACATCGTTTGAGTAAATGCAAGCGACTTCAATTGATTGATAATGACAAGAAAAACTGTTTTTAAAAACGCCTGGGCCATTCTAAAGGATTCCTTTAAAGAATTCAGCAAGGATAAAGTACTAAAATTAAGCGCCGCCCTTGCTTACTATACGGTTTTTTCTCTTCCGTCTGTTCTCATAGTGATTATCGGGCTATGCAGTATTTTTTTCGGGAGAGAAGCGGCGCAGGGAAAAATTGTTGCGCAAATCGGACACATGGTCGGTCCTGATGCAGCATTACAGATCCAGGATATCCTGAAGAAAACAACGCTCCATCACGATAATTTTCTTGCGACAATAATAGGTTTTGTAACCCTGCTCCTTGGCGCTACCGGAATGTTTGGCGAGATCCAGGACTCGATCAATTCTATCTGGGGATTGAAAGCAAGCCCGAAAAAAGGATTCATGAAGATCGTTATTAACCGGCTCATGTCTTTTTCAATGGTGCTGGTACTCGGATTTATTTTGCTTGTTTCCCTGATCCTGAATACGGTACTGGATGCGTTTTTCGACAGTTTGCACCGCCTCTTTTCCGACAAGGTCATCCATGTTCTTTATTACCTGGATTATCTCGTCATGTTCGGGATCATTGCAACTCTTTTCGCCTTTATTTTTAAGGGACTTCCGGATGCAAAGGTTCACTGGCGCGACGTATGGATAGGCGCGGTTGTTACTGCGGTGCTTTTCCTGTTGGGTAAGTTCGTGATCAGTTACCTGCTCATGCATAATTCAAACGTTAGCGCTTACGGTGCTGCAGGTTCAATTATCGTTATACTTCTCTGGGTATATTATTCCGCCATCATCCTGTATTTCGGGGCTGAGTTTACACAGGTTCATGTACGGTTTCACGGGAGAGCCATCGAGCCAAATAAATATGCCGTATGGGTTGAGCAGCGTACTGTGCAAAAGGAATCAAATACTGAGATCAAAAAAACGACAGAGCCGGTAAAAGAAACCCGGAAAGAAAAATAGTCAGCGACCTAACCTGAAAATAATGGAACTGAATCAGCCGATTCCTTTTTATGCAAGGTTCGCCTTGATCTTACTCATGCTTTGCCTTGTAGTTTTTATTCTTTACATAGGCAATTCGGTGATCATGCCGCTTATCCTTGCAATGCTCTTCGCTATCCTGCTTCGCCCGCTGGTTGCTTTTCTGAATAAGCGCCTTCATTTTCCACATGTAATAGCAGTGCTGATCGCTGTTATAACTTTTGTCATATTTGTAGGGTCTGTTATCTGGTTTATTTCCTGGCATGTTTCTGATTTTATGGATGACCTTCCAAAGATCCGGCATAACCTCGACATACATATTGGTCATATTAAAGCCTGGATAACTCATAAATTCAACATAAGCCCTTTAAAAATGGAAAGATACATACAGTCGGCGGCCCAGGATTCGCTCAAAAGCGGGAACCAATTGGTGGGCGATACCATTGCCTCCTTTTCTGAGACTTTCTTAACAGTTGTGCTCATTCCTATCTACACCTTTCTTATCCTACTTTACCGAACCTTATTCATCAAGTTCCTTCATAAGCTGGTGCATAAAAATTACCATTCCAACATGGTTGATATCGTACTTAAGATTAAAGAGGTGATCCAGAATTATATTGTTGGGCTCCTCATTGAAATGGGGATAGTTGCCGTCCTTACTTCTACAGGCTTTATGTTAATTGGGGTGCCCTACGCAATACTGCTGGGTGTTATTGGCGCAGTATTGAATCTTGTACCTTATATCGGAAGTCTTTGCGCGGGACTAATAGCAATAATCGCTGCCCTGATCAATTCAAGTGAGCTTTCTTCCGTGATCGGGGTTGTTGTTGTAAATATAACAGTTCAGCTTATCGATAATAATTTTCTTGTTCCGCGAATAGTAGCTTCAAAGGTGAAGATCAATGCGCTGGTTTCCATTGTGGCTGTTTTTATCGGCGGAATGCTTGCCGGCGTTATCGGGATGTTCCTGGCAATACCTGTTGTTGCTATCCTCAAGGTGATCTTTGACCGTGTGGATGACCTCAGGCCCTGGGGCTACCTGATGGGGGCGGAACTACCGAAAACGTATGAATGGCGGAAGTTACGCCTGCCAGATCTGAATGCGGGAATGGAAGAATCGAAAGAGGAGGAAGCTACCCATAATAAGAATATTGAAAAGAAGGAATGATCACTGAACCAAAGGAAGCGTAATGGTAAATGCGGTACCCTTATCCGGCTCGCTCTTCACTTTGATCGCACCATCGTGTCTTGCAATGATGGTATAGGTTGCTGCAAGTCCCAAGCCGGTACCGCCTTTTTTAGAGGTAAAGAAAGGTTCAAATAGTTTTGGAAGATCCTGTTGCGCGATGCCTTTCCCATTATCAGTTATGGTTATGTTGGCTGCCCGGTCTGTATAAGGCGTAGTGATCTCAAGTTTTCCCGCTTTTCTCTCAGCAATAGCTTCTACGGCATTTACCAGTATATTCAGCAGGGCGATGACCAACTTGCTTTTATCGCCATTGATAACGAGGTGATCATGAATTTTCTTTTCTATTTTTATTTTTTTGAGCTGGATCCTGTCTTCAATGTGTGAAATAGTTTCATTCAGGAGCTCATGAATAAACAAATTGGTGAAATTAATACTTTCAAAGCGCGTGGCGTTCAAAAGATCTTCGATAAGAAGATTGATGCGTTGTCCGTTACGTTCAATAATGT
>JBJMLS010000027.1:0-15497 GCA_045805185.1 Bacteroidia bacterium | reverse complement strand
CTTATTGAATTTTTCCGCCATTTTCATCAGGCGCAATGCTTTTCGGTAACCCTCAGGATTTGCCATTCCAAAACGACGGATCTGGCGCATTTTCGTATTGATCCCTTTCTGCTGTCCAATGAACATTACGGTTTGTCCGTCAATATCGCCGAAGCCACCCACCATTGCCTTGTCATCACCTACGGTACGGTCGCCGTGAAGCTCCATGAACGTACCTTTGCTGATGTAATCGATATAAGCTAAAGTGTATGGTCTTTCCGGGTGACGGCTCACCTGCACGCGTTGCCAGGGAGTAAGATTGGTGTAGATCTCTTTGCGAACGGCGAGGATCTTTTCCTCCAGTTCCTGAACCGATTGGCTGACATCCACTTTGCTCTTTTCCGCAATATCATTCAGCTTCGCAAGTTCTTTATCCAGGTCCTCAATGGGTTTTTCAAAATCTAAATAGGTCATGCCTTAAAAATTGGGCTACAAAGATATGAAATTTTACCGCAGTACCAAGAGCTGACTATGGCGTTATTGTTCTAATTTTGCGGAACTTATGATAGCATTTCCAAACGCAAAGATCAATTTGGGACTCCATGTAACCGAAAAACGTCCCGATGGATTTCATAACATTGAAACCGTATTTTATCCGGTTGGCTGGCGCGATTGCCTCGAGATAGTAGAAAACCGGGAATGGGAAGCAGGAAATGAGAAGGCCGGACACAAGTCAACACTAACACAACTCATAAGTCCTGACTCCCAACTCATCCTTTCACAAAGCGGACTTCACATTGATGGTAGATTAGAAGATAACTTAATTTACAAAGCCTGGAAACTGGTGAAGCAGGATTATTCCGTTCCGGCCATTAGGGTTCACCTCCATAAAATACTACCTATGGGAGCGGGACTTGGCGGTGGCTCATCCGATGCCGCGTTCTTTATCCGCCTGCTGAACGATACTTTTGAATTGGGAATTTCCTGGGGAGAAATGCACCATTATGCCCGGCAGTTGGGAAGCGATTGTTCTTTTTTTATCAGCAACAGACCCGCGTTTGCAGAAGGAAAAGGAGATGAATATGAGTCGATACGGCTTGACCTCAGCGCCTATAAAATTGCAATTGTTTATCCCAACATTCATAGCAATACAAAAGAAGCTTATAAAGGAATACTACCTGCAAAACCTCAGCGCTCCGTTGAAGAGATCGTGTTGAATCATCCTGTTGAAGAATGGAAGGGAATTCTGGTGAACGATTTTGAGAAAAGCATTTTTGCAAAATATCCGCGGATCGCTGAGCTAAAGCAATTGTTGTACGAGCGTGGCGCAGTTTACGCAAGCATGAGCGGGAGCGGCAGCGCGGTGTATGGTATTTTCAAAGAAATTACTGAGATCAGACTGAATGAAGGGGAAGTGCTTTGGAGGGAGGAATGACCATCATTGTATTATCTTCGGTGAAATTAATTCAACCAAAACTGCAAAGAAAAAACTAAAAAAATGGCTAAAGTAATTTGCCACTAACCCAATAACTAATGTTGAGCGAAATACATCCTAATCATTCATATCCGGTTTAAGAAGTCCGAAGGACTTCAATATGCATAACCAAAAAATAAACGCCCACCCAAGCCTAAAGGGCTTGAATATAATACCGACGAAATAAATAATTGAATGACAAAAAAATATTTCAGCCCATCACGCCGCGAATTCCTCCGCCTCCTCGCGATCAGCAGCGCAGGAATTTTTTTAGCAGCCTGTGGAACGGAACCTGAAAAAGAAACCAAAAATATACAGGAAGAGAAAAAACCGCTCGTTCCACCTGGGCCTGAAAAAGAAAAAACACTCCTCTCCAACGAGAACGTCAGCTATTATAAAAAAGGTGACGCGGAATATGAAACCCTTCGTCATGGCCACAACAAACGCTTCAATAAGTTTCCCGCGATCATTGCTTTATGCATGAACGCAAAAGGTGTTGCTGAAGCTGTAAACTATGCGAGGGAAAATAAATTGCCTGTTGCCATTAAAAGCGGCGGGCACAGTCTTGAAGGCTTTTCCGTTAATGAAGGCGGAATGGTGATCAACCTTTCCAAATTAAAAAACATAGAACTGAACGAAGACGGAACTGCAATTCTTGGTCCCGCCTGTACACTTTCTGAATTGTACGATGAGCTTCTCCCAAAAGGAAGGGTACTGCCCGGGGGTTCCTGCGGAGGGGTTGCTGTCGGCGGCTTATCGCTTGGCGGCGGTTACGGCATGTACGCGCGCAAGTACGGACTCACCTGCGATAATTTACTGGAGCTGAAAATGGTGGATGGAAAAGGAAATATTATCAGCACCGCAGATGATCCGGAATTGCTGTGGGCCTGCAAAGGCGGTGGAAGCGGGAACTTTGGCGTGGTCACTGAAATGAGATTTCAAACGCAGCCTGCTCCCGGAACACTCACCAGTCACCGTTTCCGCAAATTTAAATCCGATGCGCAGACAGCCGCAGCTATACTGGAGAAATGGTTCACGCTTACCGCTGATCTTCCTCCCTCCTGCTTCTCGGTTTATGTATTGAATGGCAAGACCGTTTTTATCCTGCTCACCAATTTCGGCGAGGAAACGGAAGAAGTAAAAAAGATAATTACAGAATTGTCGGGCATTACCGAAAAGGTTTCTTTAGGCAAACCGCAGGAATTACATTCGGCCGTGCAGAATTTCTACGGGATCCAGACGCCGCTTTACGCGAAAAATTCATCTGTTGGCCTGTACAAGGATTTTGAGGACATCCGGAATTTCATTGTCCCAACCCTTGAAAAAATATCTTCCACTTCGGGGATGCTGCTTTCCATTGGCACCCTTGGGGGAAAGATCAGCGATCCTGAACTGGAAAAAGCCTCTGCCTTTCCGCACCGCGCTTATCCTTATCTATCCGAACTGCAAACTTATTGGAAGAAGGAAGAGCAGGGAGAAAAAATGATCGCGGCTTATCAGGAAGTGAGGGATATTTTCCAGGACAATGGGATCAGCCGCGAGTATATCAATTATCCCGATCTGGGATTCCGCAATTGGGAAACTGCATACTACGGAGAAAATTACAAGCGTCTCCAGGAAATAAAAAAGAAATACGATCCGGAAAATGTGATCCGGCACGAACAAAGCGTGAAGGTGTGATGTAATTACTTCTGTGCCGTTTTCAAAAGGTAAAAAGCAATAAGCGAATAGATCACATTCGGGATCCATACCGCAACAAAAGGCGAGAGCATTCCATTCACTGCAAAAATGGACGAAACATGCAGGAACAATACATAGGATGCCGCCAGCAATAATCCCAGCGCCAGGTGCATGCCAATTCCTCCGCGGATCTTACGCGAAGAAATAGCGACACCGATCAGTGTAAGAATAAAGGTTGCAAATGGAAAAGAGGTCCGCTTGTAATTCTCCACTTCAAAACGTTCAATTCCCGACGAGCCCTTTTCTTTTTCCTTGGCGATAAATTTCTTCAATTCAGGATAGGTCATGATTTCCACTTTGCTTTCCAGGCGGCCAAGATCCTTTGGCGTAAAATCGATCTTCAGTTCCTTGTCCTTGCCAAAGCGAAGGGTTTCTTTATAATTACCGATCGTGGATTTTTTCTTTTTCATGTCCTCCAGTGTTATGCTATCGGCGCTTGCTTGCTCCGGTCGCACATCAATGAAGCGCTCGCAATAATTTACCACGTGCCAAAGCTCTTTAATGCTGTCCCATCTTACCAGGTCTGCAGTAAGCAGGTAATTCAGTTTAAAATCCTTTACTTTTTCGATCGTGAATTTGTAGCCGGTCTGATCCGTGGTGCTGTAGGATTCCAGGTAAACCATTGTGCCTTTTGTTACCTGCCTGTGAATATTCTGATCGCGGTTCTGGTACCCGGTATTTACATACTTATCCTCAAAAGCCTGCTTTATGCGCGTGGCCTTTGGAATAATAAAATGACTGGAGAAAAGTGAGGCTCCCGTGATCATGGCTGCGCCTATCATATACGGACGAAGGAAACGGGCATAACTGATCCCGCTGCTAAGGATCGCGACGGTTTCATAACGCGATGCCATTTTTGAAGTAAAGAAAATAACCGCGATGAAGGTAAACAGCGGACTGAGCATATTGATGAAGTAGGGAACAAAGTTCAGGTAATGCTCGAAGATGATCGCTCTTAATGGCGCATTGATAAAGTCATCGATCTTTTCAGAAATATCAAAAATAATAATGATGCAAATGATCAGTACAATAGAAAACACAAAGGTTCCTAAAAAACGCTTGAGGATATATATGTCTAGTTTCTTTAAAATAGCCAATGTCTTGTGTCTTAAATCCTGTGTCTTGAATCTTGAATCTTCTGTCTTGAATCCTGTGTCTTAAATCCTGTATCCAGTTCTACAACCTCACTGCCATCTGCTTCACCATTTTATTCTTCCATTCGTAAAAGCTTCCGTCACCAATTCTTCGTCTTGCCTCGCCAACCAGCCAAAGGTAAAAAGCCACGTTGTGAATGCTTGCGATCTGCGCGGCTAAGATCTCATTACAAATGACCAGGTGCCTCAGGTAAGCTTTATTGTATTGCGTGTCCACGAAGGCGGTGCCATTTTCGTCGAGCGCTGAAAAATCGTTCTTCCATTTTTCATTGCGGATATTGATGATCCCGTTCTGCGTGAACAACAAACCGTGTCTGGCATTACGTGTAGGCATCACGCAATCGAACATATCAATGCCCAATGCGATGCTTTCCAGAATATTTACAGGAGTTCCCACGCCCATCAGGTAACGCGGCTTATCCGCAGGCAGTATGTTACACACCACTTCCGTCATTGCATACATGTCCTCAGCGGGCTCGCCCACGCTTAAGCCGCCAATGGCGTTCCCTTCGCAGTTCTTTGAGGCGATGAACTCAGCCGAGCGCATGCGCAGGTCCTTGTAAACGCTGCCCTGAACAATTGGAAACAAGGTTTGCTCATAGCCGTATTTCGGTTCCGTGCTGCCGAAACGCGCGATGCAGCGGTCGAGCCAGCGATGCGTCAGACCAAGTGAGTTTTCCGCGTATTTGTATTCACAGGGATAAGGCGTGCATTCATCAAAGGCCATCATAATGTCTGCGCCGATCGTGCGCTCAATATCCATCACACTTTCGGGTGTGAATAAATGCGAGGAACCGTCGATGTGCGATTTAAAAGTTGCTCCTTCTTCGGTAAGCTTGCGCTGGTTGGCAAGTGAAAATACCTGGTAACCGCCGCTGTCGGTAAGAATGGGCTTGTCCCAGCCGTTAAATTTGTGCAAGCCGCCAGCGTTCTTTAGCACTTCAAGTCCCGGACGCAGGTACAGGTGATAGGTGTTCCCTAAAATGATCTGCGCTTTAATGTCTTCTTTCAGCTCACGCTGGTGAATAGCCTTCACGGTTCCCGCTGTTCCCACAGGCATGAATATGGGCGTTTCTATTGTGCCGTGCGCGGTTTCAAGAATACCTGTGCGCGCTTTCGATAAGGGGTCTGTATGTTGTAAGTGGAATTTCAATTGGAAGATCAGGTAAAGGTTTGTTGAAGAATTGCAGGGTCAAGCTCTTTTAATGAATTCAGCTTAAGGTCTGCAATAGCGAATCTCGGATCATAAAAATCGGAAGGATCGGGGACTGCAATAACTTTCATCCGGGCTGCTTTGGCGGAGATCACACCGTTCACGGAATCTTCGATCACCAGGCAGCGCTCAGGCTTAACCCCCAAAGCCGCGGCGCAGTTCAGGAACACCTGTGGATGCGGCTTGCCGAATTCGAGGTGCTCCGCGGATTCGATCGCGTGAAAATGATGGCGCGCTTCCAGTCGTGTAAGGATGACATCTACGAGGCGGTTATAGGATGAAGTAGCCAATCCGATCTTTCTTCCCTCGCTCTTAAACCGGGTGATCGCCTCAAGCGCTCCGGGCATTGGCATTCCCTGCTCATTGATCAGCTCGCATAAGTGATCCAGCACGCCTTGTTCCACTTCAGTTGTTGTTTTATTGGTCCAGGGGGAACGGTGATGCCAGTATTTTACAACCTCGTCAAATCGCATCCCTGTTGTACTTTTACAATGTTCATCCGTAAAGTCGATCCCCACTTCCCTGAATCCCTTGATCATTGCGGTGCGCCAGAAGGGTTCGGAATCTACCAGCACTCCGTCCATGTCAAATATTACTGCCTCGATCACCTTTGTTAATTACTTTGTTTAATAAATGCAAAGATAACAGAAACCTTGCAGGGACAGGGTATTTATTTTTGCAGGATATGCCTGATCTCTCCCAGCTGAACATAGAACTTGTCCTCCTTGCTCTTTTCGCATTCGTGTTCCTGCTCCAGCTTGTTATTTACCTGGGTACTTTTTCCAAACTCGCTTTTTATAAAAAGACATCCACTCCTTTAGATCAGAAGCCACCTGTTTCGATCATCATGTGCGCGCGCAACGAAGGGGACAACCTTACGGAGTTCCTCCCGAAAATACTCACGCAGGATTATCCGGAATTCGAAGTAATTGTGGTGAACGATTGCTCGCTGGATAATACGGAAGACGTATTGCGGGAATATTCGAAGATCTTCACCAACCTGAAGACCATTACGATCAAAGAGGACGGCTATTACAAAACAGGAAAAAAGTTCGCGATGCTTGTTGGGATCAAAGGCGCTAAATATGAGCATTTGCTGATGACAGACGCGGATTGCTGTCCCGAAAGCGAACAGTGGATCGCGCGCATGATGGAAGGTTATGCGGAGAGCAAAGAGATCGTACTCGGCTATGGCGCCTACCGCAAGGAAAGCGGTTTCCTGAATAAGCTCATCCGTTTCGATACATTCATGATCGCCCTGCAATATCTTTCACTGGCGCTGAAGAATAAAGCCTATATGGGCGTTGGAAGAAATCTTTCTTATAAAAAAGAACTTTTTTTCCGGCACAAGGGTTTTTCCACGCATTACCATATTAAATCGGGGGATGATGATCTGTTCATCAACCAGGCCGCAACGGTTAACAATACAGCTGTGGTGCTCGACCCGGAAAGCTTTACCTCTTCCATTCCTGAAAAAAAACTAAGCGCCTGGTGGGACCAGAAGAAGAGACATCTGTCGACAGCGCCGCTCTACAAAACTTCCACAAAAGCAAAGCTTGGATTCTTTTACACAATAAACTATCTTTTCTGGTCTTTGTTCATCGTATTATTGTTCTTTAAAAACGCCCTGTTTATTGCCTTAGGCGTTTTTTTATTGAAAATTATAGTCCAAATGGTTATCTTTAGTGGGGCAATGAGAAGGTTAAAAGAAAAAGACCTCTTGCCCTGGTTTATCTTGCTTGATGTAGTGTTCCTTTTTCTTTACCCGGCGCTTCACATCAGCAAAAAATTTACGAAACCAAACAAATGGAAGAATTAGAACCGAGTGAAAATCTCTCTACCAAAGCGGTACACGATTACAAGCTGATCCGCCTGGCATTGGATAAGATGGATCAGAAGGCTTACGCCGAGCTGATGGATCGTTACCGCGATTCGGTTTATTTCATGCTGTTGAAAATGGTAAATAACAAGGATGACGCGGATGATCTTACCATTGAAGCTTTTGGAAAAGCGTTTAAGCGCCTCCACCAGTACACACCCAGCTTCGCGTTCAGCACCTGGCTGTTCAAGATCGCCTCCAATAACGCCATCGATTTTATCCGCCGTAAGAAAAATGAGAACCTCTTTTCCCTCGACCGGACCTTTGAGAACGACGAAGGCGGAGAAATGGGCATTCATGTAAAAGCTGAAGGAGCCGACCCGGAACAACACCTGGTTAGAAAACAAAAAGTAGAAATGATGCGTGATGTGGTGGAAAAATTAAAGCCAAAATACAGGCAACTGATCGAAATGCGCTACTTCGAAGAACTCAGTTATGAAGAGATCTCTTCCAAACTGGAACTTCCTATCGGCACCGTAAAAGCGCAGCTCTTCAGGGCCCGCGATTTCCTCTACAACATTCTCAAAAATTCGGAACATAAAATTTAATTTTGAAAGCAGGATTAATTTTTAAGTACTTCCCCGGCTTAAGCGCACAGCAGCAGCAGCAATTCGAACAATTATCCGGCCTCTATTCCGAATGGAACGCGAAGATCAACGTGATCTCAAGAAAAGACATTGACCTGCTTTACGAAAGGCACGTGCTTCATTCACTGGCCATCGCAAAAGTGATCCAATTCAAGCCGCGCACAAAAATACTGGATGTGGGTACCGGCGGCGGATTTCCGGGCATCCCGCTCGCGATCCTTTTTCCGGATTGTCATTTTCATTTAATGGATTCGGTTGGGAAAAAAATAAAAGTAGTGAACGCGGTGGCTGAAGGTATTGGCTTGAGCAATATTTTTGCCGAGCATGCCCGTAGCGAAACGGTGAACGATAAATTTGATTTTGTAGTGAGCCGCGCGGTAACCGAGTTCCCTGAATTCTATACCTGGGTACAGAGCAAGTTCCTCCGCACTTCCTTCAATACGCTGCCTAACGGGATCCTCTATTTAAAAGGCGGCGATCTCAGCGAAGAGCTGAAAGACTTTTCCAAAAAAGTAAAGATCTATGAGCTGAAGAAATTCTTTACAGAAGAATTCTTCGAGACCAAAAAGCTGGTCTACCTTCCTGTATAGCATAGCGCTCCGGCTTCGCCTCCGCTTGTTTTCAACACAGGGATCACAATGAAAAAGAGTTACACAGAGAGGAAATAAGGCTGTAATGCATTAAAAAGAATTCCCACAGAAGGAAAAACTGACACTAAAACTTTCTTCCTATCGTAGCGATGATGGAAGTAGTATTAAACTTCAGCTTTGTGGCATTGATAAGCGAGGAATTGTAGAGGTAATAATTTTCTTTCCATTGGGTGACCGCTATTGCCAGGTCGAAATAGAAATTGGTTTCGCGCTTAACACCGGCGCCAATAGAATAGGTATTACGCACATATTTCCCGGAGAACATGTCACCGAAAGGACTGCCATAGCTTGCAAAGCCTGCACGGAGGATCACCGGTTTAACATTGGCCTCCATGCCGATCCTTAAATTTCCCGTGCTTTTGTAGTTGGAGCGGATCCCGCGGTTGACGTCGGTAAACACCATTGGGGTTGACTGTAAACTGCCCTGTGAATAATTTACGTATTCATAATCCACATTCATTGCAAAGAACTTATTCGGAATGTAAGCGATGCTGGCCGTGCTCCGCAGTGGCGTTACCACTTTGTAACGGAAGCGTCCGGTATCGGAAGAGGTGAATTCCTTCCCATTGATCACAGAAGGTGTTATGGAGTCGGAATCGTACTTTGCATAACAGACATCCTGGTAGGTATCCGTCATGGAAAGGCGCGTTGGCGTATGCAATGAAATTCCCAGGCGCCAGGAAGGATTGACCCTGTAAATGGCTCCCAGCTTCAGGTTTACGCCTACTCCGCTACTCTGGATCACTTCCTCAAAATACATGGTTTTAAAATACGTAATGCTGTCCTTCGTATCGGTTTCTTCATGCTTGCCGTCATACGTATACTTTGCCCGCACCACGTTCAGGCTTCCGCCAATGTATATTTTATTATCGACAGCATGCGACAGCGCAAAGGAATACTCACCCATGCCGCCTACAACGGAGATCGTTTTGGTTTGCTTTACCGTTACGTCCGGATCAACCATCGCCCAATAGGAAGTTGTGCTTCCTGCGTTTTCGTTGATCAGCCAGGAGTTCCAGGCCAATCCCTCATAAAAGGAATTCAGTTGCTGGTTGGTGTGCCCGTTTGCCTGCTTTACAAAGTCATGCGTGATGCTTGTATTGTACACATCCGCCTGTATGGTGGTGTTGTAATTAAAATTAGCAAGCTTATTATAACTCAGCGCAAATGCGGTTCTCCTGCTCCAGTCTTTGTGGCGCTTTTTTTCCCTGTCGGTTGTGTAAGGATTTACCTGCTCAAAGGCTTTTACAAAGCCCATCTGGGGAATGACCAGGTTGCTCTTGTAATCTTTATTTACCGTACCGTAATGATCCGCCGTAACCGTTCCGAAACGCATTCCCCCGGTTACGTTCCATTCGCCCTTCAGGTAAAGTCCCAAACCGGCCGGATTATAATTCACAGCGGAGAGATTTGCACCGAGCGCGCCAAAGCTTCCGGCCATACCTACAAAGCGCGCGTCGCCCCCAATGCCTGTCTGGGAATAACGCATCACATCCTGGTCGTTTTGCGCGTTAACTTTCGCAAAGAGGCAAAGAAGAAGTACTAAAAAAGAATTTCTCATTTAATGAAGACGCTTGAAGAAAAAATTACCTTGGCCTGAAGCCGCCGCCGGAAGAAGTTGACCTTGGCGCGCTGCTGTTGTTGGATGGTTGATTGGAACCACCCGAAGAAGGCTTACCGAATCCACCGTCAAAACCGTTGTTCCCTTTAGAGTGCTCGAAACCTCCATTGCCACCGTTGCCGGAGCTGTTCGGATTGATGGGACGGCCGGGATTTGAAGAGTTATCCGAATCGCCGCTGGCCCATGACCACCTCTTTTTTGGCTCGGAATTGCTTCCGTTGCTTATTGGCGCCTTGGGAGAGTTTGTAGTGTTCTCGTTTGAAAAAGTACCGCCCCTGGTTGTACCGTTCGAACCGTTAGTTATGACGCCGGTACTGTTATTCGTTCCTGAAAAATTCGTGTTATTGGGTCTGCCCTGGAAATCACCAGTGTTCGTTCCGCCGCCATTGTTATTTCCCTTGTTCATTACCTGGCTCTTCACATTTTCAGGCAGCTTGATCTGGTTGAAACGTTCCATGCTGGTAGGAGCGCTTGAAGAATAATCTTCAGCCAGCGGTTTCTGAATTGTCATTTTTGAGCCTGTAGCATTGAGCATTTCATGATCGTTGTTGTTCCCACTGTGTGAAGCGCGCGGACCATAATACACGCTGCTATTGTGGTCGTAATGATTGCTGTAAGCGCTGTAATAACCGCTGTTAAATCCATTATTGAAACCATTGCCGTAGCCCATCGAATACGGATTGTAACCGAATCCTCCATAAGGATTGTTCCAGTTGTTCCCGCACCAGTTGTTTCCGAAATTACTGTATCCGAAGCCGCTGTTCATATACCCATAACCTGAGCCGTAACCCGGTCCGTAATAACCGGTGTAAGGATTGTAATTGTAATTGGAACCGCAACCGTAATAGCCGCCCCAGTTGTAATTGGAAACGTAGCTGTAATTGTTATAAGAAGGCCAGAAATTGTAACCGTTATAAATGCTTACGCCGTACTGGTAAGGATTCTGGTTATAAAAATAGGAGTTGGTGTAATAGGTGTCATAATAACCGACACCGTACATCGGGCTGTGAAAGCGCTTTACACGCGAGGCATATTCATTATCGTAATAATCGTCGTAGTTGAAATCCTTGTCCTTGTAGTAGGGATTGGAATTATCTGCGGGGTTAGCCGCAATTTTTGAATCAGTGGGCTGAACAGGTTCCGCTTTGATCTCTTCTTTCGGATAGAACAGGTTTTTATCGCGCTGCGGATCCAGGTAAGTATCATCGTTGTAGGATTCTAATTTTCTCATGTTGCTGCACGATGAAAAAATTAACGCCGAAATGGCTAAAAGCAACAAATTACGTTTCATAGCTCGTGAATTTTGTGAATAATCAATGAATTAAGTTATTTTTGTTGCGGAGATTTCTATTGTAAAGATAGGAATTTAATGGCCACAAAAATTAATTTTTAGTAAATTTTATGAGCAAAGAACTCGGTACGCGCGCAGGAGATTTCAGTAAATGGTACAATGAGCTGGTGGTGAAAGCCGACCTGGCTGAACACAGCGCCGTTCGCGGTTGTATGGTCATTAAACCCTACGGATACGCCATCTGGGAAAAGATGCAGCAGGCCCTCGATAAAATGTTCAAAGATACCGGGCATCAGAACGCTTATTTTCCTTTGTTCATTCCCAAATCTTTTTTCACAAAAGAAGCCAGTCACGTGGAAGGATTCGCCAAGGAATGCGCGGTGGTTACACATTACCGCTTAAAGAATGTGAACGGTGAGATCGTGGTGGATCCCGATGCAAAGCTGGAAGAAGAACTGATCGTTCGTCCGACCTCCGAAACGATCATCTGGAACACCTACCGCGGCTGGATCCAGAGTTACCGCGACCTGCCGATCCTGGTGAACCAGTGGGCGAACGTGGTGCGCTGGGAGATGCGTACGCGCCTCTTCCTGCGGACCGCTGAATTCCTCTGGCAGGAAGGTCATACCGCCCATGCCACTGCCGAAGAGGCCATAGCCGAAACGAAGCAAATGCTGGATGTGTATGCCGACTTTGTAGAGAACTGGATGGCCGTGCCCGTGGTAAAAGGCGTAAAAACCGCCAACGAGCGTTTCGCGGGTGCATTGGATACCTATTGCATTGAAGCGATGCTGCAGGATGGAAAAGCGCTGCAAGCCGGAACTTCACACTTTTTGGGACAAAATTTCGCAAAGGCCTTTGATGTAAAATTCGCGAACAAGGAAGGACAGCTCGAGCACGTATGGGCGACCTCCTGGGGAGTTTCCACACGGCTGATGGGCGCGCTGGTCATGAGCCACAGCGATGATAATGGTTTAGTGCTGCCGCCGAACCTGGCGCCGATCCAGGTAGTAATTGTTCCTATTTACAAAGGTGAAGAAGGGCTCGCGAAGATCTCCGAAACAGTGATTGCAATTAAGAAGAAACTGGAAGCGCGGGGCATCTCCGTGAAATACGATAACCGCGACACACAGCGTCCGGGCTGGAAGTTTGCAGAATACGAGCTAAAAGGCGTACCTGTGCGCATTGCCATTGGCGAGCGCGACCTGCAGAACGGAACGGTTGAAGTGGCAAGACGCGACAAGCTTTCGAAAGAGGTGCTTCCTATTGAAAATATCGATCAGAAAATTGATGAGCTGTTAAAAGACATCCAGGATAATTTATACCAGACCGCCTTAAAGCGCAGGGAAGAAACCACGCGTTCGGTCGACACGTATGCCGAATTCAAGGAAGCGCTTCAAAAGGGCGGATTTATTCTTGCCCATTGGGATGGCAGCGCTGAAACGGAGCAGAAAATAAAAGAAGAGACAAAAGCTACTATTCGCTGCATTCCATTGGAAGGTAAAAAGGAAGAAGGCAAATGCATTCTTACCGGGAAGCCTTCTGCACAGCGGGTATTGTTCGCGGTAGCGTATTAACGGATGAGTTCAAAAACAAAGCACATGGGTATCACACAACGCGAGCAGATCCTGAAACTGCTGAAAGAAAAATCGGTGGTGAAACAGGACATTTACCTCAACACGCAGAATGTTTTCGAGGAGCTGAAGAAGAAGGTGAAGTTGATCAGCGAGGACCTCAGAACGGAGGCGAATAAGATCGACGAGCGGATCGGGGTGGAATCCAAGTTCACCGGCGACCAGGAGATCGAAATGAAAGTGGCGGGCGACGTGCTGGTGTTTTACATGCACACCAATGTTTTTGAATTCGACAAGTCGCATCCCATGTTCAAGACGGGTTATATCAAAGAGAACAATTACAATTCCTACTGCGGCATCATCTACATTTACAATTTTCTCGCGGACAGCTTTAAGTACAACCGCCTGAACGACCTGGGCTACCTGATCGGCCGGATCTTCATCAACCGCGAGATGCGCTTTTTTGTAGAGGCCAAGCCGCCGCTGGGTTATAAATACAATAACTTTTCTCCCGGTCCCATTACCCCGGAGATCCTGGAAGAGATCATAAATGACCTCATTGTTTACGCGCTGAGCTTCGACCTGTTTACACCGCCCGCGGACGCTGTGCGCGAGATCTCCGTGAACGAGATCCAGGAACGCATCCAGAGCGACAAGCTGAAGACCGGGAAAAGACTTGGCTTCCGTTTCCAGGGCGACACCAATATTGGCGATGGTGTAAATTTGTAGCAAAAAAGCATTCTTTTTTTGCAGATTTAAAAAATCATGGTACATTTGCACTCCCAAAAGTAATTTTGGGTATTGCCCAAAGCTGATCCAATTGGCTTTTGCCATCTGAAGCTCAAGCGAAAGATGGCCCGTTCGTCTAGGGGTTAGGACACGTCCCTTTCACGGATGAAACACGGGTTCGATTCCCGTACGGGCTACATGTTAATTAATTAAAAGCCTTGCAATCAAATAGATGCAAGGCTTTTTTAATTTTTACATACGAGATTACATACTAATTTTCAACATTGGTTGATCTCGCTACCTATCCTTCTGAAAATATAACTCATTCTCAAAAAAACTGCGGAATATATACCTATATCTGGTTTAAATTTTTTTTGTTTAAATACGTCGGTAGCATTTACAATTTCAATTATTATTTGTAATAATTAAACAAATTAAAGAACATAATTTATTTTTTTCATATAACAGAAAACCATAAATAATGAAAGGAGGTGAAGAGCTTAAAGTCTTACAGTTTATGAAGTAAGCACCGGTTGCTGTAGCAGAAATGGAAATTTATACTGTTCCCGAGTACACTCCTAACACAAAATTACTCTTGCTTCAAAGTATGAAAGAGGCTTTTATTAGCGAACATGGAGGCACAAAAGATCTAAGGCTACAATTGGATATTAAATTTAGAAAGGAGCGTAAAACTGTTGAAGCCATACTTGATCGAACAGATTCGCACTCATTCAACAATAACATTAGTTTTCAAAACATACTTAGGGCAAGACACTTACAAATGGCTGATTTGTCAAAAGAAATAATCAAGGACAAACAGATTGAACTCGATGATCTTGTTAGTAGCTATATTCACATGACGATTAATCGTTCCTTCAGGTCCAGACAAAGAACTCATGAGATGGTGATTTATGATTTCCTTTATCGCTACTATAAATCCAAACTTGCAAAAGAAATTCAAACTCTATTAACAGTTTAAATTAAATAATGTCCTTTCCATTCTATAAGCAAACCGAAGAAATGGACTGTGGTCCCACTTGTCTTCGTATTATCGCAAAACATTACGGAAAGGATTTTGCAATTTCTGACTTAAGAAATCTTTCTAATACTACTCGCGAAGGTTCCAATTTATTAGGAATAAGTGCAGGGGCAGAGAAGATAGGCTTCAGAACACTGGCGCTCAAAATATCTTTTAAGAAAATTAATAAGGAACCGGTTTTACCATGTGTGGCGCACTGGAAACAGAGCCACTACGTGGTTATATATAAAATAACAAAAAATAAAGTCTACATTTCAGATCCAAGCTTCGGCTTAGTTGAATATTCAACTGAAGACTTTCTCAAATGCTGGGCTACTGATAATAAGGATGAGGGGGTACTTTTACTACTTGAACCCACCCCTACCTTCTTTGAGAAAAACCAAGAGACAGGCAATAAAGAATCTGCAAAGTACGGACTTAAGTTTTTAAGAAAGTATTTGGCTCGATACCGCGGACTTATCGTACAATTAATGCTGGGCTTGCTTATTGGAAGCATTTTGCAATTAGTGTTTCCTTTCCTTACCCAAAATATAGTTGACGTCGGTATTAGAAATCACGATGTCAACT
>JBJMLS010000026.1:0-25625 GCA_045805185.1 Bacteroidia bacterium | reverse complement strand
TGATCTCTGGCCTGAATCCTAAAAACGGAGAAGCCTGTATATTATTCTTAAACTCGTCTCCTGCATTTATCTCGAGGAATTTTACTTCACTGTTCCAATTTCCTCCAATGGTTCTCATTGTGGCATTTTTATCCGGCCTGCGATACAGCACCAGTTCTGAAACATTGCCGCTCATGTTGTATAAGCCAAATTCGTTCATCATAAATGCCATTGATGTGGTTGTAAAATTAACTTTCCTCGCTTTCTTTCCAAAATGTTCTTCCTGAACTAAAGGCTCGCCCACATCTTCAAAGAGAAGATCGTTGTTGAGCAATGCATCTGCATTCAGCTGCAGGTTCTTAAAATTCGCCTTGTAGCCTTTTTTCCGGGATCTTATTTTTCCGTTATCCGTACCATACTTTCCATCTTTAGCCGGGCGCGCCGCGAACTTCCATTCGTCATCATAAGGTAAGCGTACCTGCACCATTAGCAGGGAATTGGTATTGGCGCTGATGAGTTGCGCCTCCAGCCATTCGCAATAAAGCTTGGCAGCTTCAGCGCTGATACACACCACCGGGTAATTTGCATACTGGCTGCAGGTAAAGTAATCCTTAATGAAAAATTTAAGTTTATCATCTTTCACTTTAGCGATCCATTCCTCATATTTTGGTTTCGCTATTTCATATTCACTTACCTTTCCCTGCAGGATAAGATCTTTCAGGAAAATATCATAATCACGGTTGCTTACTTCACCCCGCTTCAGGTAAAAATCACTGAACTTCATCCCGGCATTTGAAGAAACATGAATATGTGAATAATCCTCCAGCTTTAACTGCTTCCATTTATTGATCAGTGCCGCTTTTCTTTCCGCCTGTTCGCTGATCTCCATCTCTGTGAGAGCCGGCAAACCTGTTCTCAGTTCTTTTACAGGCAGTTTCTCTTCAGAAAGGCTACTGTCTTTAACGCAATTTGCAGGGAGGTCTGCCTTTTCCTTTATTTCAGTTAAAATGGAGCTGTTCGCTAATGTAACTGGACTAACCGTATTCACCTGAAGCGGTTTCAATTTATTTTTCTTGTTATCATTTCCTTTACTGGTAAAATTCTTTTCTTCGCTCTCTTCTGAAAAGTCATCCGTAACATTTTTTAGTTGCGCTGCAACCATACTGTCCCCTGATTCTTCTTTCACCGATATGTTTGTTGCTTTAAAAGCATCTGCATTATTTTCAGGAACACTATTCCGGACCTCTGCAAGTTTATTTTCAGCCTCGTTTTCGTTCTGTGTGTAAAATATAAACAAAGCAACTATTCCGGTTGTAAGAAATAAGGAAGAAAGGATCCATACCCATTTAGGGAAATTGAATTTTTTTCCTGCTCCGAGCAGCTGTGCTTCTCTCTCCTTATTTGCAGGAGCGGGCCATTCGCGCCCAAATACACTTTCGGCTACCTCGTCCATCAATTGCTGATGTTCAGGATCATTCTCATCCAGGTCCAGTAAGGATTGCCTGAGAAGCTCATCCAGCTTAGGATCGTTAGTGTTTATGTTATCGTTGTGTGGCATTTCTTAAAGCTTCTTTTTCTTTCAGTTTTGCTTTCATTCTTTCGGCTAAGGCATTCTTTAGGCGCTGGTAATATACTTTCAATTGCGCTTCCGGCTTATCAACATATTTTGCAATTTCCGCATAGGACATGTCCTGGCTCCGCATCAGCAGTAAGATCCGTTGCCAGTCCTCCAGCTTATCCAGCTCTTCCTTTAAAGAACTCATGTGCGGATTTGTTGAAGGCTTATCATTTCTTACACCATAATCTTTACGGCTTTCTTCCAGTGAAATGAACTGCGCCCCCTGTGTCCTGGTGTTTTCATCACGTATATGGTTCTTTAAGTAATTAATAAAAACCTTAAAGATGAAGGAGCCTAATTTTTGTTCATTCTCAAACTCATAATCAGGAGCAACATCCAGGATGCGGTAGATCGTTTTGTAAACAAGGTCCCAACCCGCATCCTCCTGGAGCCTGTATACGCTGATGGAATAACCGAGGAGCTTGCGGCCATACGTTTCGTAGAGCCACTTAAGCCCTTTCTCCCTGTTCAGCAATATTTCCCTTATCTGCTCCAAGTCCTCGTTTATTACAATATTTCTCTTCTTTAAATTTACTAAAATTCCGCGAGGCTAGAATATGTATCCGATCCCCAGCAAGGCCGTAAAGCCGGTCTGCCTGAATTTTTCCAGGTTCACTTTTTTATCACTCGCTACCAGCGTTCTTCTCCAGTTACTTCCCGACACATCGTATTCATATTCAAAACGCAATGAGATCGCCATGTTGTGTATATTAAGCTTTGGCTGTAGGCCGATCTTTGGAGAAAAGAAAGGATTTTTTTGCCTTACCAGCTCATTCCCGTAACATTTTATTCTGCCGGTATTAAATCCTGCGTAAGCATCCAGTTCAAATAACCTACGGATCCTCAGGACAGATGTGCCATATCCATAACTGAAGATGAAACCACTCACCTTGCAATTTAATGTATCCTGCAAGCGTATGCTCTGCGGAACAACTTTGGCAAAAGTGAAGTGGCCGCTGAATCCCCCATCCCTGGAAACAATAAAACGGCCGCTGACACCTACACCCATAACCTGCAAAGGAGCGCTGAAATTTAGTTTATTCACTTTATTGAACTGATCGTAAAAACTGCCTGTGAAAGAACGGGAGCCATAATACAGGTCGAGTGAATTTGCGCGGCTGCCGCACTGAGCCTTTGAAAAAAGGGCTGCAAGGGCGAAGAGTATAAAAATGAACTTTCTCATAGCGTAACGGTTCTTATAATAATTGTTTTAACTGCTTTTCAATTTCCGTCTTAGCAGTTTCTTTAAGCTCCAGCGAAACCGCGGCGCCATTTTTAATGAGAACCTCTTTCATGCAGAAGTAGGGCTGATCTCCTTTGTATGCAGTGGCCATGATGATCGCCACTTCGCCAACCGGGAGAGCTGTTTTTTCATAATCTCCGTGAGTAAAGGAATAGGTTCCACTTTTTGTTCTGTAGCCCGGCAGATAGATATTCCTGTATTTAAAGATCATGGTGATGTAAACATTTTCGTATGATCTATGATCCGGAATGGAAGTCACGAAATCGATCTGCCTCGTTCTTTTGTCGTCTGCGAGTCTGTCTATATTTGCCCAGCCGAGCGATGATGTGCGGAGAAGATAAGATGTGCCTTTATCTTCGCTAAATGTATTTGTGCCATCGCAGCTGCATGTCCTCGCGTCGTTCTTAAATCCGGCGAACCAAACCACCTTTGCATCATCTGCATTCTCCAAAGCTTCCTTATTCACGATAGCCTGCTTATTATTCTTAATCTTAGCATTGAAAGCATTTTCAAAAACAAAGGTTTCATCTTCTCTTAAAAGAACAGGATTTATCCAGTTGAGCCCGTCTTTTGTCTTCACTCCCTGGTAAAGCTTCATGTGCTTCAGTTTTTTTGCTGTGGGTACGCGCGCCATAAGAGATTGGCCTTTTGCCAGTTTCACTTGTTTCCCATCTGAGGTCGCGTTCATATAAAACATGCCGCCACTCTCCAGCAATTGCTTATTGCTTTTCGTAACCAGGTTTGCCAGCGCAATATCTTTATGTGTGAGCGCTTCTTTCAATTCGAACTTTATTTTTCCATCCACTTTATTCCCATCCATATCTACAAAGCTTCCTTTCTTAATAGCGATCTGCATTCCTTCCGTCCCCGTTATTACCGTATCCTGTTCAGCGTTAAGTAAAAACTCTTCAGATGCTAAAAAATCCGTTGTAAATAGTTTTGTTTCTTCAATAGGTTTTGCAAGGGCTTTAATGGTTATCGCCATTTGCGGATCGCCCACATTGACGATAACGGGTATGGCAATTTTTATTTGCTGAGCCGTGTGACGTTTTACCCTGGCTTTTGCTTTGGAAGCGACTTGTGTTTTAACAGCAGGAAATGAAATCGTTTTCCCCGGAGTAATTTCTTTTGCAGTAATTCTTTGATGAGTGCCCTCAACTTTGGCTATTCTTGCTTTGTTGACCGATACTGAACTGTTCAATTGACTAACTGACCAGGCAGCGAACAGGATGATGACCATTCCCGTTGTATAGATAAGCGTTCTTGTTTTCATGTTCTTTGTGTTTTGGTTCTGTATAGTAAACACAAAGCGGTAACAGGAAATCAAAAATTAAATATAACTCATTGATATTTATAGTATTATTCTTTATTTTTTGAATCCATTATTATGGTAACCGGACCATCGTTCAGCAAAGCCACTTTCATATCTGCACCAAAAATCCCTGTGTGGATGGTCCTGTCTAAGTCACCTTGCAATTGCTGAATGAATTTTTCGTACAGAGGAACGGCAATGTCAGGTTTTGCCGCTTTACTATAAGATGGACGATTTCCTTTTTTGGTAGAAGCATGGAGGGTAAATTGGCTGATGAGCAGAATATCGCCCTTATTATCTTTCACTGAAACATTCATCACACCCTGCTCATCATTAAAAATGCGCAGGTTGATGATCTTTGCGCTGAGCCATTCAACATCTTCGGCAGTATCTGCTTCTTCAATACCTACGAATACAAGCAGGCCTTTTCCAATAGCGCCCTTCACTGCGCCATCGATCTTTACGGATGCTTCGGAAACTCTTTGGATAACAACTCTCATGTTGATTTGAAGATTTATGGATTTGAAGATTTGAAAATGAACCGGGCCATGTGAATGTCAATCATAATGTTATGCAATCTTCAAATTAACTCATTTTCAAATTATATTTCCCATTCCTTCCAATCCATTTCCTCTCCGTTCAAAATGCTCAGGTAATTGTGGTAGCGCTCCGCATCGATCTCGCCTTTCTCTACAGCTTCGCGCACCGCGCATTTGGGTTCGTTCACGTGCAGGCAATTGTTGAAACGGCATTCGTTCATCCGCGCCCGGATCTCAGGGAAATAATGCCCCACTTCTTCTTTTTTCATTTCCACCAGGCCCAGCTCTTTTATTCCGGGAGTATCGATGATGTATCCGCCTAACTCCAGCTCAAATAACTCAGAAAAGGTAGTAGTGTGTTTTCCTTTGGAATGCGCTTCGGAAATTTCTCCCGTTTTTAATTTCAGTCCAGGTTGGATCGCATTTATTAAGGTTGATTTTCCAACACCGCTATGACCGGATACCAGGTTGGTCTTATTCTTCATTAGTTCCTTCAGCTGTTGCATGTCCTCTTCCCTCATTGCGGAAACAGAAAGGCAGCGATAACCCAAATTGCGGTAAACATTCATCAGCTCTTCCTGCACATTGGTCAATTCTTCATCCAGGAGATCCGATTTATTGAATACCAGTGTAACCGGGATCTCATAAGCTTCGGCAGTGACAAGAAAGCGGTCAATAAAGCCTGTTGATGTTCTTGGTAATACAAGTGTAGCAATTAAGAAAGCCTGGTCAATATTGGCAGCGATAATTTGCGTTTGCTTAGAGAGATTAATGGATTTACGGATGATGTAATTTCTCCGCTCCTCAATTTTGTTGATCACCGCAGATTCTTCGTCCATGGTGAAATCAACAACATCGCCAACTACTACAGGGTTCGTGGTTTTCCTGTCATCGAGCCGGATCTTACCTGCAATGCGGCATTCGTGATACCGGCCTTTGTCATCACGCACCGTGTACCAGCTTCCGGTCGATTTTGTCACCAGGCCTCTCATACTTTCTGTTCTCCGCGAAAATTAAATTTATTTTGCATCCCTTACTTTATCTGCAAGCCCCAGTTGTTTGAACCAGGCTTTCCCATATTTACGGATCAGGGGTTCTTTTAAAAATTTGTATACCGGCACATTTAATTTTGCACCGCATTCGCAAGCGGGTTTGCAAACTTCCCAGCGATGATAGTTCACTGCATCATAATCTTTATACTTAGTAATGCGCACAGGATACAAATGACAGGAGATCGGCTTTTGCCAGGTGATCACTCCATCGCGGTAAGCCTGTTCAATCGCGCACTTGGCAATTTTATTCTCGTCAAAGATCACAAAAGCGCATTCGGCTCCCGGGCTTACCAGTGTTGTGGTGTAATCGCCATCGCTGTCCAATTCATAAGTGCCGTTCTTCTCAACTGCTTTTATTCCTTTTTTATTCATATAAGGTTTCACTTTCGGATAAACCTTGTCTAAAAGTTCCAGCTCTTCTTTATCCAGTGGCGCTCCTGAATCACCTGCCACACAACATTCACCTTTACAGACGCTCAGGTCGCAGACAAATTTTTTTTCGAGCAGGTGCTCCGATACTATCGTATTATCAATTGCTATCATTTACTAAACTATTTTCCGGCTTTATTTTCCTATTTTTGATTATCTATTACCAGCGCATGCCATTCATTCAATTCCTTGAGAACCTTATTGACATTCGTCCGGAACTACAAAGTAAGCTAAAAAGCCTGATAAATCGCAGGAATTTCGGCAAAAACGAGTATTTATTGCAAGCCGGTGAATGCTGTTCTCATCTTCATTTTGTAGAAAAAGGCGCACTCAGGGGTTATTACTTTCTGGAAGAGAAAGAAGTTAGCTATTGGTTCTCATTTGAAAATCACCTCGCCACCTCATTTTATTCTTTTATTTCGCGTGAACGCTCTTATGAGTTTATACAGGCGCTCGAAGATACTTCCGTGAGCAGCATCTCACATAAGGATCTGATGGATCTTTATGCAGAATTTCCCGAAACGGAAAAGATCGGGAGGCTGATCCTTGAGAAATATTATATCCGGCTGGAAGAAAGACTAACCAACATTCAGTTTAAATCCGCCAAAGAGCGTTATGCGCAACTGCTGGAACAATACCCCTTCATTACTCAAAGGGCCTCGTTGGGACAGATTGCTTCTTACCTTGGCATTACCCAGGAAACGCTGAGCCGCATTCGCGCTGCCAACTAAAATTTATTTTTTGACTTAGATCAAAGATTTTAAAAAGCTTCCTTCTCATTTTTGTGAAAAATTAAAATTCACAACCATGCTTACAACGATCATTATTGTTTTCGCGCTCTGCTTTCTTATCGAAAGGCTCATCCCCGGATGGAAATTACCGGAAGTGCCAACCTGGACCCTCCGGGTACTGGCAATTAATTTTGTTCAACTGCTGATTGTAGTTGCCGCAGGCTACAGCTGGGAGATCTGGCTCAGCTCTGCGTCTGTCTTTCATCTTTCACGTTATGTGAACGATATTGCCGGAGGGTGTATCGCTTACTTCATTACCACATTTATTTTCTATTGGTGGCACAGGTGGCGCCATGAGTCGGATTTTCTTTGGACAAGGTTTCACCAGATCCACCATAGTGCGCAACGACTCGAAGTAATTACTTCTTTCTACAAGCACCCTTTGGAAATGACAGTGAATTCGATCATCGGTAGTCTTCTGGTATACACATTACTTGGCTTGAATAAGGAAGCCGGGGCAATTTATACTTTATGTACTGCATTGGGTGAGTTTTTCTATCACACCAATATTAAAACCCCGCAGTGGATCGGTTATATTTTTCAAAGGCCGGAGATGCACCGCATCCATCATGAGTATAACAAGCACACGAATAATTATGGCGATATTGTGTGGTGGGACATGCTTTTCGGCACCTACAGCAATCCGAAAAAATTTGAAAGTTCCTGCGGCTTTGACAATGAAAAAGAACAACGTTTGGGGGATATGCTAAAATTTAAAGATGTACATAAAGAATAATCGCCCAAATTTTCCAGAATACGACCTATTGAGTAAATTAGTGCAATGATTCCTTCAGGATCATAAATTGAATGAAAAAGCTTATAATTTACGGACTGCTACTCGGGGCGTTGATCTCGCTTTTGAAGATCGCCGAATACAAATTCGTGGTCCGCGATCATACCGTTGAGATCTATATTGGCATTATTGCTATGTTATTTACCGTGCTTGGTGTATGGACAGGTTTGAAGCTGGTTAAGCCCAAAGTTAAAATAGTGAAAGAAGTAGAAGTAAAAGAGGTAATCATTAAGGAAATTGAAATAAAGGAAATAATGATCCGGAACAAGGATGCATTTGAACTGGATCAAAAACTGCTAAAAGAACTTGCAATAAGCAAAAGGGAATATGAAGTTCTGGAGCTGATTGCCGGCGGATTGAGCAACCAGGAGATCGCAGATAAATTATTTGTTTCCTTAAATACGATAAAAACGCACTCTTCCAATCTTTTTGAAAAGCTAGGAGTAGAAAGAAGGACGCAGGCAGTACAAAAAGCCAAAGAGCTGAGCCTGATCGCGTAATGGCTCGGTTTCATTTTGCGGATAACCATCCTTTAGTATGATTTCTTTCCGTTGCTTTTAAAATCACACTAAAGTATGAGCTTAAAATCAGGCTCTTAAACTAGTTTTGCTTCCGAATTAAAAATTATCTTTAACCTGCAGGCTTAAAAAGCCGCAATAAAAAACTCACAAAATGAAAAAAACAGTATTGATCTTTGGAACGATCTCGGGACTTATTTCCGTTGTTATGCTCGGAGTTACCCTAATGTTCAGTAAAAGCATTGGCTTCGACAAAGGAATGATCATCGGCTATGCCACGATCATTTTATCACTTTCTCTTATCTTTTTTGGTATTAAGTCCTACCGTGATAACATTCAACAGGGCTCCATTACTTTTGGAAAGGCTTTTGGCGTCGGCATTCTGATCTGCCTTATTTCATGCCTGTTCTATGTAATTACCTGGGAGATCATGTATTTCAATTTTATGCCTGACTTCACTACAGAATACGCAAACTATCAAATGGAGCAATTGAAGGCAGGCGGCGCCTCCGAACAGGTCATGCAAGCGGCCCTGGAGGAATCAAAAAAGTTCAAAGAAATGTATGACAATCCCTTGATCAATGCAGCGATCACATTTACAGAGCCTTTTCCCGTAGGACTGATCATTACACTGATCTCCGCCTTAATACTGAAGAAAAAACAACAAGTACAAACCATCTGAATCATTATATGCTTAATTTTTCAAAACCAAAATTAGGTGATGTTAGCGCAATCACCGTTACTACAAACGATCCTGAAGCATCGTTGAAATTTTACCAAAGCCTGGGATTTTCAGAGATCTGGAGAAATGACTTTCCGTTTCCCTGGATCCAGATTTCTGACGGAGCGTTGCTGATGATGCTGCGCAAAGACAAGGAACCTTATATTTCTTTGACCTATTATGTAAAAGAACTGGATAAAGTCATTGCCGGACTTGAGGCTTCCGGGATTTCTTTTATACAAAAGCCGGGAGCATCCGATATGATCAAACGTTATGTGTTCCAATCACCCGACGGATTGAATATTGCTCTTGTGACCCATGTTGAAGGCTTCAATCAACCTCCCGGACCAACTATGCTTAGTACACCGCAGGAAGATTATTTCAAGCCGGAGAAATACCTGAACAAAGAAGCAGGGCTCTTTGGTGAGTTCGCCCATCCGGTAAAGGACATGGAAAATTCTCTCGCCTTCTGGGAAAAGCTGGGATTCATAACGCTTTCGAAACACGCTTCACCCTATCCCTGGTCAATAATTTCCGACGGGCTATCAGTTATCGGACTTCATCAATCGGATCACTTCTCTTCACCGGCAATTACCTATTTCGCGGCTGACATGAAAGATAAAATTGAAAAGCTGAAATCCGCGGGCCTGAAAGATTATAACGAAAAAGGGCCTGCCAATATTACGATAACATCTCCTGAAAAGCAGCAGGTGTTCTTGTTTAAATTAGGAATGTAAACACAAATAAATATGAAGAAAGTTACAGGAATAGGCGGCATTTTTTTTAAATGCAATGACGCGGAAAAAATGAAAAACTGGTACAAGGAAAAGCTTGGACTGGTTACTAACGAATACGGATCAACTTTTGAATTCAGGAACACGGATAAGCCTGAAGAGAGAAATTACCTCGCCTGGAGTCCTTTTGCACAGGATACCAGTTATTTTGAGCCTTCAAAAAAAGAATTCATGATCAATTACAGGGTTGAAAATATTCTTGTACTTGTAGAAGAATTAAAAAAGAACGGCGTTAAGATCTTAGATGAGATCGAAGAATTCGAATACGGAAAATTTGTCCATATCCTTGACCCCGAAGGAAACAAGGTCGAGTTGTGGGAACCCGTTGATGAAGTATTCACGCGTTTTTATGAAGGGAAAACAACGCATTAATGAAGAATTAATTGGTCATTTGACACTTGATCTGTGCCTGTAAAATGACTGCGAAATTATAAATCGATGCAATTAACATCGGTTTGCAATTGGGAATAAGTCTTGCTTTTTATTTTTAACCCCCGAAGACCCTGCAAAACAGGGTTTTCTGCTTTACTGATCCCCTGCCTTTTTCACCGCTTCAATAATAATGTAATTTGGCAGAAATAATTTGCCTACCTACCTTAAATGTGGTATTTTTGTATTGGATTTAGATTTAATCTAAATAAGGATTTAACTCAAAGTATTAATATTCAATTATATATAAAATGATAACCGTTTCAGAAAATGCCAAACAGCATGCTTTAGAGCTGATGCAGGCAGACAAGAGCCCGGAAGGAACATTTATCCGAGTAGGCGTTGAGGGCGGCGGATGCTCCGGACTTTCCTATAAGCTTGAATTCGATCACGAGAAAAAAGAAGGCGATCAGGAATTCAGTGATAAAGGGATAAAGATAGTAGTTGACCGCAAAAGCTTTTTATACCTTGTAGGAACTGAGCTTGATTATACCGGTGGACTTAATGGAAAAGGATTCGTTTTTAATAACCCGAATGCCTCAAGGACTTGCGGCTGCGGAGAATCTTTTTCAGTATAGAAGAGAGATGGCAAACGAGATATTAGAAGAGCACATTAATAAAGATTACGAATATGGTTTTGTGACCAATATCGAATCAGAGAATGCGCCCAAGGGGCTGAATGAAGACATTGTCCGCTTTATCAGTAAAAAGAAGAACGAACCGGAATGGATGCTGGACTACCGTCTGAAAGCGTTTGCCTATTGGAAAAACATGATGGAGCCTCACTGGGCACACGTTACTTATCCAAAGCCCGATTTTCAGGACATCATTTATTATTCAGCACCCAAACAAAAAATTGCGCTTGATAGCCTCGACCAGGTTGATCCGGAATTATTAAAAACATTCGAAAAGCTGGGGATCTCTCTCGAAGAGCAAAAACGCTTAACAGGAGTTGAAAGCAGGATCGCTGTAGATGCTGTGATCGATTCAGTTTCCGTTAAGACCACATTTAAAGAAACACTTGCTGAAAAAGGAATCATATTTTGTTCTTTTAGCGAAGCGGTGCAGGAACATCCTGAGCTTGTAAAAAAATACATGAGCAGTGTTGTTCCGTATACCGATAATTTTTATGCAGCATTGAACAGCGCTGTATTCAGCGATGGATCTTTCTGCTATATTCCAAAAGGCGTTCGTTGTCCAATGGAACTCTCTACTTATTTCCGCATCAACTCGGCTGGTACGGGACAATTCGAACGTACGCTTATTATTGCCGATGAAGGCGCTTATGTGAGCTACCTCGAAGGGTGTACCGCTCCGATGCGCGACGAGAATCAATTGCACGCAGCAGTTGTTGAGATCGTGGCGCATAAAAATGCAGAAGTAAAATACAGCACCGTTCAAAACTGGTACCCGGGAGATAAAAATGGAAAGGGCGGGATCTTCAATTTCGTTACCAAGCGCGGAATTTGCCTGGAGGAAAACTCAAAGATCAGCTGGACCCAGGTGGAAACCGGTTCAGCCGTCACCTGGAAATACCCTTCAGTGATTTTAAAAGGAGATAACTCTACCGGTGAGTTTTATTCGGTTGCGGTGACCAACAATTACCAGCAGGCGGATACTGGAACCAAAATGCTGCACTTAGGAAAGAATACCAAATCCACTATCATTTCCAAGGGAATTTCCGCAGGCTTCAGTAATAACAGTTACCGTGGCCTTGTCCGTATTGCGAAAGGCGCAAAGAACGCGAGAAACTTTTCACAATGTGACAGCTTATTGATGGGCGACAAATGCGGCGCTCATACTTTTCCATATATTGAAATAAAAGATAAGAGCGGCGTAGTTGAGCACGAAGCTACCACGAGCAAGATTGGCGAGGATCAATTGTTCTATTGCAAATCGCGCGGTATCGATACGGAAAAAGCAATTGGGTTAATTGTAAACGGCTATTGCAAAGATGTGCTGAATAAATTACCAATGGAATTTGCCGTAGAGGCGCAGAAATTATTAGCGGTGAGCCTGGAGGGATCAGTAGGTTAATTATATAATTGACTTCGGCTCTGCTCGGTCAACGCAGGATTCAACCGCTAACTGAGCGGAAGCAGCGGAAAACAAAACGAAACAAAAGATAAATGTTAAGCATCAAAGGACTAAAAGCGGAGATCGAAGGAAAGGAAATCCTGAACGGGATCGATCTTGAAATAAAAGCAGGTGAAGTACATGCCATCATGGGACCAAATGGTTCCGGTAAATCCACCTTATCCAGCGTACTTGCGGGTCGCGAGGATTATGAAGTAACTGCCGGAGAAGTCACCTTCAACGGTAAAGACCTCCTTGAGCTTTCTCCTGAGGACCGCGCGCGCGAGGGCTTATTCCTGGCCTTCCAGTACCCGGTGGAAATTCCCGGGGTGAGCAATATTAACTTTCTGAAAACAGCCGTAAATGAGATTCGTACTTATAAAGGGCAATCGCCAATGGAAGCAAAGGATTTCCTGGCGCTCATCAAGGAAAAACAAAAATTGGTAGAACTCGATGGTAAGCTGGCCAACCGTAGTGTGAATGAAGGTTTCAGCGGAGGAGAGAAAAAGAGAAATGAGATCTTCCAGATGGCGGTTCTCCAGCCCAAACTTGCAATTTTAGATGAAACCGACAGCGGCCTCGACATTGACGCGCTGCGCATTGTTGCCAATGGCGTAAACATGCTGAAGTCGAAAGACAATGCAACCATCTTAATTACACATTACCAGCGCCTGCTCGACTATATCGTTCCGGATTTTGTGCATATTCTATACAAAGGCCGCATCGTAAAAAGCGGCGGAAAAGAATTAGCGCTGGAGCTGGAAGAAAAAGGCTACGACGAGATCAAAAAACAATACGGAATAGAAACTGTTTAATTATAGCACTGCGGCCTCCGCGTCTCTGCGCGAAAAACGGAGCGTAAGCAAAGTGAAGAACCAATGAACATCATCGATCAGAAAATAAGCACCACGCAATTTGTTATCAACGAACTTGGAAAGCACTCGGGCAAGGTAGGTTTCATTCCGGATGAAGCGCTTATCCATGCCATGCGTTACCTGGAAGACAAAGGAATTCCAAACGCAAAGCACGAGGATTACAAATACTGCAATATTGAAGGGATCCTGAAAAAAGACTTTAAAAGCATCGACAATAGCTACCTTGCTATTTCAGCTAAAGAAGCTTCAAAATATAAGGTGGTAGAAAATTGCATCAATCTGTTTGTTATTAACGGAAGCTTTTCCGCTGAACTTTCCGATACGAAGAATTTACCTTTAGGATTAAGGATCTCCGCCCTGGCAGATGCTGATAAAAATATATTGTCGAAACACCTGGCAAATTATGCGGATGTAAATTCAGATGCTTTTATCGCATTGAACACTGCTTATATTTCAGGTGGAGTTTTCATTCATGCTGAAAAGGGGAAATCAATTGAGAAGGCAATACACATCATTAATCTTGTGAGTTCTTCAGGAAGTGTTTTTCAGAACGTGCGCAACCTGGTTGTGTGTGAGAATGGCGCTCAGTTGAACCTGGTCGAATCATTTGAAACTGTCGATCTGTCCGGAAAAGCTTTCACCAATTACCTTACAGAAATTTTTGTCGGCGAACAGGCTGTTGTGGAAACCTACCGCGTTCAAAAAGAATGTGATCACGCTTACCAGGTAAATACTACCCAGGTGTTTCAGCAGCGCAATTCAAACTACACTACCAATACCTATACATTTTCCGGGGCCCTGGTGCGCAACAACCTCAACGTTGTTATCGGAGATGTGAACGCGGAAGCTCACCTTAATGGTTTATTCCTTGCAAAAGGAACACAACTGGTGGATAATCATACCCTGGTGGATCATCAAAAACCGAATTGCAACAGCAATGAATTGTACAAAGGAATTGTGGATCATAAATCAACAGGTGTTTTCAACGGGAAAATATATGTGCGCAAAGACGCGCAGAAAACAAACGCGTACCAAAGCAGCAAGAATATCTTATTGAGTGATGACGCTACTTTGAACACCAAACCCCAATTGGAAATTTACGCGGATGATGTAAAATGTTCGCATGGCACCTCAACCGGGAAGATCGATGAAGAAGGTTTGTTTTACCTGAGATCGCGCGGAATTGGAGAAGAAAGCGGGAGAAGGATGCTTGTTCACGCTTTTGCAGAAGAAGTGGTCCAGAAAATAAAAATTGACTCTTTAAGAGAATATATAGAAACACTCATCACCGAAAGCATCGGTTGATTTATCATGGAAACCGTGAGTGAAAAAATAATAACTGGTTTTGATGTAGACGCGATCCGTAAGGATTTCCCGATCTTATCGAGAAAGGTGAACGGCAAGCCGCTGATCTACCTGGATAATGGAGCGACCGCACAAAAGCCACAGGTGGTTATCGACGCACTTACAAATTATTATTCCAGTCAGAACAGTAATATTCACCGTGGAGTTCATACACTCAGCCGTGAAGTAACCACTGAATATGAACATGCCCGCGAAACCGTTCAAAAACACCTGAACGCCCGGCACATTCATGAAATCGTATTTACAAAAGGAACAACCGATGGGATCAGTCTTGTCGCCCACTGTTTTGGCAGAATGGCCATTCATGAAGGTGATGAAATAATCCTGAGCCAGATGGAACATCATTCCAACATTCTTCCCTGGCAATTGCTTTGCGAGGAAAAAGGCGCAAAATTAAAGGTCATCCCTATAAATGAAAACGGCGAGCTGATCCTGGAAGCTTTTGAAAAGCTGCTTACTGAAAAAACGAAGATCATTGCAGTCACGCATATCTCAAATACGCTTGGGACAATTAACCCGGTTAAAGAGATCGTTGCAAAAGCGCATTCGAAAAATATACCCGTGCTCGTGGATGGCGCACAGGCTGTCCCGCACATGAAAATAGATGTTCAGGACCTGGATTGTGATTTTTATGTATTCAGCGCGCATAAGGTATTCGGTCCGACTGGCGTTGGAATATTATACGGAAAAGAAAAATGGCTGAATGCTTTTCCTCCCTACCAGGGCGGAGGCGGAACCATCAAGATCGTAAGCTTTGCAAAAACAGAATACGCCGAAACACCTTTGAAATTTGAAGCGGGGACGCCTCATATCGAAGGTGGAATTGGATTGGCAAAGGCTCTTGATTATATCAATCATGTAGGACTGGATAAGATCTATACCTATGAAACGGAACTTTTGCATTATGCAACTGAAAAATTAAAAGCGATTCCCCGGGTAAAAATTATCGGGAACGCGAAGAAAAAAGCAAGCGTGATCTCTTTCATAGTTGAGGGGATCCATCCTTTCGATGTAGGTTTGATCTTAGACAAGCAGGGAATTGCCGTACGTACGGGGCATCATTGCACGCAGCCATTAATGGAGTGCTATGCTGTTCCGGGAACGATCCGTGCCTCCTTTGCATTTTACAATACGAAAGAAGAAGTTGATGTACTTGCAGAAGGATTGAAAAAGGCAATAAAAATGTTAAGCTGATGAGTATTGCTGAAACGGAAGAGGAAATAATTGAGGAGTTCGGACTTTTTGGTGATGATTGGGAAGGGAAATACGAGTACCTGATCGACCTTGGGAAGTCACTTCCGCTGATCGATCCTCAGTATAAAACGGAACAATACCTCATTAAAGGTTGCCAGAGCCAGGTTTGGTTGAATGCCGAGTACAGGAATGGTAAAGTTTTTTTTACTGCCGACAGCGACGCCATTATAACGAAGGGGATTATTGCACTCCTGATCAGGGTATTAAATGACCGGGTTCCGGATGAGATCGTAAAAGCGGATATGAACTTTATTGATAAAATAGGACTAAAAGAAAACCTCTCCCCTACCCGCGCAAACGGATTGGTGAGCATGATCAAACAAATGAAATTATTTGCATTAGCATTACAAAATAAATAACAATTATTAAATACATTCCCGCCTTTGCATCTCTGCGAGACAAAAAAACGGAAGTATAAACAAGAATAAAAAAAGATCAGATCCGCATTCAATCGCGCCTCTGCAAGAAATAGAAAATGGCAGCCATTATCACCACTAAAAACACCGAGCTCGCTCAACGCGTAATTGACGAGATCAAAACCTGTTATGACCCGGAGATCCCCGTGGACATTTGGGAGCTGGGACTTATCTACGAGATCAATCTGAATGAGGAGAACGAATTGAATGTAATAATGACGCTGACCTCGCCTTCCTGTCCTGTGGCGGAAACATTACCTCCTGAAGTGGAGCAAAAGCTGAGAGAAATCCCGGGAATTAAATCCGCAAAGCTCGAGCTTACCTTTGAGCCGCCCTGGGATAAGGAAATGATGAGCGAAGTTGCGCAGTTAGAGTTAGGCTTTATGTGACAAGCCGCGGAAACCCGAAACAAAATGGAAAACGAGATCATAAATAAAGTAGCCGGCAGCGGACTTATTACCATTGACCTGGAGGAATTTTACCAGCCCGGTGAACGCGTGCTGCTTGACATTAAACCTTTGCTTTTCCACGAGCTCATCCTAAAAGAAAAAGATTTTCGTGAATTCATCAAGAACGAGAACTGGGTCAGATACCAGGATAAGTTTGTTGCCATCACCTGCAGCAATGAGGCCATTATTCCAACCTGGGCCTACATGCTGTTAACAATAAGTCTTGAGCCTTTTGCAAAAAAAATAGTATTTGGCAATTTGGAAACACTGGAAACAGTTTTATACGTGGAGAAGCTTTCACAATTCGATGTTCAGCAATTCAAGGACGCGCGTATTGTTATCAAAGGCTGCGGCAACCTACCTGTCCCAAAAAATGCCTATGTGGAATTAACACGCATGCTTCGCCCTTTTGTAAAAAGCATCATGTACGGCGAACCCTGCAGTACGGTACCTTTGTATAAGGCGCCGAAGAATCAATGACCGACCACAAGCGGGATGCTCATCCTTTTCCCTTCTATCACGGCTAAAAAAACATTTGGTGAAAAAGGCGAGTCAAGCACTTATGACCGCTTTTTGTTTATGCTATCCCAGGTAGTTGATGAAAGTTTTAAGCGAAAAGCCACAGCAAGATAGATCGTAAACCCTCCGTTCAGGATCAGGAGGTGAAAAAAAGCGGCGATCCGGTACATGGAAAGATAATCCGCTTTTACATCAGTAGTGAGCCTTCTTGTGGGAATAGCCATGGTCAGGCAGAACGTAAATAACAAAACACAAAAGATCAGGCACTCGAAGTTCCGGAAAGGGAAGCTCGTCAATTTTCGCGAAGCTTTAAGTGGTGTGCCCCATTGATGAATAAGACAATAGTTACCGTATACCGTTTTTGCAAAAAGCAATGTATCCTGCACTTTCTTTCCTTCGTTAAAATCTTCCGCCGGCGCCAGGATCTTAAAATGCCTGATATCCTTGTGCTGTACTTTATTGATGTTCTTGATCTTTAAGATCGCCTCATAAGGGATCTCTCCCGGGTAGAGCTGGCTGTCCAGGAACTTTAAACGGTAATTGATGCAGGTGTTTCTAATTTCTTCTATGCGGAACAGGTCCTCTTCCCTGCTCTCTTCCTCGTTGACCAATTCAAAGGAACGGTTATACGATTTGAGATTCTGTAAGATGTATTTATCCGAGAACTGCTCTGCGATGATCAGGCGCCTCGCTTCTTCCAACAGCTTGTCCTCATGGCGGTGAGCCTGCCTTTTCTCCCTGGCGAGAACCACAGATATATCCAGTCTTTTACCCATAACGTTATTCTACAGGATTGCTCCCGCTACCGAGAGAAAGTCGTGGCGTGTAAGCGAAACCTATAGAAAAAGGAATGATCCCTTTCTGGCCCTTGCCCTGCTCAAATACTTCAGATAAGGCATAGAACATGCTGATGTGGACTTGTTCCCATCCGACTCTGAGTATTAAGCCATATCTCCAGGGATTGGCCCCGTAAATATCATAGAGCTTAGCCTTTCCATCCGTATCAAATATTTTCCTGAAGGTTTGTACTACATAACCCACTTTAAAACCCGCCATTATCTTAAACTGGTAATTCGTGCGCGTTCGAAACCTGAATTCTACCGGGACTTCCAATACTTTAAAGCCAATGCGATTGATCCGGTAGGGCTTCTCACGTATTTCGATCGCGGTAAAATTGGTGTTTCCTGTCGATGTATCCGATAAGGCCACCAGGTTGATCTTGCCGTGAATATTATGCGAACTGATGCCCGCGCCCCAGGCAAAACTGAAGCGGGAGTAGCCAATTGGTTTATCGAAGAACAACTGGAAATTAACGCCGCCCGAGGTTGCGGTTTCTCTCAAACCATGCGGCATGTTCAGCCAGCCGGTATGATTTACTTCGAATATGATCCTGTCGCGCGGGGTGGGCTTGTACTGGTAAATATCAAACTCAGACTTCTTTTCCGGCTGCTGAGCGTTTGCTGCGAGAATAAAAAGAAAAACAAATGGAAGGGTGAAATGAAAAGCCCGGCTCCGGATCATAAATGTAAAAATAAGGAATTCCCGGCAAAGTTTAAGTCAATTTCACTGATCGAACAGCGCGAATTCATAATTATGCTGCTGCAGGTATTCGATCGCTCTTGGTAAGGCGTATTCCAGGTTGGGAAAGGCTTTCACGCTGTCATGAAATACAATTATGGAACCTTTTCTCACATTTTTCACAACGTTTTGCAGGCATTTTTCAGGCCGGACAGAGCTGGAATAATCATAGCTCAATACGTCCCACATAATGATCCTGTACTTTTCCGATAACTTGTTCTGCTGACTGGTTTTTAATTGTCCGTAAGGCGGGCGAAAAAGATCTCCATTTACAAACTCCCGGCACTGCTGCACATTTTTATAATACTGAAGATTAGAAGTTGAAAGTCCCTTTATGTGGTTGAAGGTATGATTTCCTGTGGCGTGTCCTTCTTCAAGAATGCGGGAATAGATTTCCGCGTTCCTTTCTACATTTTGCCCGACACAAAAAAAAGTAGCCTTTACCTGGTAGCGCTTTAAAATATCCAGCACCCAGTTGGTAACCTCAGGGACAGGGCCATCGTCGAACGTGAGGTAGATCTTTTGTTCTGTATCCGGCATCCTCCATATACACTTCGAATATATTTTTCTCAGAAGATATGGAGGACGCGCTACAGTTAACATTTAATATTATGGCATTACCTGTTGCGATTGCGGATTGAGCTCTTCCTGAGGAATAACTCCCGGCAGCCTGTTCTCAAATTTTTTGGATAAAGCGTCCTGCTTGAACATCGCGGTGATCGTAGTTAAACGCATCAGGATCTCTTTGGTCTGACGCATTTCCCTTCCGTAAGCCGCTTTGTGTTTTCCGGGAAGCTTATTGTAGAACAGCATGTCCTTTTCAAATACATCAAACAATTTCTCAGCGATCATATTACCTTTATCGGACCTTCCGGCCTGGTAATAAGCTAGACAAATAGAATACATTGTTGCGTCGTAAGGAACGTTTACCTCTGGCATTTCTTCCAGGGCCTTATCCAGCACTTTTACAGCTTTGTCTTTTTTACCTTGCTCTATCAATGCTCCGGCGAGCGTAGCCATTTGTATGCGCATATTGGAAGCCATACGTATGCAGTTCTCATCCAGGTACACGCCCGGGGTTTTCATACCTCCCCACTGGAACTTATTCATGATGTTATCATACATGGCAGCTGCATTTACACGCACACCCTGCGCCATTTCCTTAGGATCGGATTTGATTGGAACCAGGCGGTAAGCCAGTCCTTCCAGCTGAAGGTATTGCTCCAGGTTCAGGTAAGCCTCCGCTCCTGTTGTAACTGCAAAGTAAACCGGGCGGTCCCATTTAAATCCTGCAAGAAGATCAAGGATCATCAGGTCATTTTTCAACAGGTATTGACGTTTTACTTCCCATTGTACATTTTTCACAATGCGTCCCGCCATGTCTTTGCTCACCGTTCCGTTATTCACCACTTTGGCAGAATCAACAGGTATGCTGATCTTGCTCGAAGGAAAATATTCGATCGGCTTATCACGGCCTACATTCAATTTATTATTCGGGTCCTCGCTGGCTACAAAATCCATCAGCTCTTTCGCGCTCACATACCCGACATTTTTATCCATAAAATAAACCACATCGCGTGTTCCCTGAACATATTTTTCAGGAGCAAGTGTGAACGGAACCGGCTTTGAATCATAAGCCGCGCGGCGCATCTGGTTGATGTACCAGTCGGTTTGAAGGAGACTCAGGTTGCAGACCCGCACATCTGTCCGGATGCCTTCTACTTCCTGTGCGTACCAGAGCGGAAAAGTATCGTTATCGCCGTTGGTAAAAAGAATGGCATTAGGCGCGCAGGACTGCAGGTAATTTACTGCGAAGTCGCGCGACATGGTACGTTTTGAACGGTTGTGGTCATCCCATCCTTCAGCCGCCATTAAGCCGGGTACTACGAATGATGCAGCGGTTGCAAGTATTGCCGCTGTTTTCGGGTTCATTTTTTTAGCAATGAAATCGTAAATCGCCAGTACGCCGAGACCTATCCAAATTGCGTAAGCATAAAAAGAAGCCGCGTAAGCATAATCCCGTTCACGGGGTTGGTAAGGATACTGGTTCAGGTAGATCACAATAGCTAATCCTGTCAGGAGGAATAAGCTCAGCACAACAAAAGCGTCCTTGCCCTGTCTTTTAAAGTGGAAATAAATTCCGAGCAGGCCGAGGATAAAAGGTAAACCGTAAAATTTATTTGTTGCCTTGTTATTGGCCACATTGCTGGGCAGATTGGAAAGTTTCGCATCCAGTCTTGTCTCATCAATACCCTCGATACCGGTGATCCAGTTACCTTCTGTAGGGTTGTCATTCAATCCCTGTACGTCATTTTGCCGGCCAATAAAGTTCCAGGCGAAATAACGGAGGTACATGTATTTTATCTGGTAGGCGATGAAATAGGTCATGTTCTCACCGAAGGTCGGCAGGTAAATGGTTTCAGGAGTGCCATCGCGTCCGGGAACCTGTTTTGCTCTTCCTTTTACATCTCCCCAGTATTTGTATGCTGCTTCGTGATTGCTTTGCGTGCTCCACATGCGGGGGAAAACAGTACAGAAATCAGGATCATAATTCGGGATCGATTGTTTCCTGTCATCGGTAATAACATATTTTCCCGATTTTTTATCCTTGGTATAAACGGGTGATCCGTCTTTGTAAGGATTATTCCTGTCGAGCGGGGAATTGTAATAATTACCGTAGCCGATCGGCCAGTCGCCGTACTGTTCACGGTTCAGGTAGGAAAGCAGGGTGATCGCGTTTTCAGGATCGTTCTCATCCATTGGCGTATTCGCCTGCGAACGGATAACGAGAATGAAGAAAGAAGAATAACCAATTAGCAGCACAGCGAAACTCATGAATATTGAATTCATTGCCGCATGCCTGTTCTTTAAATAATAGATCCCGTAAACGAGTCCTCCAAGAATGATCAGGCGCATGAATATGCTTCCTGCGCTTCCTCCCGAGATGAGCGAGAATAATGCAAAGGCGCCGGCAAGTCCAATGGTTAACTTAAAATGTAAGGGCTTTTTATTCAGCGAATACATGATCCCTACGATAAGAGTTCCGATCAGCAGGATAAAATAAATAAGGGTTCCCGAATTAAAGGGCAGGCCCAGCTTATTCACGAAAAGTAATTCGTAATCAGCAGCAAGTTTTACAATACCCGGGATAATTCCCGATTGAACCGCGCCAAGCAGGATGACAGAGATCACTCCGGTTATGAACCAGCCCTTCCAGCTGAACGTGTGTTTTTTGTAATAGTAAATAAAGCAGATCGAAGGGATCACAAGCAGGTTCAGTAAGTGTACCCCGACTGAAAGTCCCATGAGGTAAGCAATTAATATGAGCCAGCGTGTGGAGGAAGCGGCCTCGGATTCTTCTTCCCATTTTAGAATGGCCCAGAAAACAATAGCTGTAAAGAAGGATGACATTGCGTAAACCTCGCCTTCAACTGCGGAGAACCAGAATGAATCGGAAAAAGTATAAGCCAGACCGCCTATGATGCCGCTGCCGAGAACGGCAAGAACTTGTCCCTGTGATAGTATTTCACCGGCACGGGTAAAGATCTTGGTAGCAAGACGGGTGATGGTCCAGTAGAGGAATAATATAGTGAACGAGCTGCAGAGGGCGCTCATCACATTGACCCAATAAGCCGCCTTGGATACATCTCCGAAAGAGAACAGGGAGAAAAAGCGCGCAATGATGAGGAAGAAAGGCGCTCCGGGCGGGTGACCGACCTCCAGTTTATAGGAACAGGCGATGTATTCGCCGCAATCCCAAAAGCTGGCAGTAGGCTCTATTGTTGATACGAAGGTAAAGGTAGCGATAAGGAATACCAGCCAACCCGTAATGTTGTTTAACTTTTTGTAATTGAGCATAGTTTTAATTTACAATAGCTTGCGAATTTAATTAAAATATGCTTAAAAGGTATTTTTTATTCCGGGACGCCGGAAAAAAAGAAAAGTTAATTTTTCTAATTTTATGTAGTTTCTGAAAAAATCGTATTTTTGCAGCCCTGTTCTCTCAAATTAGAGAAAACACTGTCCGATGGTGTAACTGGCAACACGTCTGATTTTGGTTCAGAAGAGTCCAGGTTCGAGCCCTGGTCGGACAACTTAAAAGCCCTTGAAAAAGGGCTTTTTTGATTTTTATATCAGGGCGAGAAGTTCACCCTGAGCCTGCCGAAGGGAGCCCTGGTCGGACAACTTAAAAGCCCTTGAAAAAGGGCTTTTTTGATTTTATACCAGTGGGGGAAAGTTGCCGGTCGAGGTAAAGTCTAAATAGGCCCAACTAAGCACTTTTATTCTTGCATTGATTTCATTTTGGTACAATATATTTTCTGATCCATCACAACTTGTTAACTTCAACTTTCCCCCACCCAATTTCACCGCAAAAACTCCTCCGGATTTGGCCGGGTTTTTTATTTTTAGCACTTTGCGGCGGGTTATAGCAGAAATTATCGTCCAAAAGTGAAATCGGGCAATTGAGACTTATTACCAACATAAGCAGGGGCATAAAACGTAACAAAGCGTTCTGCATCATCCATGCTGTTTTCCTGGTCATATACTGTCTCATTACTTTTGTCAACCATTACAATTTCAGAACCTACGCACTTGACCTAGGGATTTATACCAACGCGGTTTACGATTACGCGCATTTCCGTTTCGATACCAGCGAAATGTTTAAGGATATTGCACAAAATCTTCTGGGCGATCATTTCGATCCGATACTCATCCTCATCTCTCCCCTTTATTATATTTTCGGGACAGTGGTACTGCTTGTTGTTCAGCTTTTTTTTATTCACCTGGGCGCCATCGGTATTTACCAGATCGCCCTGCAGCAATTGCAGGACAAGAAGATCTCCCTGATGATCATGACTGCTTTTCTCGGCTTCTTCGGCGTTTTCAGCGCTGTGGCTTACGACGCGCATACCAATGTTTTTGGCGCGATGCTGCTTCCCTGGATGATCTATTATTACAACTCAAAAAAATGGCGTCAATCGTTTATTGTCTTACTGCTGATCCTCTTGTGTAAAGAGAACATGTCCTTCTGGCTGGTGTTCGTGGGCCTTGGACTTGCCTGGCTGCATTTCAACGACAGGTCAAAACGAACTATTGCATTTGTGATCAGCGGAATTTCCGCCCTTTACTTTGTGCTGATCACCATGTACGTAATGCCTGCACTGGCAGCTGACGGAAATTATACGCACCTGCGTTATGGCGTGCTCGGTAATTCCTTTGGAGAGATCTTCAAAACAATTCTTCATCACCCGCTAGATACCATTATGCTGCTGTTTAAAAATCACCTGCCCAACCCGCTTTTTGATTATTACAAAGCCGAAACACATGTTTTCGTTCTGCTCTCCGGTGGCTTGTTTCTTTTCCGCAAACCTCAGTTTATTCTTATGCTTGCGCCGGTTTATTTCCAGAAAATGTATCACAATACTCCTGTGGTATGGTCGGTAAGCATGCATTACAATATTGAATTCGCTCCCATTATTGCGATCTGCTTTATTACGGTGTTATCAGGGATCCGGCATAGAAAAATACTGCTCACTTGGATATACCTTCTGCTGACCCTTGCAGTAACAATAAGGCTCTGTGATCATACAAAAGCATATACAGACAAAAACAGGATCCGTTTTTACCAGGACGGACATTACCAGAGCTATTACCAAAATTCAAAAGTTTACAAGGCGCTCAAATTAATTCCAGGAGATGCGCCGGTTAGCGCGATGAACATGTTCGTTCCTCACCTGTGCGACAGGGAAAAGATCTACCAGTTTCCAATTGTAAAAGACGCGGAATACATTATAATCTCCGTTCGTACCAATACTTACCCGCTTACACGAAAGGAATTGGTTGATAAGCTCATACACTTACATTTATCCCGTCAGTGGAAGGTGATCTACAACGAGGATAACGTATTCATTTTCAAGAAAACATGACTTGTATTTAACATTATATTTAACTATTTTTAAAATCTTAATCATTCACAGATGAAACTTATTTCCAAATTCCTTCCCGCATTTATAGCATTGCTGTTATTTTCAGGAAACCTTTTTTCGCAGCGCGGAAAAGACGGGCCGGGAAATATTACAGTAGCGAATACGGTTGTGAATACTGTTTCGGATACCCTTGCGGTAAACGTGGCTGCCGGAGCTACATCGATCACAGTTGGGACGGGTACCGGGTTTGCTGCCGGAGATCTTGTGTTTATCATTCAAATGCAGGGAGCAAAAGTAAACGCCGGGAAAGACACAATTTTTCCGGATACCCTGAATTCAATTCCAAGTAGCTTAGCATATGGAAATATTACCAATTATTATACAACAGGAAACAATGAATTTTTTGAAATAACTTCTGTTGCCGGTAATGTTCTTACCCTTGACTGCGGATTGAAAAATTCTTATTCGGCTTTTTCGCAATGGCATTCACGGAAATTTGGGAATACACAGGTAATCCGTGTTCCACGCTATACAACATTGAGTGTTACAGGTGCCGGCTCAATTACCTGTAATCAATGGAACGGTCGAACAGGAGGCGTAGTTGTAGTAGAAGTAAAATATGCAACAACGCTAAATGCCGCAACCTCTATAGATGTTAGCGGAAAAGGTTTCAGAGGTGGTGGAATTGAAAACAGTACAACTTTTGGAAGTGGTAATTATGGATCTTGCCGGGCAACTGAAGGGGGTATAAAAGGTGAAGGCATTGGCGGTGATACTGCCCGATACAGTAAATTGTTTTCTGGTATATATGGAAGAGGCTCAGTTGCTAATGGCGGAGGTGCGGGTGACGGTAATAACGCTGGCGGAGGAGGAGGAGCTAATGCAGGAAACACAGCTTCTTTTTTTGAAGGTCAGGGAAATCCGGTCGCTGGATACACTACTGCATGG
>JBJMLS010000025.1:0-32603 GCA_045805185.1 Bacteroidia bacterium | reverse complement strand
TATTGTAACAAGTGGCGGGGTTCAGGTGGGTGTAGGTACGACGGATCTGGATGGTGTGGTTATGATCAAGCCTCTTGCACCGGGAAAATATAATGTTAAGGCAGTTTACGTGGGTTATGCTCCAAAAGAGATCCAGGGAGTAAATGTACGTGCAGATAAGGTGGAATATGTTCCAATCGGGATGTCGAACGATGAAGGTGTAAAACTGGATGAGGTGCAGGTTGTTGCTTACCAGGAACCACTGATCGATCCGGACACGAAAAGCGGTGGAACTGTTACCCGTGAGGAATACCAGCACATGGCTACTAAAAACGTTCTTTCCGTGGCTTCTACCACTGCAGGTGTTTATCAGTCCGACGAAGGAAAAGCAGTTAACGTACGCGGTTCCCGTTCTGGCGGTACCCAGATCTTTATTGACGGTGAGCGTGCAATCGGAGGCACAGGGATCCCACAGCAAGGTGTAGAGCAGGTAAGTGTGATTTTAGGAGGTCTGCCTGCACAATACGGTGATGCAACGGGAGGGGTTATTTCAATTACAACTCGCGGCCCTCAGCCTAAATTCTTTGGAGGTGTTGAAGCGATCAGCTCACAGCTAACCGATAAATGGGGTTATAACTTTTTAGGATTCAGCGTGGGCGGACCGATCTGGTCGAAAAAAGATTCTACAGGTACAAAGCGCCCGATTGTTGGATTCTTCCTTGCGGGTGAAGCTGTTTACCAAAAGGATCCTGATCCTTCTGCTGTAGGAGTATACAAAGTAAAAGACAGTAAATTAAGGGAGATCGAGCAAAAGCCATTAGTGCGTCAGGAAAATGGCACTTATTATAGGGCTGGTGAATATGTGACCTTTGACGATATGGAAAAAGTAAAGGTTCGTCAGAATGTGGCAACCAAATCCTTCCGCTTGAGCCCTAAAATAGATTTCAAGCCTACTAATAACCTGAATATTACAATCGGAGGTACATGGGATTACAATAATTATCACTCTTACCAAAAAAGTTATGCGCTGTTTAACCCGGCAAATAATCCTCAGTCCATTGATAATACAATGAGAGGTTATATCCGCTTTACGCAGAAGTTCGGAAATGAGAGCGCTTCTGAGCAGGAGAAATCGCAGGCTACAATAAAGAACGCCTATTTTACTTTCCAGATGGGTTACCAGAAAGAAAAGAATAAGGTTCAGGATGATACGCACAAGGACAAGTTCTTCGACTATGGTTATATTGGAAAATTCAATACTTCCAGGGGGAAATTCTTTGGTGTGACGCAGGCGAATAACTTTCAATATGATGTGAACCACAATGGGATAATTGAGCAGGGCGATACCATTGCCAGCGCCTGGGTACAGCAGTTTAATTATGACTCCGCAATTACTTTTTCGGCCGGAACCCAAAATCCTTTAGGAGTTGCATACACACAGCAGGTAATCGATGAGATGGGAATCAACAGCTTTTCAAGTGTACAGAGTCTGGGCAGCGTTAATGGTTTATATAACGGACAAAGACCGGGAAATATCCAGGGGATCTGGTACGGAAGCGGTCGCCAGTATGGCGGTTATTCCATTACGGATAATTCACAGTTCAGGATCACTTCAAGTTTTTCTGCTGACATTAAGAACCACGCTTTACAAGTGGGGATTGAATTTGACCAAAGGGATCTTCGTGGTTACAATGTTGCTCCTATCGATTTATGGGGACGTATGCGTCAGCTTGCTAACCTGCACAATATAGGAATGGATAAGAGCAGCGCTTATATTTACGATTCTACTTATACGAATCCGTTTGTAGGCGGAACTGGCATTGCCGTGGGCTTTAATCCTGCTTACGATGAAAATGCACAATCGCACTTCTCAAAAGTATTTTACGAACAGGTAATGGGCCTGCCGTATAATTCAACTGATTATATCGATGTTGACGCTTACGACCCTTCAACTTATAATATTAATATGCTAACACCTGATGAGTTGCTCAACGGAGGTTCAGGTTCGCTGGTGGATGCTTTTGGCTACGATTATTATGGGAAGCGCCTGAAAAATAAGGTCGGCTTCGATGATTTTCTCACGAAATCCAAAACTGACCGTGGAGATACCGTATTCGACAGAAATGTAGGCGCTTTCCGCCCTATCTACATGGCGGGTTACATCCAGGATAAATTTGACTTTAAAGACATCAAGTTTAGCGTTGGAGTCAGGATAGATCGTTACGATGCGAACCAGAAAGTATTAAAAGATAAATACCTGCTAAAAGAAGCGCATACTGCAGGAGAACTGGGTGGCTCAACCAAGCCGGGAAATATTTCTAATGATGCAACCGTTTACGTGTTCGACAGCAATAGTTCATCACAAGTTGTAGGTTACCGCGATGGCGATACCTGGTACGATGCAAGCGGTAATGAGGTAGCGGATCCGAAAGAGCTGGCAAAGCTGACTACTACAGGAACAATTCAACCCTGGTTAGTGGCTGAGACCAATGACAAGTTACAGCCATATTCCAACTCGGCATTTAAGGATTATGTTCCGCAGATCAATGTGATGCCGCGTATTGCATTCTCTTTTCCGATTTCGGATGTGGCCAACTTCTTCGCTCATTATGATGTGCTGACTCAGCGTCCTACTTATGCTCAGCGCGTAGATCCAAAAGATTATTATTTCCTTACAAACAACCAGGGAAGTATAGTGAATAACCCTAACCTGAAACCTGAAAAAACCATCGATTACGAATTGGGCTTCAGCCAGGTATTGAGCGAAAAGAAAAATGCAGCTTTAAAACTAACTTCTTTCTACCGTGAAATGCGGAACATGACCCAGATCACCCGCGTTAACCAGGCTTATCCTATTTCTTACCTGAGTTATGGTAATATCGACTTTGGAACTGTAAAAGGTTTCTCAGTAGAATATGACCTGCGTAGAACAGGCGGTATTTCAGTGAATGCAAACTATACGCTTCAGTTTGCTGAGGGTTCAGGATCCAATGCTAACGGAGGTTACAACCTTGCAAGCTCGAGCCAGCCTAACCTGCGTGTAACTTTGCCGCTTGATTTCGACCAGCGTCACACCTTTACAGGAACTATCGATTACCGCTTTGGTTCCGGAAAAGATTACAAGGGGCCTAAATTCACAAAGAAAAAAGGTGATTCTGAAAAAACCTACCAGGTGCTGAAAGATGTTGGTTTCAACTTCGTGACACGTCTTGGTTCAGGAACTCCTTACACGCGCCAGGCAAATCCGACCAGCGATGTTGACCCGAGTATTGCAGCGAACTCTTATGTGGCCGGAGACTTAAATGGCTCGCGTTATCCTTGGCAGTTCCGTACTGACCTAAGGATCGACAAAACATTTGAACTGACCTGGGGCAAGGCTGACGGAGATTCTAAAAAGAACGCTAACCTGAATGTTTACCTGCAGGTGCTTAACTTATTCAACACATTGAATGTGGTAAGAGTGCATCCGTTCACGGGTTCTCCGTCTGACGACGGTTACCTGGGCTCGCCTTTCGCACAGGGTAACTTGTCTTCAATAGCGACCCGCGGACCTTTATTCTACCAGTCTTACCTGGATCTTTATAAAGCAGCATTAAATGACCCCACATATTATAACAGACCGAGAGCAATACGTATTGGTCTTCAGTTAGATTTCTAAAAATTGCTCTTATCAGTTTAAAAATTATGAATATGAACAAATCTATGATACGAAAATTAATTCTTGTTTTATCTTTCTTCGGCTTATCCAATATAATGCTGGCTAAGGAGAACATTAAGACAAACGACAGCGATGGCGGAAGCGGTGATGGAAAAAAGATCACGGCGCCCTCCAATGGGGAAAAAGTAATGGGTGGCTGTGCCGCTGGAAAAACCCAAACCGTTATGGAATTGAATAACGTCAGGATGACAATCATGACGTCCGGTGACATGTGGTGGGACCTTACTTCTGCGAAATACGAAGTCCCCAAGAACAGTAAATCCTATGCCTGCTTTGCAGGATCATTATGGTTCGGTGGATACGTAGGCGGATCGAGCTTAAAAGTAGCGGCCATGACTTACCGCCAGAGTGGTGTCGATTTCTGGCCGGGACCTTTAACTACGGATGGAACTGCTTATGTAGATGCAACTACCTGCTCAAAATACGACAAGCATTTTAAGTTCAACCGTAAAGATGTTGACGCATTGCACGCTGATTGGGCAACAAATCAGGTTTTAGATAACGCTGTTCCGAACTGGATCAAGGATTATCCCGGCAACGCTCCTTATGTAGATGCTTCACAGGCTTTTTATTACCTGGCTCCTTTTCATGATGAAGACGGCGACATGAGTTACGATCCTAATTTCGGGGATTATCCTTTGTACAATGTTACAGGTGTGAATGTCGCGCAGGGACAATGCAAGGCGCGTCTCTTCGGTGATGAAACCTTATTCTGGGTGTTTAACGATAAAGGAAATATCCACACAGAAACAGATGCGCAGCAGATCGGTGTGGAGATCCGTGCACAGGCCTTCCAGTTTGCTACCAGTGATGAATTGAACGACATGTCCTTCTATAATTTTGAGATCATCAACCGCGGTACATACCAATTGGACAGTACTTATTTTGCCGTATGGGTGGATGCTGACCTTGGTAACTATGCGGATGACTATATCGGTTGCGATGTGGGCCGCGGTTTAGGTTATATCTACAACGGTGATAATTATGACGAAGATGCAGATGGTAATATCGGTTATCACGATAAATTGCCCGCTTTAGGATGTGACTTCTTCCAGGGACCAAATGCCGATATACATGACCTTGTAGATAATGACCGCGATGGATGTGTAGATTGTACCAATCAATACGATGCAAATGGGAATTTCACAGGGACAATTGCTGATAGTGTTCAGCCCGAGCAGATCGTAATGGCAAGATTTAACTACTACAACAACACGGGTAATTCTCAGAATGGTAACCCTGCCGGAACTGGTAATGGTAGCCAGTTCTATAACCTGATGCGCGGACGTTGGAAGGACGGCTCGGTAATGACATACGGAGGAAACGGCTTAACCCCTGCAAATCCTGCATGTAAATTTATGTATCCGGGCAATACGGATCCGAATAATCTGGGAACCACTCCGGATCCTACACCTTCTAATCCTACTCCGGCGGCAATTGCCCCGCCTTTCGGGAACTGGACGGAGATCAACACGGATGGCGCTAACAGCAAGAATCAGCCCGGCGACCGCCGCTTTTTGCAGTCTGCAGGTAAATTTACCCTGGCTCCCGGTTCTGTGAACTACATTACCTTCGGTATGCCTTTCGTAAGAACAGCATCAGCAAATAACTTTGGCGCTATTCCTCTTTTGCAGGCTGCGGATGATAAAGCTCAGGCTTTATTTGATGCTTGCTTTAAAGTATTGGATGGACCCGATGCCCCTGATCTTACTATTCAGGAGCTGGAGAACCAGTTCATTTTCTATCTTTCTAACAAAGCTGGTGTCTCCAACAATTACGAGCATCAGCGTTACAATGAGATCGATCCTTCAATTTCTCCGATCATCGGGCTTCCTACTTTAGACAGGAATTACAAATTCGAAGGCTACCAGGTGTTCCAGATCAAGGATTATACAGTGAGCGCTACGGACCTGGATGATGAGAATAAGGCCCGTCTTATTTTCCAATGCGATATTCAGAACGGTGTTAAAAAAATAGTGAATTATAAAAGCGATCCGATCCTTGGTAGCGTCCCCCAGCTAATGGTTGACGGGGAAGACAAAGGAATTAAAAACTCGTTTATCATTGGCGAAGATAAATTCGCCGCCGGAAGCAATAAGCTAGTGAACCACAAAACCTATTACTACATGGCTGTGGCTTACGGTTACAACAGTTACCTGCCTTATGCGCAGGACGTGCCTCCAACGTACGATTCAACCGGAAGTATTGTTGGCCATGCCACATCAGGAGATTTCATGGGACAGAAAAAGCCGTACCTGAGAGGAAGAAGGAACATTAAGATCTATTCCGCAATTCCTCATAATACAAGTCCTGAGACCTATGGTACCAATATGAACTCTGTTTACGGCTTCGGACCAAAAATCACGCGAATGGAAGGTCAGGGCAATGGCGGAAATATTCTGGACCTTACGGATGCCACTGTAGCGAACATTCTGAATCATCCTTCCAGCAGGGAGGTTGAACTCGAATACCAGAATAACCGTGGCCCTATAGGTGTAAAGGTGATCGATCCTTTAAAAGTCCTTGCCGGAAATTTCACTTTGAAATTCCAGAAAATAGAAAGGTTCCTGGGTGTTGATACATCAGTTGCAATGGGAACACGTTCACAATTGGACAGTGGAAAAGTGAGGAGGGATTTTGGATGGGTGCTCGATGGAACATATACTGATGAGTCTGGACAGTCCTACACCAAACAATGGACTGCTGACGAATGGATAGGTGTTGGACAGGAGCAGATTCTTACTGGTGTAAATGGTGAAGTGCTTGGAATTTCCATAAACATTAAACAGGTAATGGATCCTCAGCCGGCAACGTATAAAAAAGAAGGTCACGTATTCTCAGGAGATCTGCTCGAATCAAGCATCAGCTTCTCCGATGGAAGTAATGGCTGGCTGACCGGTATAGAGGATAGCGAAGGTGAGAATAATCCGGAAAACTGGATCAGGTCAGGTGCAGAAACATTTCCAAATCCAAACTACGATGATATTATTGAAACTCCGTCGGGAGGCGGACCTGGTATCATCGCTGACCCTGGACAGCTTTGGGAAACGGTAGTTGGCGGAACATGGGCTCCGTATAGAATGGCAGCTGCTGCTGCTCCGAATTCAGCTACAATCGAAAGTGCTCCTGCGCTCGGATTTAAATCAACATCAACGACCTCGAAGCCCTTCCACAAATTGTATAACTCATCTCTCGATATGCGCGACCTTGCAAGTGTAGACGTGGTGATCACTTCCGACAAAAGTAAATGGTCACGTTGTCCGGTTATCGAATTGTGCCATTACTCAACGCAGGCGGATAGTAATCAGTTCAAATTTCTTAGAAGAAGAGCGGCATCTGTTGATAAAAATGGTAACGCTGCTGCTGCCGGTAGCGGAGCAAGTACATTAGATACCGATCCAAATTATATTTCCGACCACGGTATGGGATGGTTCCCTGGATATGCAATCAATGTTGAAACCGGTGAACGCCTCAACATAGCCTTTGGTGAAAATAGTTCTGATGTAGCTAATAACGGGAATGACATGATTTGGAATCCGACAAGTGTAAAATACGATGCGGCTTTGGATAAGTATGTATTCGGTGGCATGCATTACATTTATGTTTTCGGTCATAACGGCGATGGCGTAAGTCCTACAGGAATGCCAACAGATGTTCCGCGTTACGATGCCGGTTCGGCATTATTTAAAATGCTGGATGTAAAAGGAACCGGACTTGCAAACGAAGGTTTTTATTCTTCGGCTGTTAATCCTAAGTCTTTTGTTGAAGCTTATAAAGATGTGATGTGGGTAAATCTTCCTCTCCTCTCTTCCGGTAACTCTACGCATGGTGTTAACCTTGATATTCCAAGCGACTGCAAAGTTAGGATCCGTGTTGCAAAACCTTACCGTTATGGATTGTCCGGTATGTGGTCAGCGGCTTATGGCAACCTCGCCTATGCAGGTGCTGTAAAAGACTGGACCGTGACTTTCCTGAATGATTCAACAGGCAATCCGGCTTACGTTACAACAGATACAATTGGTAATCCAACAACTGGTTTTACAACACCCGGTTTCACAGCGGCTCAGAATGCTAACTTCCCGATGTACAGGTTCAGCACGGGAGATCTCGTTCCAACAAAGAATGTGAACGAAACGGCTAAGGATGCGCTGTCACAGATCAATATCGTTCCAAACCCATACTACGGTCATTCGCAGTATGAGCGTACGCGGATCGATAACGTGATCAAGGTGGTGAATCTTCCGCCACAGTGTACGATCAGGATCTACTCGTTGAACGGAACACTTATGCGGACACTGAAGAAAGACACGGATAACACTACGGATATCATTTGGGATCTGAAGAACCAGAAAAATATTCCGGTTGCCAGTGGATTGTACATCTTCCATATTGAAGCTCCGGGCATCGGAGAGAAAATATTGAAATGGTTCGGTGTGATGCGTCCGATAGATCTCCAGTCTTATTAATGATTTAATAGTTAGAAGGTAAATATTATGAAAAAATACAGTAAAGTAATTTTAGGCGCGGTGCTGGCAGGGTTAATCATCCCTGCCGGTATCAAAGCCGGTAACCCTGATCGTGCCGGTGCTGCCGGAGCAGGACAATTGCTGATCAATCCGTATGCGCGCTCAAGCGGATGGGCAGGAGCAGGTACTTCACGTGCGCGCGGCCTCGAAGCTATGTTCCTGAACGTTGCAGGTACTGCTTTCACTAAGAAAACAGAAGTGATCTTCAGTCGCACAAGCTGGCTCGCAGGTTCAGGGATCAACATCAACGCTTTTGGTTTAACGCAGCGTGTTGGGGAAACCGGGGCCATTGGTCTTTCAGTGATGTCACTCAATGCGGGTAATATCAATGTTACAACTGTTGATCAGCCGGAAGGAAGTCTGGGTACAATTACTCCGATGTTTATGAATATCGGGCTTTCCTATGCGAAGGGATTTTCAGATAATATCTATGGTGGTGTTACCCTGAAGATCATCAACGAGCAGATTTCCAACGTGCAGGCCAAAGGCGCTTGCCTGGATGCAGGTATCCAGTACCATACAGGTAAATACGATCAGATCCACTTTGGCATCGCATTGAAAAATGTCGGGCCGAAACTCAGCTACAAAGGCGATGGTATGACCTTTACCGCGAATATTCTTGACGGTACACAAACCAATGGAACAATTGCAGGTTATACCGCTACCTTCGAACAGCGCTCAGGAGCTTTTGAATTACCATCTTTGCTTAACATCGGCGGCGCTTACGATTTTTACGTGGGCGGTGGCGATACAGCGAACAGCGCTTCAAAGCGCGATCACCGTATTACGCTTGCAGGTAACTTTACCTCCAATTCATTCACCCAGGATCAATATGCAGTCGGCCTTGAATATGGGTTCAAACAATACCTGATGGTTAGGGCGGGTTATTGCTACGAGAAAGGCATTACAAATAATGCTAATCGCAGAACTGCCTTTACGGGTCCTTCTGCAGGTTTAACTCTTGAGCTGCCTTTCGGAACAGAAAAAAAATCAAGTTTTGCGCTTGATTATTCTTACAGATTTACAAACCCATTCAGCGGCTGCCATTCAATCGGCGTTCGCATGAATTTGTAGAATCGGTTTTAATTTATTAACTTTGTTTAAAGAATCTCGCTTACGGCGGGATTTTTTTACTTTTATAAAAAGCCTTATGTCACAGATCGCTTATTACACAGAAGAAGGATTAAAGAAGCTGAAAGATGAGCTCACGCACCTGGAAAGAGTGGAACGACCGAACATTACGCGGGCAATAGCAGAAGCGCGCGATAAAGGCGATCTTTCTGAAAATGCGGAATACGATGCCGCGCGTGAAGCACAAGGTCTTCTGGAAATGAGAATTGCCAAGTTAAAGGATATTATTGCCAATGCCCGGCTCGTTGACGGCAGCCAGCTCGACCTTTCCAAGGTTTCTATCCTTACTAAGGTCAAAATAAAGAACCTTAAGAATAATGCAATAATGCAATATACCCTTGTTGCAGAAAATGAAGCAAATCTTAAAGAAGGAAAAATATCCATTGACTCGCCGATAGGAAAAGGCTTGCTCGGGAAAAAAGTAGGCGATAAGGTTGATATAACCGTTCCCGCGGGTGTGATCCCATTCCAGGTTATTGAGATCAGTATTTGAAGCAATGGCCTCCATTTTTGCACGTATAGCTTCCGGAGAAATTCCCTGCTACAAAGTGGCGGAGAATGACAAGTACCTTGCTTTTCTTGATGTAAACCCGCTAACCGAAGGCCACACGCTTGTTATTCCTAAGAGAGAAGTGGATTATCTTTTCGACCTGGATGATGAAACCTATTCCGGCTTAATGGACTTTGCAAAAGAGGTAGCTATCGCTTTAAAGCGTGCTGTGCCGTGCAAAAGGATCAGCGTTGTTGTATTGGGTTTTGAAGTGCCTCACGCACATATTCACCTGATCCCTTCAAACAATGAAAGTGATGCTAATTTCAGCAAGCCTAAACTTAAGCTGGAAAAGCAACGCATGCAGGAAATTTCTGCTGCCGTGTTCCGGGAATACGAAAAGTAATTCAATTTACATGGGGCGCTGGGAAGAAGATCTTCTTCTTGGATCCCTTGAGCCAACTGCTCTTGAAGCACTTCGCGGCGGCGGTACATGTGTATGGGGTTTGTCCTTGGGTTTAAAAATAATGTAAACCACTATTGCCAGGACAAATACAGCTCCCAGAATGATATAGCTGTACATCGGATTAAAAGCGGTATTAGCGCTTTCATCCATTCCGAATTTCTCTTCTGCCGAAATGGCAAATACATTAAGTAATATAATAGCTAATGTAAAAATCGCCTTTCTAACAGAACCTTGTTTTTGTTGTAATGAAAACATGATAGTTGTTATTATGTTGTTTGTTTGTGGTGCGGGGGCGTAATTCATAGTAAATTTAAGCTTTCTTATCGGGCTAAACAAATATTTAATCGATAATTAATGCCTTCTTAACGCTTAGTTCCATTTTCTAAGCTTTTGAAAATTATTGCATTAGCCTATTTAACAATTGATGTTTAATAAATTTTGAAATTCCCTTAATACAACGTATATTTGCATTCGCTAAATAAGTTAATGTATTGAGGGGACAGAAGTCCCCTCAGTTTTTTAAATGACCTATGATAACGGAAAGTACGATTAGCAAACTGGTAGAGGAAAGTATTGCAGGAAGCAACAAATTTATTGTAGAGATAAAAATTAAGCCTGTAAATAAGATCGAAGTGCTGATCGATAGTCTTGATAAAATCGCGATCAGTGATTGCGTTGAACTCAGCAGGCATATCGAAGCAAACCTCGACCGTGAAAAGGATGACTTCCAGTTGATAGTTTCTTCAGCAGGTATCGATCAGCCGTTCAGGGTGCATGCGCAGTACACTAAAAATCTTGGACGCAATGTAGAAGTGACGACTACCAGCGGTGAAAAAATGACCGGAAAGCTTCTTGAAGAGAATGAGGAAGAGATCACGATCGAATCAACAAGAACGGAGCGAAAAGAGAAGGGTAAAGGAAAGCAGACAATCACAGAAAAATTAAAGTTGCCGTTAAACCAAATAAAAGAAACCAAATTAATTTTATCATTTAAATAAACAAACAATGCAAGCCGTAAATTTAATTGAGTCGTTCTCAGAATTCAAAGACATTAAAAATGTTGACCGCGTTACATTGATGTCCATCATCGAAGATGTTTTCCGGAGCATGCTGATCAAGCGTTTTGGATCCGACAAGAACTTTGATATTATCGTGAACCCCGATAAAGGGGACATTGAAATATGGAAGAACAGGACAATTGTCGATAATGAATTCGCTGAAGATTCTTTTGATTACGATCCAAATAAACACATCAGCCTGAGGGACGCTCACAAGATCGAGCCTGATTTTGAGATCGGGGAAGAACTTACCGAGCCGGTTAAGCTGGAAGATTTTGGTCGTCGCGCAGTGCTTGCAGTACGTCAGAACCTGGTGCAGAAGATCCTTGAACTGGAGAAGAATGAAATTTACAACAAATATAAAGAGCGCGTAGGTGATGTGATCACTGCTGAGGTATACCAGATCTGGAAAAAAGAACTGTTGCTCCTCGATGATGAAAGCAATGAGCTCATCCTTCCAAAACCGGAACAGATCCCAACGGATTTCTTTAAAAAGGGTGATAACGTAAAGGCAGTTGTTTCTAAAGTTGAAATGAAGAACGGAACGCCGGTCATCGTTCTTTCGCGCACTTCTCCTTCCTTCCTCGAGCGTTTGTTCGAAATGGAAGTTCCTGAGATCTCCGATGGACTGATCACTATTAAAAAGATCGTTCGCGAGCCAGGTGAGAGAGCAAAAGTTGCGGTTGAGTCTTACGACGAGCGTATTGACCCGGTTGGCGCCTGCGTAGGTATGAAAGGCTCGCGTATTCACGGTATCGTGCGCGAATTGAAGAATGAAAATATCGATGTGATCAATTTTACAACTAACCCGAACCTGTTCATTCAGCGCGCGCTTAGTCCTGCTAAGATCACGACTATCAAAATAGATGAAACGAATAAGCGTGCCGATGTGTACCTGAAGCCGGACCAGGTTTCACTGGCGATCGGTAAGGGCGGATATAACATTAAGCTTGCGGGCAAACTTACCGGTTATGAGATCGACGTTTACCGTGATGTTGAAGATGCCGACACAGAGGACGTTGACCTGGAAGAATTTGCAGATGAGATCGAACATTCGATCATCGATGAACTGAAAGCTATCGGATGCGATACCGCGAAAAGCGTGCTCGATCTGTCGATAGCTGAATTAACGCGCCGTACATCATTGGACGAAGAGACCGTACAGGAACTTCGCTCGATATTACAGGCGGAATTTGAAGAATAAACCAAAATTAAAACCAGTACGGAAACGCTTGTATGCGCTTCCGCAGGAGAGAAAAATATGCCAGATAGTTTAAAAACATTGCGTTTAAGCAAAGTAGCGAAAGAGTTCAATTTGTCGTTGCACACGATAGTGGATTTCCTTTCAGTAAAAGGACACAAAGTGGAGTCCAACCCCAACGCCAAAATAGGCGATGAGGAATACAAACTGCTGATGAAGGAGTTCCAGGGCGATAAATTTGCTAAGGAAGAAGCTGCGCAGGTTTCCCAGATAATTAAGGAAAAAAAGGAAACGATTGCGCTTTCGGATGTAAAAGCAGGAACCAAAAAATCACACGATGATGAAGAGAGCATTGTCATCAAAGATCTTACAACACCTTCTGCAACGGATAAGGTTCTGGAGAGTCTTGTAAAGAAAGAAAGGGAAAGAATAGCGGAGGAAATGAAGCCCGCTAAAACGGAAAACAAGGAAGAGGAAGTTGTAAAAGCGAAATCGGATAAGAGCGTTAACGTAAAAGTTATTTCAAAGATCGATCTGGATTCGATCAACTCCAAAACCAAGCCGGATAAAAAAACCAAGAAGGAAAAAGAAGCGGAGGGAAAGGAAACTAAAAAAACCAAGGCAAAGGAGGAAGATGTTGTTGAAGTTGAGCCGGCTAAAGTTGTAGTAGAGCCTGTGAAAGAGGTTGTGGCGCAGTCAACAGAGCCTAAAGAAGATTTCCTTGCTACAAAATATGAAAAGCTGGACGGACCGAAGATCCTTCGCAAGATCGAACTTCCTGTCGAGAAAAAACCGATCGCTTCATCCGATGGCTCAAAGCATGCGGATAAGAAAAAGCGTAAGCGGATCAAAAAAGGCGGACTTACCGAAGAGGAAATCAAGAATGTTGGAAAACAACAGGCTACTCTTGCAAAAGAAAGATTTAAGGACCGCGATAAGAAACCCGGAGCCAAACGTGAGGCGAAACCTGCGCTTACTGATGAAGAAATTCAGGCGCAGATCAAGGAAACTCTTGCACGGCTAAGTAATAAAGGTGGAAAATCAAACGCGTCCAAATACCGCCGGGAAAAGCGTGATATGATCCAGGAAAGGATCGCTGATGAACAGGAGCAAATAGAAGCGGAAAAAAAGATCCTGAAGGTTACTGAATTTGTGTCTGCGAATCAATTGGCGCAAATGATGAACCTGCCGGTTACCAATGTTATTTCGACCTGTATGTCGCTCGGACTTTTCGTTTCCATCAACCAGCGTCTCGACGCGGAAACAATTTCCATTGTCGCTGAAGAGTTCGGTTACAAAGTGGAATTCGTTACTGTTGAAGCTCAGGTGGCGATTGAAGAAGAAGATGACAAACCGGATGACCTGATGGATTGTCCTCCTGTTGTTACGGTAATGGGTCACGTGGATCACGGTAAAACTTCATTACTTGACTTTATCCGTAAAACAAACGTGATCGCCGGTGAGGCCGGAGGGATCACCCAGCACATTGGTGCATACAACGTAAAATTAGATAATGGTAAATCCATTACCTTCCTCGATACTCCCGGTCACGAAGCGTTTACCGCCATGCGTGCGCGCGGAGCCAAGGTAACCGACGTTGCTATTATTGTTGTTGCTGCTGACGACAGCGTAATGCCGCAAACGACAGAAGCGATCAACCATGCGCAGGCCGCAGGTGTACCGATCGTATTTGCCATAAATAAAATTGATAAGCCAGGAGCTAACCCGGATAAGATCCGCGAAGCGCTTTCGGCAATGAATATCCTTGTTGAAGAATGGGGTGGTAAATACCAGTGCCAGGAGATCTCCGCAAAGCAAGGAAAGAACATTGACCTGTTACTTGAAAAAGTATTGCTCGAGGCGGAAATGCTTCAGCTGAAAGCAAACCCGAAGAGGAATGCCAGCGGAACAGTTATTGAATCTGCACTTGACAAGGGACGCGGTTACGTATCAACCATATTGAATGAGAATGGAACCCTGCATGTCGGCGATATGCTGCTTGCGGGTTGCTACGCCGGACGTATCAAAGCGATGCATAATGAGCGCGGTTTAGCGGTGACCGAAGTTGGTCCTGCCATGCCGGTAACTATTTTAGGTTTGAATGGCGCTCCGCAGGCCGGTGATAAATTCAACGTGATGAGCGATGAGCGTGAAGCGAAGGACATTGCCAACAAGCGTTTGCAATTACAACGCGAGCAGGGGATCCGTACGCAGAAGCACATTACGCTCGATGAGATCGGTCGTCGTTTGGCGATCGGCGACTTTAAGGAACTCAACATCATTGTGAAAGGTGACGTGGATGGATCCATTGAGGCCCTCGCGGATTCATTACTCAAATTATCCACTGAAAAAGTACAGGTAAATATTATCCACAAATCGGTGGGCGCCATCAGCGAAAGCGATGTGTTGCTGGCTTCAGCTTCCAACGCGATCATTGTCGGCTTCCAGGTTCGTCCTTCGCTCAACGCGCGCAAGCTTGCTGAAACGGAACAGATCGATATCCGACTGTATTCAATTATCTACGATGCGATCAATGAAGTGAAAGCGGCGATGGAAGGAATGCTTGCTCCGGAATTCGAGGAGAAAGTTACCTGCAACATCGAGATCCGCGCTGTATTCAAGATCACCAAAGTGGGAACAATTGCCGGATGTTATGTACTGGACGGAAAAGTGAACCGTCATACGAAAGTACGTGTGATCCGCGATGGAATTGTAATTCACCAGGGAGTACTTGCCTCACTGAAACGCGAGAAAGACGACGTGAAGGAAGTTTCCGCAGGTTACGAGTGCGGATTGAACATTGAAGGCTTTAACGATATACAGGTTGGCGACATCATTGAAGGATACGACATGGTGGAGATCAAAGCGAAACTGTAAGAACTCATGTAACTTAGTTAAGAATCCTGCTCATGGCAGGATTTTTTATTTTACACCAGAGGTCGCGGAGGGCGCAGAGGAATTGTGTTAGTAGCGTGCCTTACCTGCATTACACCACACAAATTGTTGCAGGGCTATATGGTACTGTTGTGAAAAAGAAAGATAGGCAGATATTTTCGCCTGAGAAAGACAATAAATTTTAAGGATTTCATAAAAAAACCCTCTGCGTTCTTTTAGCCCCTGGTGTAGAAAATTCTTAGTATAAGAACTACAAAGGTTTCTCCGGCAGATCCTTTCCGAATGGGATCCAGGTAAATGTCCTGTCATCGTACCTGTCGTAATAATAATATTTACTCTGACCGGTTTCTGTGTTCCATACCAGTACATACTGGAAAAATTTATCTCCGACCGTAACTGTGTTCGCGCACATCTGGTATTTGCCAATGCTTCCTGTCGACTGTTGAAGTTTTCCGGGAAGCGCCGGCGCCGCATTCGCCTGGTTCATGGAGCGGAGAAAAAATCCTCCTGACAAAAGAATTATTGAAATACCAATGCAGATCTGCATAAAGATGCTTGTTTTTTTCATGATGATTATTTTATAAAATGAAGGTAATAAAAAAATGCCCCGTTGAGTCGGGGCATTTCGAATTGATCAGGTTTAGTTTATTCCTTTATGAACTTTTTTATCTGCGTTCCTTCAGCAGAATGGATCCTGATGAAGTAAGCGCCTTTCTCCAGTCCTGATACATCAATTGCAGTATTCTTTGTTAACTGAGATTGCAGCACAATTTCTCCAATGATACTAAGGACCTCGAATTTTACATTGTTTCCTTTTACGCCCTCAACAAAAAGGCGATCGCTTGCCGGGTTAGGGCGAAGGCTGAGCTCGGCCGCGCTATGTGATGCAATACCTGTAGGAGCAGTAAAATTCATGCTCAAGGTAGTGGAACCGATCGGGAGGTATTCTCCGTTATAGGCCACCGCAACAACATCGCTGATGCTGAAATCCGCTGAGCCGCTTCCTGCAAAGTTAGAAGCTGTAAGGTCAACAGAAAAAAGATTTCCGGAACCTGTCGAATTCTGATAGTCTCTCCTGGTCATGCAATAATCAATGTAGCCGCCTGCCGTGAACGGACGTGCCATAGTGATCATATTCGTGCCGTTCGTTCCAAGAAAAGAAGAAGAATAATCATTGCCATTCATTGCGGTAACATATTGAGAAGGAACATGCAGCTTAAACGCTATTCCATAGATCTTATCCGCAGCAGGGAAATTCGATGCGGGCAGATCCGCGCTGATCGTAAATGTTTGGTTAGGACTTACGGAAGAAGTTGTTGAGGACAAAGCGAGGTTACGGTAATTGCTGAGGTAATTCACCGTGTTAGCCGGATTCATTAATTTAAAAGTATGGCTCATGTTGTAATTGTTCGAGATCGCCAGCGTATCGTTGAGGTCAATTGTTCCGTCACCATTGCAATCCGCGTGTTTGAACTCCGTTCCATAAGCCGTGGTCATTCCCCAGTCTGCCGAAGGCTCTGCCTGCCAGGTATTGGTAGCGCCGGCACGTGTCGTTCCACTTGCACCGTAAGCCCAGCCGATGTATAACAGGTCGTTCACATCAGCTACAAGATCGTAGTTGGCGTCGCCCGGCCATACATTGGGAACGTTCGAAGAACCGCTCATCATCGCGTCCACATAAGCATAACCGCTGTGTCCGCCAAAAATGCAATCAGCAGCAGTAAAGCGAATCGTTACATTTTGTCCAAGGTAAGCCGAAAGGTCATTGGAAACAGGGGTCCATGGCTTGTAATAAGTATCTACGAAAGCAGTGCCCTGCTGAGAGGCAACAGGATAAAATCCGGGTGTTGTTCCATTTGCTGCCTGCATGTATACATAGGTCCCGGGAATGGTATCTCCTAACGCGTCAAGAATAACTACGGCAAAATAAGGTTGCTCGCCCTGCGCATGACCGCCGTCCTGCAGCACAACCGAGTATACATAATTTAAAAAGGTCTGACCGGCAGTCACTAAGAAATTCTGCTCCAGTACCGATGCTTCGTAATTTGCGCAGTAGCGGTTAAGCTTAGCTGTATAATTTCCGCCCATTGGGGAAGAAGTTGGAAAACCGGCAAAGGGATCATTACCATAAGCGCTGGTCATAATGTTATGCCTCGGCCCTGGGTTGCATAGCGTGTTCACTCCGCCGATTGAATCGTTGGGACCTGCAACTGCCGGCATAATATTCTGAAGCGGGCCGAAGGAATTAACTGTATTATCCCCTGTATAAAGCGTCCAGCCGGTAAAATCGCCTGTTTCAAAATCGGCGTTTGTAGCGGAGGAAGTATGTTGTGGAAGACTTGTTTTTGCAACAGCCTTGTTTTTAAAAGTGGGCAGTGCATCATGGCTCTCCGCCTGTTGTTTTTTGAAACGTATATAACCGGCGTAGTCTGCTGGCTGCACTCCATGCGCTTTGGCTTCTTCTAAAGCGGCTTTTTCATCAAATACATTTTTTTCAATAGCAGTGATCCGTGAAGGCTGTGTTGAAGCCATCCTGGCATTTTGTCCGACAGCAAGCACGGAACAAAATAATAAAGCAGGGAGTAAATGTTTTTTCATGGTTTTGGATTTGTATATCAAAGTTAGGATAATCCGGCGGAAAAGCAAATCTAAGTTTAAACATAGGAGATTACAGGATTTTGGAAGTATTTAACGGTAAAAGGGCTTAACCGCAAAGGCCGCTGAGTTTTACGCAAAGGGCGCGAAGTTTAGGCAAAGTATGAATAAAGGATTGTTAAGAATGAACTGATGATTGTTTTACTTTATATGAAGCACAATCACTACGACTTTGAAATTCCGAACGACCTGCCTCTTGCGAGCGGTTCCGAATACTTATTTAAACTATGAGTGGATGAGAGAGCATCAGTCCTATTGAAACGAATTCACCACAGCTTTGAAATCTCCAACCGCCTGCCTCTTGCGAGCGAGAAATGCAATTCGGCGAAACCTTAAGCAAAATTTATCTGAGCCAGATCTATATAATTGGAAGTTTTTTATCCCGGCTCCCTCCAATAATTCAAAAAACTGTATATTTGCAAACTGTTCTTAATTTAATGGGGGATTAGCTCAGCTGGCTAGAGCGCTTGCATGGCATGCAAGAGGTCACCGGTTCGACTCCGGTATTCTCCACGTATGAAAAAGCCCTCGCATTAAGCGAGGGCTTGTTTTTTTAAGATTACTGTTGCGTAATTTTACTGTTGTGGCTTTTGGCTATTCATTAAAATAATTAGTATGCAAAAATTTATAATATACTTTTTCTTTTTTTTTCTCAGTGGCCAAGTATTAGGGCAAAGTCCAAGTTGGATTTGGGCTAAAATGGGTTGCGGTGGAAATGGAGGTTCTAACGTAAGTAATGATATTACCAAAGACAAATATGGGAATATTTATGTTATCGGATCCTTTACGAAATCACAAATTTATTTCGATACAATTACTCTGAATAATCTTGATATTTCAAATTCGGGTCCTAACATGTTCTTATTAAAATATACAAGTCAAGGGCAAATATTATGGGGAAGAAATATGGGAGGATATTCAAATTCTGTGGTAGGAAATGGAGTTAAAGTGGACACAAGTGGAAATGTATATGTTGTAGGTACTTTTGGAGCGTATTCGTCCATAGTTTTTGGGAACGATACTTTAGCGTGCTTAGGTGGAAGTAAAGCTATGTTTATTGCAAAGTATGACTCATTAGGAAATGATTTATGGGGGAAAACCGGAGTGGTCTCAGGCACTGGAGGATATTCTTATGGTAATGATATAACTATTGATAAGAACAACAATATTTACGTTACTGGAAGTTATGGGGGAGCAAGTATTAATTTCGGTGGAAATGTTTTGACAAATGCCGGTAATGCTGAAGCCTATATTGTTAAATATGATACATTAGGTAATGCTAACTGGGCTAAGCAAATTATTGGTTCGTTAGCTGATGCAGGTACTAGAATAGATGCGGATAATCAAGGAAATATTATTATTGCAGGAAATGCGGATAGTCCAAGTCTTAATTTCGGAAGTTTGGTAATAAATACTGCAATATCGAATTTCAATAATCTATTTTTTGCAAAATACGATGCCATGGGTAATGCAATCTGGGCAAACTGCCCTGGAGCTGGTAGTATAAGCGCCATTAATGGAATTGCTACAGATGACAATAATAATATTTATTTAAGCGGTGTGTATGATGCTACGATGAATTTTGGAAGCGGTATATTTAATACACCTGATCCTAATTATGGGCATACAGACATGTTTCTTGTCAAGTATGACGCTGCCGGCAATGGTGTTTGGGGTAAACACGCCGGACTTCAAAATAAACATGATGGGGCGAATCGTGTTTGCTATGATAAAAGTGATGGAAGTATTTCCACTGTCGGCTATTTTAGCAGTGCTAATATTTCTTTTGCTGGTGTTACCTTATTTAATTCGAATTCTGTGGTTACGTTTTCTAATATTTTTATTTTAAAACACGATACGTCTGGCAATTTAATGTGGGCTCAAGGCGTTGGGTCGTATCAGAGTGAGAATGATAAGGGTGTAGGAGTATTTGCAGATAGTGGAAACGTCTTTCTGACAGGAACTTTAGAAAGCAGCCAGATAGATTTTGGAAGTATTTCAGTAAGCACATTAGGGAATGATTATTCGGATGTTTTTGTTGCTAAGTTTGGTAATATCAATACTGGAATTGAAGAAACAGTAAACCAGAACAGTGTGTTTTTGTATCCCAATCCGGCAATTGAAACCCTTACATTAGAAATTAACGGAAAGAATGAAATGTACTGGAAGATTTCAGATATAACTGGCCGGGAACTGATATATGGTTCAGTTGAATCCAAGACACAAAAGATAGATATTTCTTTTTTGGGGAGTGGTGTTTATTTTCTATATCTTTTAGATAAAAATAGACAAAAATTCTCTACGAAGAAATTAATCAAGTTGTAAAGATTTGCTTTTGCTACTTATTAGACCTGTTTCATTCACAACTCCCTCCACCCCTTTATCTCCACATTCTCCCAATTAAAATCATAACCCATCACAGCGGATAGCTCCGCAACACGGCTGTCGAAATAGCCGCGGTCAATGCCGGGGTAATCCAGGTCGTGGCTGTGATCCACGCCCAGGGCTCCGCTGCCTTTTGCAAGGTGCAGTAGTAATTCAAGACTGTCTTCTTGAGCATTAATAAAAGAACGGTAGAGCTTGTCGAAGTTCTGTTTTTTTTGCGCAACCAAAAGGTATTCCACCAGGCGCGTTGGAATAAAAGAGATGGGACCGTAATTGCGGCTGTCCAGTACTTCTGGAGCTTTAATGCCTGCGTTGTAAACCCTGAAATAATCTTCGACCTCTCGGGCAAAGCGTTCAATGTCGGCGCGGTCCGCTGGGTTCATATCGTCGCGTAATTTAAAATTCAGAAATCGGAGGTAAAAGTTCTGTCTTCCTTCCGGCCGCACACGCGTCGAACGCATGGGAAGGTGAAAGAGCCGGGCCACTTCCATGTAAATACTGAAATGATGGGGAAGCAGGGTTAGAGAGTTGTGGTGATTGGTAAGGTGCATGACCTTGAAATTGCCCCTGCTCTCGAGCTGTTTTACCTGCTCGCATAATTCTTCTTTTATTGCAGCCAGCTCTTCGGGATTTTTGTAATTCTTCATTTCGGTATAGCCCAGAAAGTAACCCTGGCTGTCGCAGGCAAAACTCATCTTATCACCGGTTAAAGGCTTACCGGATGTGATGGTTAAATGACAACCAATTTCCAGCTCATCTGGCAGGTCACTTGTTTCATTCAGCAGGTGTTCAAGATTGTCGAGCGAGCCGGGATAATTTTCATTGCCTGCAAAGTTAGCTAGGACGGAAACGGAATTCAGGCGCCTGCTTTTTGCCGCCTCAATAACGCCTTTGTTGATTGCGGGGAATACGCCATAGTCATCGGCGGTAACAATTAAATGTTTCATGCTGAATTATTTTTGTGGCAGAACAAACATAGGAAATCTGTTTATCAAAAAAAATTAATTCTGCTTTTTGTTGTTGGAGACAGTTTTGTCAGAAAATGTTTTACAACAAAAGCAGAATGGTGATACCGCGTGAGGGATTGCAGCGGAAAGCCCACAGCCGAGGCACGAGGGCGAGGACTTGGGCCCTTCGGCAGGCTCAGGATAAACTCCAAGCCCGACCCTGCGTTAAATTAGTATTGAAAGAAAGTTTTGATGCAGGGGCACGCCCAGGTAAAAAGAGGTGACAACTGTAGTTTTAAATTCGAAAACTTATTAAGGAACATCTACTTTTGATTTAATATATTCCTTATTCTCTTCCTTAACTCAGGAAGTACCTCTTCCGTGAACCAGGGATTTACTTTCAGCCAGTTTTGATTCCGCGGTGAAGGGTGTGGCAGGGGGAAATAAAGAGAAGGAAGCTCTCTGAATTTTTTCACGGTATCTGTCAGCGATCCCTGAAAATCTTTTTTTAAATAATGGCGCTGTGCATACTGCCCTATTAAAAGAATGAGCTGCACATCCTTCATCTTTTTTAAAACCTGCGAATGCCACAGGGGCGCGCATTCACTCCTTGGCGGAAGGTCGCCTGAAGTTCCTTTTCCCGGGTAACAAAATCCCATCGGCATGATGGAAATAAGGGAGGAGTCATAGAAGTCACTTTCATCAAGGCCAAGCCATTCTCTTAATTTTTTTCCGCTTGCATCGTTCCAGGGAATTCCGGTTTCATGAACGCGCTTCCCCGGAGCCTGACCGATGATTATAATTTTTGAAGAATAATTTAGCCGTACAATAGGTTTTGGTCCCAGGGGTAAGTGATCGCGGCATACTTCGCATTGAGCTATTTTTTTTAGAATCGATTTCAAGGATGTATCAGTTATTTAGTGCATCGTCTGTATAGCTCAGCTCACCGTTTACGATCTTTGCGGGAGAGGTGTAAGGATGTTCCACTTCTTTTTCAGGTGCCATAATGTGCATTACTTTCCAGCCGTTGGCTTTTAAGTAATCAGCGACCATGGAACGGTGACAGCGCCACCACACTGCTTCCGAGCACATAATGGCAGTGCGCTTCAGCAGGGCCAGGCTTTCCAGTTTTTCTATTCCTTCTTTGAAGGAACCTGTTTCCATATAGTCCGCATAGCCCCTGAATGCAGCATGCCTCCAGGCAGTGTTATGGGAATCAGGTCGCGCTTTCCTGCGTCCGCCGAGGTCTCTCAGATGAATGTACTCTACCTTGTTTTGCGGTAATGAAATTTCCAGCTCTTCTTTATTGAAATGCGGGTAGCGCCTTGAACCCGGAAAGGATCTTATATCAACAAGCAGTTGGATCTTAAATGACATAAGCAGATCAAGAAATTCCTGAAGCGTTCGTGTAGAATGACCAATGGTCCAGATGATCTTATCCATATTTAAATTTAATCCATTTTTTTATTGTCATGTGTTAATGTTTTAAAAATTGATTTTTAGTTCAGCCTGCTGCAAATTTCCTCTTTTTAACGTGAATAATTTTAAATCCGAGCTTTGATCAGGTATCTGCTGAGGATCAATTTCATTATAAAATCAGGATATTTTTAAATTGTTAAAAAAATTCACCGCCAAAAATACCCTCTTGGTCTAAAACAAACGCTTGAACTTCGCATTGGAAGAGGTTTTAACACCACATAATTGACAACAGTGCTTTCAGGTTGTACATTGCCTGCGACTAAAAAATTCCCATACAAATGAAAAGATCAGTTACAGCAATTGCGCTATTTGCATTTCTTGCGGTAGTGTCCAAGGGTATCTCAGCAAAAAATTCAGAAGACGGCTTGTGGAAATCCGTTTCAGAACGCAGTCTCTTGAATGAACCCAAAGTGAGACGCAGCGCACAACCTGAAGCAGCATTGTATTATGCGCTTGATCTTGCCTTACTGAAATCCAAACTGGTCGGCGCTCCTATACGCGAGCAGCTGACAGGACAATCGAACCTGATCATTTCTTTTCCGAACGCTTACGGCCAATTTGAGCAGTACCGCGTAATGGAATCTTCCTGTATGGAACCTGGACTGGAGGCGAAGTTCCCCATGATAAAAACCTATGCTGCACAAGGCATTGATGATCCAAGCTCTTTCATGCGCTTCAGCGTAACGCAGTTCGGATTGCATACCATCGCGTTTTCCGGAAAGCACAGCACGAATTATATTGATCCTTATACAAGCGATATTGCGACCTATATTGTTTACGACAGGCATTCTCTTGGTGCAAAGCCACAGGATTTCGAGTGCTTAACGGATCAGGGCATTTCTTTACCCTCGCTGAATGAGAATGGGAAAGGGATGAGCCCTGATCAGATCTTCCAGACAAATGATCAGAAGCTAAGGACCTTTCGCCTGGCGCAATCCTGTACCGGAGAGTATGGAGCCATCTTTATGGGAACCGGTACGATCGCACAGCAGAAATCGAATGTACAGGCACAGATGACCATTACCATCAATCGGGTGAATGGAGTTTATGAAAGGGATCTTGCCGTACACATGAATTTCGTTGCCAACAACGATCTCATCATTTACCTCGACGCGACTACTGATCCCTGGACCAATGAGTGGAACACCAAAACTGCGCAAACCATCGATGCGGTGATCGGCGTGAGCAATTACGACATCGGGCATAATTTCAATACAACAGGTGGCGGGAACGCGGGATGCATTGCCTGCGTTTGCCTGAGTACCAGTCAGACCTCCACGCACAAAGGAAGGGGTTATACCGGAAGCTCTAATCCAACCGGGGATGCGTTTGACATTGATTATGTAGCGCACGAAATGGGTCACCAGTACGGCGGCTATCACACCATGAATACCTGCAGCAGGAGCGGAAGCGGTCAGTCGGAAGTTGAGCCGGCAAGCGGAAGCACGGTAATGGGTTACGCGGGAATTTGTCCCAGCAATATCCAGGCGCACAGCGATGATGATTTTCAATATGTAAATGTGAGGGACATCAGCATTAATCTCCAGAGCGGGAACAGCACCTGTGGTGTGGTAACAACCCTGAGCAATCAGCCGCCGACGGCAAATGCAGGAGCGGATTATACGATCCCGAAGAGCACTGCTTATATTTTAGAAGGAATTGCCGGCGATCCGGACGGAAATGCCTCCCTGACATACAGCTGGGGCGAGAACGATCCCGCTCAATCACCAGGTAACGCGGCGCCTGTATCTACTTATACTGTCGGACCGATGTACCGCAACATACCTTTAACAACTTCGCCTAACCGCTATATGCCGAATATTGCTTCTGTAATTGCAGGGAACTTAACGCCAACCTGGGAAGTAACGCCATCAGTCGCGCGTGTAATGAACTTTTCTTTTTTGGTACGGGATAACAGTCCAATGGGAGGGCAAACCGCTTCCGACCTGATGAAAGTAACTGTGGCGGCCTCAGGTCCATTTGTGATCACCTCTCAAAGCGCTGCGACAACCTGGGCGGGTAATTCCACGCAGACAATTACCTGGAACGTTGCCAGTACAACAGCCGCACCGGTGAGCTGCGCCAATGTAAATGTTTACTTGTCGATTGATGGAGGTTATACTTATCCTTACACACTCGCAACAAATTTACCCAATAACGGTACGGCGAATATTACAGTTCCAAATATCAGTACTACAACTGCGCGTTTCATGGTACGCGGCGCGGGTAATATTTTTTATGATATTAATAATGCAAACATCACGATCAACTCAGCAGGCGCTGTTGCGCCGATGGCAAATATTACAGCCGCGGCAATTGCCTGCCAGGGAGCAACAATTAATTTAACCGATGCTTCAACAGGGGCGCCCACTTCCTGGGCCTGGTCGACAAACGCAGGAGCAGGAGCAACCTTCTCCAATGCAAGCATACAGAACCCAACGCTTACCTTTTCTGTAGCTGGCACTTATACGCTTTCTCTGACGGCTACCAACGCCAATGGTTCAAGCACCTACAATAAAGTCATCTCGATCAATTCGAAGCCGGTCTTAACGAGCTCAACCAGCAATGCCTTGTGTTCGGGTGCGATCGCGAATTTCAACCTCGTGGCAGATGTTCCTTCTACATTTTCCTGGATCGCCGCGAGTAACGCGAATGTAACAGGAGAAAGCACGAGCGTTGTAAATTCAGCAACGATCAATAACCTGCTGAGCACCGCGCTAACAAGTATACAAACAGTTGCCTACACCGTTACCCCAACAGCGATCACAGGCGGATGCGTGGGCGCTCCGGTGACCGTGAATGTAAATGTGGTACCGCCACCAACAATGACAAGTGCGGCTACCAGTTCACTTTGTTCAGGTTCCACTGCTGCATTTGCCCTTAGCGCTTCTATTCCTTCCAGCTTTAGTTGGATCGCCGCAAGCAATGCGAATGTAACAGGTGAAAGTACAACAGCGCAAACCGCTTCAACAATAAACAACACCCTTACACTTTCAACCGGCACTGCACAAACCGTTGTTTATACGGTAACACCGACTTCAACAAGCGGCTCTTGTCCCGGAACAGCGCAGACCTTAAGCATCACTGTAAATCCTTTACCCGTTGTTACAGCAAGTTCTAATCCTACAACTGCTGTCTGTCCGGGAACTTCGGTCACCCTCACAGGTGGAGGAGCCTCCGTGTATACCTGGACCGGCGGTATAACGAATGCTGTTGCATTTAGCGCTGCCGCAACGCAAACGTATACTGTAACTGGTACAGCCGCGAATGGCTGTTCAGGTACCGCGACAAAAACGATTACCGTAAATACACTGCCAGCAGTTACTGCGAACCCCACACCTGCTTCCGGTGCGGTATGCAGCGGAGCATCCGTAACCTTAACAGGAGGCGGCGCGACAAGCTATACCTGGACAGGCGGTGTTACGAATGCAAGCTCCTTTGTTCCGGCCGGTACGCAAACCTATACCGTAACAGGTACGGATGCGAATGGCTGTACAAATACCGCTGTCCAGACAATTACGGTTAATCCCCTGCCATCGGTTACAAGCGCTTCAACAAAAACTATTTGTTCAGGCACTGCAGTAGCATTGGCATTAACAGCAAGTCCCGCTTCTACATTCAGCTGGGTAGCGGCAAGTAATCCAAATGTAAGCGGGGAGAGCACAACCAGCCAGTCAACAAATACGATCAGCAATACATTAAGCACAACACAAACATCTGCACAAACGGTGACTTATTCTGTTACGCCGACAAGCAGCGGTTGCATAGGAGCAACCCAGATCGTAACGATTACCGTGAATAGTAATCCTGTTGTTACTGCTGCTACAAATTCTGCTTCAGGCACAGTATGCAGCGGCACTTCGGTTACCTTAACCGGAGGAGGCGCATCTTCTTATAGCTGGACAGGTAGTGTGACAGATGGCGCAGCGTTTACACCTGCAGGTACGGCAACCTATACTGTAACAGGTACCGACGCGAATGGCTGTTCAAATACCGCAACGGCAATGATCACTGTAAATAATTTACCAACGGTTACCGCTAATTCCAATTCAGCATTATGCGCAGGAAATTCCATAACATTGAACGGCGGCGGCGCTTTAAGCTATAACTGGACAGGTGGGATCACGGATGGCGTGTCATTCACACCAGCCGGAACCGCAAGCTATACCGTAACTGGTACAGATGTTAATGGCTGTTCCAATACAGCAATTACAACGGTTACTGTGAATTCCTTGCCAACTGTAACTGCAAACGCCAATTCAGCAATTTGCATGGGAGATGCCATTACATTAAATGGTGGCGGCGCTTCAACCTATAGCTGGACAGGTGGCGTAAGCGATGGCGTTTCATTTATCCCGGCAGGAACTGCAAGCTATACTGTAACAGGTACGGATGTCAATGCTTGTTCGAATACAGCCGTTACAACGGTTACAGTGAATAATTTGCCGGTAGTGACCGCTCCTGCAAATTCAAACATTTGTGCAGGAGATGCAATAACTTTAAACGGTGGCGGCGCTTCAACGTATAGCTGGACAGGCGGCGTGAGCGATGGCGTTTCATTTACGCCTGCAGGAACTGCAAGCTATACTGTAAGCGGTACAGATGTGAATGGCTGTTCAAACACCGCATCTACAACCGTCACTGTAAATCCATTACCTGCGACACCAACCATTACACAAAGCGTAGCGGATCTAACATCCAGCGCTGCAAGTGGAAACCAATGGTATTTTAACGGGGCATTGATGCCGGGAGAAACCAATCAGATGATCACCCCAACGCAAAATGGGAACTACACAGTTGTAGTTACCGATGCAAATGGTTGCTTTGCTTCATCTGCGGCTTATAACATGACCACTGTTGGAATAAAGGAACAAAGCAATTCCGGGTTTGCGGTCACAGTGATCCCGAATCCGAACAACGGAACTTTTACTTTAGTGATAAACAATATACATGCAAGTACTTTTACTATAGCGGTTAAAAATGTATTGGGCCAAGTGATCTCAGTGGAACAGGTGAGCGGAACGAACATCAGCAAAGCAATGGACCTTTCAGGTTACGACGCAGGAGTTTATTTTATTCACCTAAGCGCGAACAACAAACAATTTGTAACACGGGTAATTGTAGAATAAAAAAAATAAAGATTTATTTAATTTAAAGAGGCCTCAGCAATGGGGCCTTTTTTTATGGATCACTTAAGTAATTTTATGCAAGTCCGTATTGCAAATTTTTCGCTTTATTTCCTCCTCCCGAAATAAAAGAATACTTTAGCGCTTATTCACTAATAAAAAATTATTGTTATGAAAAGATCCGCTACTGCACATTGGGAAGGAACAGGGAAAGAGGGAAAAGGTCACCTTAGCACCCAAAGTAATGTCCTGAGCAAGTCATCCTACGCTTATGTGACCCGTTTTGAAAATGAAGCGGGTACCAATCCCGAAGAGTTGCTGGCTGCCGCACACGCAGGTTGCTTTACCATGAAGCTGAGTTTTAATTTTACAAAAGCGGGATTTACGCCTGAAAGTATCGATACGAAATGTGAAGTTACATTAGATGCCGCTAAAGGAGAAATTACCAATTCAGAGCTTAGTGTAACAGCAAAAGTTCCCGGAATAAGCAAAGAGAAATTTGATGAGCTGGTTGCAGATGCAAAAGCAAATTGCCCGGTTTCCAAATTATTTAAAGCGGAGATCAGCTGCAATGCTACATTAGCCTAAAATTTATTCTCTTTCCAATAGTGTTAAGCAGGTTATCGACGGTAACCTGCTTTTTTTCCTTAATTGGCAGAAGGAGCCCTGAATTTCTTCGCCTCAGGCAAAGAACGGTTCGCATTAGGTTTAACATAAGATGTGTCCGGGTTAAAGAAGGCCAAATGATGGGCGTATAAGAAACCATGCTGCATTGATACCGTATACAACTGTACTAAAAACAGTAAAAACCGCCGGGTTCTATTTCTTTACAATTTACCTTAGGTTTATTTTAATCAGAAGCTTTACCGGATAACAATTAATTCCTGCATTTTGAATGCGGGGGAAATCAATATGAAAACACTAAAATTCGTCAATAAAGACAGGGGGCAGTTCACCGCAACGTTAAGAAAAAATGTGAACACTTATTTTAAGGAAAAAAATATTTCCAGCAAAGGAAATTTCAAAATGATCTTCAAGTCGGTCGCTATGCTTTCGATGTATTTTGCGCCTTTTGTGCTGATGCTAACATTGCCTCTTTCAGGCTGGGTCATTTTTCCGCTCTCCATTTTGATGGGTATCGGAATGTCGGGTATCGGAATGAGCGTAATGCATGATGCGGTTCATGGCTCTTTCTCCAAAAGAAACTGGTTGAATAAACTATTCGGTACAACTATGTATTTCATAGGAGGAAATACATTTACCTGGAAGGTCCAGCATAATATTTTGCACCACACGTACACTAATATAGAAGGATATGATGAGGATATCGAGCCAAGAGCTTCTCTTCGCCTGTCAAAACTCTCACCTCTTAAAAAAATGCACCGCTTCCAGCATATTTATGCTTTCTTTTTGTATTGCTTCATGTCATTGTCGCGTACATTCAAAGACCTTGATCAGTTAAGAAAATACAATAAAGCGGGCATCACGAAGCAACAGGGTTCTTCGCCGGAAAAAGAAATGATCCGCCTGTTACTTACAAAAGTGGCTTACCTCGTTATTATCATTGGGCTGCCTCTTCTGTTTTCTTCTTTCAGCTGGTGGCTGATCATTTCCGGTTTCCTGGTAATGCATTTTGTTGCCGGTTTGTTCATGAGCACTGTGTTCCAGATGGCGCACCTTGTAGAGGAAGCCAAGCAGCCCTTGCCGGACGAGGCCGGGATCATCCATAACGAGTGGACAATTCACGAGCTGGAAACCACAGCAAATTTTGCGAGAAAAAGTAAATGGTTCGGATGGATGATCGGTGGACTGAATTACCAGATCGAGCACCATTTGTTTCCGAACATTTGCCATATTCATTACAGGGCGATCTCACCAATAGTGGAAAGAACCGCGAAAGAATTCGGACTGAGGTATAATGAAAACCGGACATTCTTCAGCGCATTGGGTTCGCATGTACGCATGCTGAAAGCTTTGGGAAAATAAATTTTCTATAAACAAAAAAGGATAGACAGCGTCTATCCTTTTTTTATTTTGAATTATATTGTTTTATCTCGAGAGGAACACACTTGTGTTCTCCACCTTATTCCCAACCATTACCTGTAAGGTATAGATCCCGGTGGGCAGGGACTGATCCAATTCAACAATTTCCCTGATCGCACCGCTTCCCGAAAATTGTTTGCTGTACACTTGCTGTCCAAGCATATTGATCATATTGACATTTACCTTTTCCTGTTCGGTGGAGGCCATGTTGAAGCTGATCGTGAACATTCCGGTCGTTGGATTGGGAAACACTTTCATGCGGAAGGACGCCGCCGAATCCGGTGCCGCAATTTTCTCGGAAACAGTAGTGTTTTCTAATGGCTCAACTTCTTCGTCAGGTACCGTCTTTTCAGTCGTATTGCAGGTATTTACGGTAACATAGGTCAGCGCTGACCATGCGCTTGTCCCGTTCTGTGTTACCTGCACCTGGTAATTGCCGCTTGTAGTAACAGTAAATACTGAAGCAGTAGCGCCCGGAACATAGGCTCCGTTCTTTTTCCATTGATAGGTGTATCCGGCACAGGTATTCGCAAATAGTTTTACATTACCGCCATTGCAAAACGTTGTTGGGCCGCCGGGAGTAATATGCGCGCTCAAACCGTTTTGTATGGTAACTTTCACAGGTGCCGACCAGGAGATACATGAACCGTGAATAACTTTCACCTGGTAATCGCCGCTCGCGGACGCCGTGTAGGACGCCGCCGTTGCACCACTGATGTCATTTCCATCTTTTTTCCATTGGTAAACATAACCCTGACCCGTGCTTGCATTGAGTACAACAGAGCCGGAACAGAGCGTAGTTGGCCCGCCAGGTGTTATAACCGGAGTGGAGCAGGAGGTAACATTAACAGTGATGGTTGGCGATACTCCCGATTGCCCGGAATTATCGATAGCAACGGCTTTGATAATGTAACTACCTGTGGTAACATTCATCCAGGTGTACACATAAGGACTTGTATTGTCTTCGCCCAGCTTGGTATTTCCTTCATAGAATTCAACTTTGCTAATGTTGTTTCCGCTGGCGTTTGCAGTGATGGTAATGTTGGATGGACTTGCATAGCTGGTATTATTGGCCGGGGAAGTAATGTTTACTATTGGCGGCGCGCCATTAAAGGAAGCTAATCTGGAGCCTGGAATCGGCCTCTCCAATGTTCCATCAGGTAATTGCCACCCAACTGCAAGGTTATCCCCCTGCGTTCCTTCCTTATGCAATGCCTCAATATAATATTTCTGTCCCGCATTCAGGTACATCGCGAGCGATTGCTGGCTGCGGTATTTCGTCCATTGCCTTGAACTTGTATAACCGCTCACGAAGGCAATTTTTCTTTTATTTACGGGCTGATCGTTGGTGCTGAGCCAGAGTTCTGAATTGTCATCACTGGCGATCCAGAAGATATAATTTCCTGTTGCAGGCGGACAAATATAACCCCGTATCCTGCTTCCGTAGTTGTCGCCGACGCTTGTTGGCCCTTCAAAAATATTCAGAAGCGTAGTACTGGTTGGAGTAACGCCGAGCGGAATGGAGGAGATGGAAGTTCCGCTGATACCTGCCCAGTAATCACGTGTAATGTTTCCCGTGGCTGTACAATTATTGCCGGATGTGGAGATATTATATACGGCAGTAAAGGTCTGGTTATTATCTGTAACGGTAAAGTTCTGTGCCGGCGCCCCGCCGCTTACCCAGTGATCAAAAGTATAGGCAGTGCCATTCATAGCTTGTGAAGCATTCGCGCCAATATTGCGCTGCATTCCTGAAACGGCCAATATTGAGTAAGGCGTGGTATGCGGCTGTCCGTCGAGATAGAGTTGCAGGCCCGAAGGTTGTGAAGTAAGAGTGATCGTCGAGGTTTTGGGATGAACATCAACATAAGCCGTATCGGTTAGTCCCTGCGAATCGGTTACAATTAATTTGATCCTGAAATAAACATTGGCTGACATTTCACCTGTGGTGGACACATTGAAGGATCCTGTTTTGTAACCAGGCGTAATTGTTGGCCCGGGATGGATATGCTGGTCATGATGAAAATCGATGATCCATTGAAACGCGCTTGCCGGGAGATTCCCATCTTCCTGGTCTGTTGCATCACCCGAAAAATTGATGTCATCGCCGGCACGGTAAATGGTGCCGTTCGCAGGAGTCAGAATAGTAGCGACCGGTTGTGCATTAAATGCAGTTACAGTTAAAGTCGCAGAATTACTGGTGGCATTTCCGTATGTATTGGAAACTACGCAGCGGTATTGTCCTGCATTGGACTGCTGAACATTGCTGATGGAATAAGTTGCTGAATTGGCCCCGGGAATATCCACCGCGTTCTTCTGCCATTGATAATTTAATGGCGTCGCTCCTGAAGCGGAAACTGTGAAGCTTACATTTTGTCCCTGGGTTATAGTTTGGTTGGCTGGTTGAGTTGTAATAGCCGGAGCATTGTTGTTGCTGTAGATAATTTTATAAAGCGAATTCTGGCTGATGCTGAAGTAATACAGATTGCCGTCATTGCCTGTTT
>JBJMLS010000024.1:0-6801 GCA_045805185.1 Bacteroidia bacterium | reverse complement strand
TTTACAGCGGAAACCAGGTCAGCAGCATTGGAATGTATTCACACCTGCTATCGCTGCTTCTGCTTACTCCTTTTTGTTTTATCCTTATTAAACTGACGCGTGATAACCAGGGAGGCATCATTGGCGGTAAAGAAGCGCTTCGCGTAGCCTTACGTTTTGTATTCGTTTCCGCAATTTTCCTCTCCGTATTCAATTACATTTTCTTTGAGGCCGCCATGGGAGAATTCATGGTTAATTATATCCGCAGCATTGGACCTGGGAAAATGAAAGAAGACATGCTGAAAGCGAAGAAAGCGATCACCGATGCAGAGATCCAAAAGCAGATCGAGCTTGCTGTTTCACAACTTTCGGCATTTAAGGATACCACCTTCAAACTGCTCAGCATTATCGCTTTTGGTCTATTTTCTTCTTTTATCAGCGCAGTTTTCCTTCGCCGTAAAGCCTCCGCTTAGTACTTTCAAAAATTCCGTAATTTAGCTCTGCTTATGAAAAAGAACAGGGGCAGTTTCTATACTTCGTGGACCGATGAATACGGGATCTCGCATGTTGAATACGATCCCGAAACCGAGATCGATATAGAAAAGGCGAAACAGATCGTTAGTTATGGCCGGCAAAAGTTCCCGGAGGTCCGGCTGTATATTCTTAATGATCTTAGAAACCTGCATTCGATCTCAGCTGAAGCCCTGGAATATATAGCTTCACGACCGGTTGCAAAAATTAAAGGAGCGGAAGCTTTTGTAATTACCAACCTTTCAAGCCGGATGCTGATCAATTTTTACCTGAATAAGAACCCGGATGTTATTACGCATAAATTTGATAATGTTACCGATGCATTAGCATGGCTTCTGAAAGAAAAGGCAAAAGCCGGAGATTAAGTTTTCAGGCGGGAAGAGAGTTCCTTAAAATCGATACCGTCAAAATTACCAGAGCTCATCATCAGTAGATTCTTACCTGACCATTTTTGCTGTTCAAGGTATTCGACCACTTTAGCTGACTCGGTAAAGATCTTTAAGCCTTTCTTTTCAAAAGCCTGTTCAACCTGTTCCTTCGTGATCGCTTTCAGCTTTTTGTGCTCGATCGTATGCGGGTTATAATACACAATAGCATCATCAGCTTCTGCCATTGCACCTTTGTATTCATTCAGGAAGTTTTCATTCAAACTGCTAAAGGTATGCAGTTCCATGCAGGCAATTAATTTTCTCTCCGGAAATTGCTTTTTTGTTGCATGTATGGTGGCTTTTAATTTGGAAGGAGAATGGGCGAAGTCCTTATAAAAAGCATAGTCATCGGTGCCGGCCACATATTCCAATCGTTTCGAAGCGCCCCTGAATGATTGGATCGCCCGGTAAAAATCCGCTTTCTCAACGCCGATTCGCCCGCATGCAATTCTGGCTCCGTTCAGGTTCATCAGGTTATGATCGCCAAAGATCTTCAAAGGAATTTTTTGGTCTCCATCAATAAGAGAAGTGATCCCTTTTTCTATTATATGCCCGGGAATGCCATAAGGAAACTTATGTAATCCCGGTTTCCCGGAATGTTCAGCCGTATTTTTTAATACCTCGTCCGTTTCGCAATACACGAGGCTCCCACCCTCTTCTACCAGTTCAATAAATTTCACGAATTGCTCCACGTAAATCTCGAATGTTGGAAATACATTGATGTGATCCCAGGCGATTCCGCTCAGCAGGGCAACATTGGGCCTGTAGAGGTGGAACTTCGGCCTGCGGTCGATCGGGGAAGCAAGGTATTCATCACCTTCAATCACTGCTATCGTAGCTTCGGCGCTTAGCTTCACCATGGTATCGAATCCGTCCAGCTGCGCTCCTACCATATAATCGCAATCTTTTCCCAGGAAATTAAGAACGTGCAGGATCATTGCCGTGATCGTGGTCTTTCCATGACTGCCTCCGATAACAACGCGTATTTTATCTTTGGTTTGCTCGTAAATGTACTCCGGGTAGGAATAGATCTTTAAGCCAAGTTCCCTTGCACGGATCAATTCCGGATTTTCTTCCCGCGCATGCATTCCCAGGATCACGGCATCAATGTCACCCGTGATCTTCTCCGGGAACCAGCCGGTCTTTTCCGGCAGGATACCCGCCGCGGCCAACCTGCTTTTGGAAGGCTCATTGATCTCATCGTCGCTGCCGCTTACCTTATATCCTTTTTTGTGTAAGGACAAAGCCATATTGTGCATGGCGCTTCCCCCGATAGCTATTAAATGAATACGCATAGTGATAGATTGATCTCACTAAGTAAAGAAGTATTCAGGCAGGGAAGATCGCCGGAGGCATCCAATTATCCACACTCCCGTGTTGAGAGGGAAATACCGCGACGTCTTAATCCTTCAGGCGCTCCGTAACCTCTATTCTCACCTTGGTAAGGCCGGCCCTGATAAAGTTCAACTGGGTGGCGGCTCTTACGCTGAGATCGATCAAACGTTTGGAAGTAGAAGGAAGCCTGTCGTTGATCTTTACGATCACCACGGAATCGTTCTTAAGGTTGGTTACTTTTACCCAGGTGCCAAGGCGCATGGTCTTATGAGCCGCGGTAAGGTTGTTATTACTGAAAACTTCTCCTGAGGAAGTTTTTCTTCCTTCAAATTTAGAATGATAGTAGCTGGCTATCCCCACGAACTCAGATTCCTTCTCCTTCCTTATAAAGGAAAGCAGGAACACACTTAACGCTATCAACAACACAGATCTTTTCATTTTATAATTATTTGTAATTATTTGTAACAAAAGTACCCCTAAACAAAGGGCCGGCAGGCCATAATTCGACCAATGAATTGATCAAATGCTATAAGGGTTTCAAGTATAGCTATGGAAGTCAGTAGCTTAATCAAGCACCATTAAAGCTTAGCTTAACAAACTTTAACTGACGAAACAAATACTAAATCGCTGAAAAGGCGTTATTGATCGGCCGGCATGGAACAGTTTTAATAAAAATTTGTAAAACCTTGGTTTGTAAAAAGACTGCGGACTTATTAAATACATTAAAATTGTATATTCGCAGCACTAAGACCTGTGAGCAAAAATTTAGTCATCATACCCACGTATAACGAGAAAGAGAACATTGAAAAGATGATCCGTAAAGTCTTTTCTCTTCCCCGCGATTTTCACTTGCTTATTGTTGATGACGGCTCTCCTGACGGAACCGCTGATATTGTTAAGCGCCTCCAGCATGAATTTGCGGGAAAGCTGCATATTGAAGAACGAAAGGGGAAGCTGGGCTTAGGCACGGCCTACATTCATGGCTTTAAATGGGCGCTCGCAAAAGGTTATGATTATATTTTTGAAATGGATTGCGATTTCTCGCATAATCCGGAAGACCTGGTGAGATTGCTTGAGGCCTGCGAAAAAGGAGCGGATGTTGCAGTTGGCTCGCGCTATTGCAAAGGAGGAGGGGTTCACAACTGGCCAATCGGAAGAATATTGATGAGCTATTTTGCTTCCGTTTATGTTCGTTTTGTATTATGGATCAATGTGAAAGATACCACGGCCGGTTTCAAATGTTATAAGAGAAAAGTATTGGAAAGCATCGCGCTGGATAAGATCCGATTTATGGGTTATGCCTTTCAGATCGAAATGAAATACAATGCCATTAAAAAAGGGTTTAAGATCGTGGAAGTTCCTATCCTTTTCACCGACCGCGTGGAAGGCTATTCGAAGATGAGCACGAAGATCTTCAAAGAAGCCTTCTGGGGAGTGTTGCAAATGCGCTTCAGTAAAGTTCAATAGCTAATATTGCAGGGCGACAAAGCCCTTATATTCCAATCCGTTTATTTCAAGCACGTAAAAGTATGTTCCCGGATCGGCCTTCCTGCCGGATTCGCGCTGCCCGTTCCATTCCATTTTTGCACCTGTTGAGATACAGATGGGAACTCCCCACCGGTCATAGATTGAAAGGCTCGCGCACTCCCTCATCCCAGGCTCCAGCTCTATGGTGAAGAGGTCGTTAATTCCATCATTATTTGGAGTAAATATATTGGGAGGACTCAGGTGAAAATATTCATCAAAATTTTTAACCTGCACGGTTGCTGATGCTACAGAAGAGCAACCTTCATTATTACCCGCGGTTAAGCTTACCTGGTAAGCCGAGTTATAATTAAAACTGTGCTGAGGGTTTGTTTGTCCCGACGAGCTCCCGTCACCAAAGCTCCAGTTATAATCATCGGCTCCGGAACTTTGGTTTTTAAATTCGACATTCAGTTTACCGCAACTTAAAAAATAATCAGCGGTAAAAGCTGCTGTTGGAGTCGGGCTCACCGGCAAAACAACCGGCGCGCACTCACTCCGCGTACAGGCCCCTTCCGTCCGGACATAATAAGTTTGCGTGGAAGGAGGGGCAAGCTTCACCGTATCGCCGGTAGCAACCTGCGTTTCGCCGCAGCCAAACGAGAACCAGTTAACGGCTGTGTTAGGAGCAAGCGAGTCCTTTACAACTGCAGTGATGGAATCGCCGCTGCATACCTTAGTCGGTGAGAGCGTAACAACGGAAGGCGCAGGCTCATAGATGTTACAGGCGCCGCGCATATATTTTGCCATGAAAATATTATCGTTCCCGGAATGATTGAGATTGAATACGCCTGGGCCGGGATCAAAATCAGCTGTATCGTGAATAATTCCTGCGAGGTAAATATTGTCTTTTCCATCGATCGCCATTGATGCAGCGCTCTGAATCCCGGTTCCGCTGATAGCAGATCCGCAGACAAATTTACCTGATGCGTTGAGTACATTCACATAAATATCCTGGTCACCTGCTGAGGTCAATGTAAATGATCCGGTATCCGGATCGAGATCAATAGGGTAATAAAAATTGCCGGTCAAATAACAATTGCTGTTTGCATCCACTACAATATCGGTTGGATTATCATCACCTGTACCACCGAATTTTTTCGCCCAGGTCATATTGCCCGAATTGGCATATTTCACTACATAGGCATCGTGATTTCCAATGGCATTGAGGTACAGCGTGTCCTGTCCGGGGTCAAAGTCGGCTTTACCTCCGAATCTTCCGGTACAATAGACATTACCGCAACCATCAAGTGCAAGCGCGGTTCCTGATTCCGTACCCGGAGAACCTATCCCATAAGCCCAGGCAAAATTTCCGTTCGCATCCAGCTTGTTCACATAAGCATCTACCTGAACGCCTACCAAATTGACAGCATATACGCCAGGACCCGGGTCAAAGTCGGTCATTCCTCCAATGATCCCGGTGGTGAACACATTTCCGCTGTCATCAACAGCGATAGAATAAGGCATCTCAGAGCTCCAGCCGGGAAATGATCTTGCCCAGGTTAAATTTCCCGCCTGGTTCAGCTTTGTAATATAAATATCATACATTCCTCCTGAAGTTAAATTGTAGGCGCCAGTGTCAGGATCGAAGTCAGTTACACCTTCAAAGCCACCCGCAAAATAAATATTCCCCGAACCATCAATATCCACTGCCGTGGCCATATTATAACTTCCTCCTTGCAATGACTTTGCCCAGACAAGATCTCCGGTGGGAGATAATTTACATACAAAAGCATTGCCTGTCATGCCCGTGTTCAGCATGAAGGTATCCGGTCCAGGATCAAAATCAGCCGAACTGTAATAACTGCCTACAAATACTACATTGCCCTGCGTATCGGTTTCGACTCCCTGAGGTGAAGCCTTTGGAAAGCTTTTCGCCCATAGGAATTTTCCATAATTGTCGAGTTTGGTTATGTATCCGTTATAGTTATTGGCTTCGGTAATGTTGTATACGCCCGGACCAGGATCGAAATCAGTTGTTCCGCTTGAAAAAGTACCGACATGGTAAACGTTTCCGAGCTGATCCACAGCCGTAGAGTAAACCGCTTCGTTCCCGTTGTTCCCGAAATGATTCGCCCAGCCCAATCCGGCTTGTGCATGGTATTCCTGATTTAAAATAAAAATTGCTACCAGTAAAAATGTAAGTTGTTTTTTCATGCTTATAGAGAAGTTATGTATTCACTCTGCGGGTAATCAGTTCATTAATCCACACCTATTCTTTTAATTGTTCTTTGCCTATCCGAAGTGATCTCAATGAAATACATCCCGGTGGGTTCGGAGCCAAGATCTATTTTGGCATTTTCCGAATCATATACCTGCCTTGAATAAATACAATTCCCCATTAGGTTGTAAATGCAGATCTGGGCGTTTTTCCTTTCTCCAAGGTGAACCGTCAATTTTCCTTCTGTTGGATTTGGAAAAATAGTTATGTCTTCTGTATTAGCAATCGGTTTGATACTTGTCGGTACAGCATTTCCGATCTTCGCAATGAACCTGGTATTTGCAACATAATTCAGGCGCAAGGTGTCGAAGAAAATGCTGTCGTTGAAATCACCGACAATATAAATACCATCGTCTAGAACCTTAATTCCGGTAGGCGTGCATGCCTCTCCAATCGACAGGGGCTTAGCGGCAGTTTTCACCCATTGAATGCTTCCCTCCGGATTATATTTATTCACGAAGACGCGGCGGTAACTGACACCATAATTTCCCGAATCGCAGGTTCCGGCAGTATAAAGATTTCCCGATTCGTCCAGGCTAATCGTCTTAATATCTGCATTGAGATGGTCTATTCCTATAGCGCTTGTTTGCCACATCCTGCTTCCATCACTGTCATATTTTATAATGGTTGGCACAACAGGGTAACAGCAGGAGCCGCTCACCACAATAACATTGTCCGAAGGGTCAACACCTAAGCCTGAAAGCCAGCAACGGTAACCGGAATGATTCACTTTCCATTTGAAATTTCCAAGGCTGTCCAGTTTCATTAAATAACCTCCGGACA
>JBJMLS010000023.1:0-8028 GCA_045805185.1 Bacteroidia bacterium | reverse complement strand
TATTCTGAAGCACACCCGCCATCTTCCGCTTGTTCTTCTGACGCTTCCTGATCTCCAGGCATTGATTAAAATAAAAAAAAGCGGAATCGAACTGCTGCAAAACGCGGCTGCAATTTCCGGAAACGTTCATGGCCTCAGCTAAGCCATCTTCAAACCTTAGTTTTCCGGAAAGCTCCGCCCCAAGCCTGGCAAAATATTTCGCCGAGTCATAGTTCAGGTAGCTGTAATCCCAGGCAATATCATTGAGTAAACGGACCCTGTCCGTATCCGCATCCGGAACCTCTTTTAATTTTTGGAGTTTAAAATTCAATTGTTCCTGGTTCTGCCCAAATGAAAAGGCTGCCCCGGTGAGCAATAAGATAAGTGATATAACTTTCAAATTATGTTTCAAAATAGCTTAGGCAATTTAGGGATTTTTAACACGTGCATAACGGGCGCATTAAAGATTTTGTAGGGCTTACAGGACTATTTATTGCGTAATTTTTAGCATATTTACCCTTCGCTATGGCCGAAGAAAAAAAGAAGAGACGCTTTATTGATCAACTCAAGAACCGTTACCGTTTAGTGGTGCTGAACGATGATACTTTTGAGGAAAAATTCGCCTTGCGCCTTACGCCTCTTGGCCTGCTGGTACTGATCGGCTCGGTCACCATCGTGATGACTTTCCTGGTGATCAGCCTTGTTGCCTTTACTTCCCTGCGCGAATACATTCCCGGTTATGGGAACAGCGAAGAAAGCAAACAGCTTCTAAGTCTTTCAGCGCGTACCGATTCCCTTGAAAATTCAATGAAGGCAAAGGACTGGTTCATTCAAAATCTGAATAACGTATTGAATGGTAAAACAGAAGGCAAACCCTTAAAGCCTCTTAAAGACAGCACAAAAAATTATTCAGAAATAAACATTAAACCTTCGAGGCAGGACTCTATACTCCGGAATGAGATCGAGAACCGTGATAAATATTCGCTGAACATCAGTGATAAATCCAAGCCGGTGAACAGCATCAGCAGTTTTTTCTTTTTCAGCCCGGTGAAAGGAATTGTTACAACCTCTTTCAATTTAAAAGAAGAGCATTACGGGGTGGATGTAACTGCGAAGGAAAACGAATTCATTAAGTCGACGCTTGACGGGACAGTTGTATTTGCGGGCTGGACCAATGACGATGGCTACGTGATCCAGGTGCAGCACAGCAATAACCTCATGAGCATTTACAAGCATAATTCTTCGATCGCAAAAAAGGTTGGGGATTACGTTAAGGCCGGAGATCCGATCGCGATCATTGGCAACAGTGGCGAAACCAGTAATGGCATGCACCTGCATTTTGAATTGTGGTACAATGGAAATCCGGTAAACCCGCAGGATTATGTGGTATTTTAGTCACGGTTAGGATGCGACGATGAAATAAATTAAAGGTCCCGGCAGGGCAAAATATATTAGAATAAAAAAAATAAAACAGATATTGCCCCGGCGGGCAAAATATTTTAGCCACGAATATCACAAATTACGCGAATGATAATTATTTATTTGTGTCGTGATACCAGAAAATAATATATTGGAAAAAGAAAAAAAACATATCGCCATTCTCGGCTCTACCGGAAGTATCGGCACACAGGCGCTTGATGTGATTCGCGCACACAAGGAACATTTTACGGTCGAAGTGCTGGTAGCTAACGGAAATGCTGATCTGCTGATCCAACAGGCGATCGAGTTTGAACCGAATGCGGTCGTCATTGCCGATGAAAGCAAATACCAGCAGGTAAAAGCGGCGCTTCAGCCACGCGACATAAAGGTTTACGCGGGCACAAAAGCAATAGAGCAGATCGTGGAGATGGAAACCATTGATATCGTATTGGCCGCTATTGTAGGATATGCCGGTCTTGCTTCTACCATCAATGCGATCAATCATGGAAAAACAATTGCCCTTGCCAATAAGGAAACTTTGGTGGTAGCGGGGGAACTCGTTACCAGGCTCGCGAGAGAGAAGGGAGTGAATATTTACCCGGTTGATTCCGAACATTCCGCTATCTTTCAATGCCTGGTAGGAGAATTTGATAATAAGATCGAAAAGATCTACCTCACTGCAAGCGGAGGGCCCTTCAGGGGGAAAAAAACTGATTTTCTCAGGGGGGTTAAAAAAGAACAGGCTTTAAAACATCCCAACTGGACGATGGGCGCCAAGATCACCATTGATTCCGCAAGCCTGATGAACAAAGGCCTCGAAGTGATCGAAGCCAAATGGTTATTCGGACTGAAGAACGAACAGATCGATGTGATCATTCATCCGCAAAGCATTGTACACAGTATTGTACAATTCGAGGATGGAAGCATGAAAGCGCAGATGGGATTACCTGATATGAAATTACCCATACAGTATGCTTTCACTTATCCGGCACGTTTAAGGTCGGGTTTTCCAAGGTTTGATTTTCTGAGCTATCCCCAGCTCAGTTTCGAAAAGCCCGATACCGAAACTTTTAGTAACTTAGCGCTCGCATTTAAAGCCCTTGAGCTAGGCGGGAACATGCCTTGCGTGCTTAACGCAGCGAACGAAATAGCCGTCGATGCCTTTTTAAAGGATCAGATCGGTTTCCTGCAAATGAGCGAAGTGGTGGAAAAATGCATGAGTAAAATTACATTCATCAAACAGCCCGACTACGGACAATACATTAACTGCGATAAAGAAACACGTCAGCTCGCTATAACCCTTATCTGATCCATGATACAAATTGCCCAGTTATTTCTTAGCCTTACCATTTTAATTACGCTCCACGAGTTCGGTCATTTTTACTTCGCGAAAAAATTCAAAACGCGGGTGGAAAAATTTTACCTCTTCTTCGATTTCCTTTTTCCCTTTGCGGGATTACTGAACTTCGCTATTTTCAAAAAGAAGATCGGCGAAACAGAATATGGCCTTGGCTGGTTCCCGTTCGGCGGTTACGTACAAATAGCCGGAATGGTGGATGAGCAAATGGACAAGAGCCAGACGCAGGGAGAGCCTCAGCCCTGGGAGCTTCGTTCAAAACCAGCCTGGCAACGTTTGCTGATCATGATGGGCGGGATCATTGTCAATCTGATCTTAGGCGTACTTATTTACTGGATGCTGATGTTCTTTGTGGGACGGGAAAGACTGTACAACTCCGATGTAAAGAACGGGATCGTTTGCGATTCGCTTGCTCTGAGAATGGGCTTCCAGAATGGCGATAAATTCATTGCGCTGGACAATGTGCCTGTTAAATTCTTCAATACCATTCCTGTGGATATGGTAATGAACAAAGCCAAGGTAGTTACTGTTGAACGTAACGGGAAAGAAGTTGCGGTTAATATTGCTGAAGATGACCTCGGCATTATGCTTAAGCGCATGAAAAAATCGCGGGTCTTCTCCCCAAGGTTTCCCTGCTTTGTGGATTCAACTTATGGAGAAGCAAAAAAAGCCGGCCTGCAAAAAGGCGACCAGGTGATCAGGATCAATAATTCGGAAGCGCTTTTTTTCGATGAGGTAGTAAGTACATTACGAGAGAATAAAGGAAAAGAAGTAGACGTTACCGTTCTGAGAAATAAAGACACGCTTACAAGGAAAATAGCAGTGGATACAGCAGGCAGGATAGGCTTTGCAGTGGATAATGATCTTACGAAATTCTTCAAACTGGTTGAAGAAAAATACTCCTTCTTCGCAGCCCTGCCTGAAGGCATTAAGGAAGCTTATGAAAAACTGGTGCTTCAGGTGAAAAGCATTGTCGTGATCTTTACGGTGAAAGATGCGTATACGCAGGTCGGCGGTTTTTATACCATGGCCAACAGCCTGCCCACAGAATGGGACTGGGCCACTTTCTGGAACTTCACCGCCTTTCTTTCTGTAATGCTTGCGTTCATGAATTTCCTGCCGGTTCCTATGCTGGATGGCGGTTATATCATGTTCATCCTGTTCGAGATGATCTTTCGCACAAAAGTTCCGGATAAAGTGATCTATTACGCGAATTACGTAGGGCTGGTGCTGATATTGGGTCTCATGATCTACGCCAATACCGATTTCCTCCGAAACTAAATACAATTGATCTCGTAAACGGATATCAATTCATGCGTTTTTTCTGTGTTATATTTTTAGTATTGCTATCGTTTTGCGGTATTTCCCAAACCACGATCGGGAACAAGCCCAAGCCTGAGCTTGCTGAAAAACCAGGCGTCCTGGCGCCGGGAAAAAAACACAAGGTCATGCTCATTCCTTTCGAAAAGAAGATGTACATGAGCCAGATCGACCATAAGATCAATGCAGAAACAAAATGGGATCAGAAAAAGATCCGGGCAGCTTTCCGCGAAGGTATTGATGATGAACTTTACAAAAAACTGAAATCCAGATTCGATGTTCTTTCCCTGCTGGATGATACCATAAAATATAAAAAGGATATTGCCGGAATTTACGAGTACTTATCATACAAATATGATAAGGTCCCCAATCAGCAGCATTACACGGCGCCTAAAACGGAAAAAGAAAAGCCGAATATCAAGAAGGGACAATTGATGACGGAGAGCGTTACCGGCGAACATTTCATGAATGCAAAGATCACAAGTCCTGCCCTCATTCCCGGTCTTTATGCCAAATACAAAACCGATATTTTTCTTTTTGTCAACCAGATCGATATTTTGTCAAGCAATACTCTGGTAGTAGAAGCCGGAAATATGAATTCAAGAACTATTACCATTCATTACACGGTATTTACTGTCGATGCCAAAGAGATCAATTCCGGAACCTGCTCGGTCAAATTTCCAGCTGATGTCAATAATCCTTCGAAGATCGTTTCTTCCTATCTTTCAAAAATCGCGGAGGAGATCGCGAGACGAATGGATAAGGCGGTTTATCCTGTTGCGGTAAATAAGTAATTTTTTTCCTGAGCAGGCCGTCCCTGGTTTCTTCCATAACTGATTTTCCTTTTTCATAATTACTCAGGCGCCTCTCCGTTTCTTTTTTTGCTCTCGGTAAATTCTATTTTCTTTCATGGCTTGAATGTGTGTAAAATTCACATTTTTTAATAGAAATTCGAGGGGCTGTAACTCAACAAAAGTATTAGCGGGTCACTTTGAGCAGGGAAAGGAATTCACACTGCTGATTCTCTCCATTTCCGTCGTATTTTATCCTCGTTTTATCTATTTTACACCTTTTAAAACAGTTAAAATGATTACATTTGATACTCAATTTTTTATTATGGAAACTCTTACAGAAAAAGATACGTTCGGAATGCAAAAAGTTTTTAAAGCCTTAGGCTTAAAAGAGCTCAATGATGGCTGTTCCACCGGGACCCACCATTTTGCCGGTGGGGAGATCATTGAATCGTACAGCCCGGTTGACGGGAAACTGATCGGAAAAGTAAAAGGCGCGACAAAGGCCGACTATTCTAATATTATACAAGCGGCGACACATGCATTTACACATTGGCGAAAAGTACCTGCGCCAAAACGCGGTGAGATCGTTCGCCAGTTTGGGGAAAAATTGCGCGCGAAAAAAGAGGACCTGGGAAAACTTGTTTCGTATGAAATGGGGAAATCCTACCAGGAAGGCTTAGGCGAGGTTCAGGAAATGATCGATATCTGCGATTTTGCTGTCGGTCTTTCGCGCCAGCTTACCGGTTTAACCATGCATAGCGAGCGCCCGGATCACCGCATGTATGAACAATATCATCCTTTGGGAATTGTGGGCATCATCAGCGCATTTAATTTTCCCGTTGCCGTGTGGAGCTGGAACACCGCTCTTGCCTGGATCTGTGGAGATGTATGCATCTGGAAGCCCTCTGAAAAAACACCTTTATGCTCGATCGCCTGCCAGAATATCTGGGCAGAAGTAGCAAAAGAAAATAACTTGCCGGAAGGCATTTGCTGCCTGGTTAACGGAGACGGAAAAGTTGGAGAATATTTAACAACAGATACGCGTGTTCCGCTGATCTCTGCAACCGGTTCCACGCGCATGGGACGAATTGTAGGAGCTAAGGTCGCTGAACGTTTTGGTAAATCATTGCTGGAGCTTGGAGGAAACAATGCGATCATTATCACACCGAACGCAGATCTCGACATGTCCATTATCGGGGCGGTATTCGGAGCGGTTGGAACAGCGGGACAACGTTGTACAACAACGCGCCGACTGATCATTCATGAAAGTATTTATGAAAATGTAAAAGAACGCCTGGTAAAAGCATACGGACAACTGAAGATCGGAAACCCTCTTGACGTAAACAACCACGTTGGTCCGCTTATTGACAAAGATGCAGTAAGAATGTACCAGACCTCATTGGAACAATTGATAGCGGAAGGCGGAAAAATAATTGTGCCGGGCGGCGTGCTTGAAGGACGCGGATACGAAAGCGGTTGTTATGTAAAACCTGCAATCGCCGAGGCAAAAAATGATTTCGAGATTGTGCAGCACGAAACTTTTGCTCCGATCCTTTATCTCCTGAAATATAAAACGCTTGAAGAAGCCATTGAAATGCAAAACGGCGTTCCGCAAGGATTATCCTCTGCTATCATGACACTGAACCTGAGAGAAGCAGAACAGTTCCTTTCATACGCAGGCTCCGATTGTGGTATTGCAAACGTGAACATCGGGACTTCCGGAGCTGAGATCGGCGGAGCATTTGGCGGCGAAAAAGAAACCGGGGGCGGACGTGAAAGCGGTTCAGACGCCTGGAAGATTTACATGCGCAGGCAAACGAATACGATCAATTACGGAAATACGCTTCCTTTAGCTCAGGGAATTAAGTTCCATATTTAAGAACTCAACAAAAACCTATATTAATTATTTAAAACAAGTTTAATGAACATTTCAAAAAACAAGGTGGTTTCTGTAAACTACCACCTCACCTCAAAGATCGATAACGAAGAAGAAGAATTAGTGGAACAAACCAGCAAGGAAAATCCTTTTGTGTTCCTGTTCGGCGCAGGCAGCCTGATCCCTACATTTGAAAAGAACCTGATGGATAAAAAAGCCGGAGATAAATTTGATTTCCATGTGGACGCCGCCAATGCTTATGGTCTTCACCAGGAAGATTATGTAGCAGAGATCCCAAAAGAAGCTTTTCATGTAGAAGATAAGTTTGATGAGGAACGCGTGAAAGTAGGAGAAGAATTGCCAATGCTGGATTCGGAAGGACACCAGATGTTCGGATTGGTTGTCGCTATTAACGAGGCAGCTGTTACAATGGATTTCAATCACCCGCTCGCCGGACATGATCTTCACTTTGTTGGGGAAGTGCTGGATGTGCGTGAAGCAACTGCTGAAGAACTGGAACACGGTCACGTACACGGGCCGGGAGGACATCATCATTAAAAATATGGTCCCGCTCCGGCGGGACTTTTTTATGCCCAAACAACAATTAGAAGTTGCTATTTCACAAGCTCAGAAAAGTGATCTGGCGGGAATTAAAAAGCACATTGCAGAGTTCAGGCTCGACGACGAAGGCCTTGAACCCAGTCAGTTCCTTTTAGCCAAATACCGGAATGAGCTTGTAGGATTTGGCCGAATCAGAGAATATGAGAATTGCTCGGAATTGTGTTCGCTTGGCGTTATAGAACCCGAGCGTAATAAAGGTGTAGGCAGTCTTCTCACAAATCATCTTATTAAAAAAGCCAAGCAAGAGCTTTACCTCGTCTGTATCATTCCTGATTTTTTTATTCCCCATCATTTTACCGTTACAAAAACTTACCCCGCAGCTCTTGCAGATAAACTGTTCCGCTGTGAAACCTCATTAGCGGTTCCTGAAAAATACGTGGTAATGAAACTGAATTAATGTTTTCTATTGATCCGCCGCATTATTCTCCACAAGGGCGGAAAAAAACTCCCATCAAAATTGCAATGTCATTCGCGCTCCCGGGGATTGTCCCTTGGTTCAATTCTCTATGCTGAACGGACTAATTATCGCAGTATGGCTCATTGAAAATTGAATGAACGTTAAACAAAAATTATTTCAGATGGAAAACAAAAAAAAGTATGCACTTATTACAGGGGCAACAAGCGGAATAGGTCTTGAGCTTGCCAAGCTATTCGTTAAAGAC
>JBJMLS010000022.1:0-5972 GCA_045805185.1 Bacteroidia bacterium | reverse complement strand
TAAAAATATCCGCATACTTGGCGAAGATGAGTATTTCGGAAAAACAAACGGCGCACCTTTCATTGGTTTCCGACCGGTCATATCTGCGAATAAGATAAAATAAACCAAAAGTACTGCATGATTTTTTTTTCGTAAATTGCTGTTATCAATCCTTCGATATGAAAAAGCAATTCCTCCTGTGTCTGCTTACCCTCCTGGGAAGCGCATGTATTTTTGTGTTTCCCGGTTTATGTATTTTACAGGAGAAAGAGAAAGAATCTCCCGACGAGCCTTATGAGAACTTCATGCTTCAGCGAACCTATCCCAACAAAACCTTCGATATTAATGCTTACCGGACTGCCTTGAATGGTTTGTCCCAGGATTATTCAACGGCAAAGCTAAGCAGTACCTTGTCCTGGACAATGGAGGGCCCGGGCAACATTGGCGGACGCTTTAACTGCATTGCGGTTGATCCAGGTAATTCTTCCGTTATGTATGCAGGAAGTGCAAACGGCGGTGTGTGGAAAACAACAGATAATGGTGCAAATTGGTTTCCTGTAACGGATGCTTTGCCTTACCAGGCTATCGGCGCAATCGCGATCAATCCGACGAATACGAATGAGATCTGGATCGGGACCGGTGATGTGAATATCAGCGGAACTATGTATGCGGGAAACGGAGTTTATAAGAGTACGGACGCTGGCCAAACCTGGAACTACCTGGGACTTTCAGATACCTATATTGTTTCCAGTATCGCTTTTAATTCTTCAAACACAAATCAGGTGCTTATCGGTACAATGGGAAATGCCTTTAATAAGGACGCGAACCGGGGCATGTACAGGACAACTGATGGGGGCTTATCTTTTACGAACACATTATTCTTAAACGACAGTACGGGAATAATTGATATGGTACAGCATCCGACAAATCCTTCCATTGTCTATTGCTCTTCTTTTTCGCGACAGCGAACCGACAACTACAGCCTGATCAACGGAACTGAGGTTTACCTGTATAAATCAACTGATTTCGGATTGACCTGGACGCAATTGTCGGGCGGGCTTCCCAATGGGCTGTCGCATGAACGCCTGGGCATCGCCATCAGTAAAAACAATCCTCTTATTTTATATGCGCTCTATTCAAACAGCAGCGGTCTATATCCCGAGCTATATAAAACTACAGATGGCGGGATAAGCTGGCAGGTGGTTTCTGTTGCCGCATTTGATACCTACGCGTACGGAAGTAACGGCTGGTATTTTGGGAAAATATTTATTGATCCTGGTAATCCAAACACGCTCTATATTCCCGGTGTCGACCTTCAATACAGTACCGATGGCGGAAATACCTGGAACCTGCGAACTCCTCAGTGGTGGAATTATATTGTGCATGGCGACGGACATTATATCTATTTCAATTCTTCTTCCGATTTTATCTACTGTACAGACGGAGGCTTATACAGGACTCAGGATGGAGGAAATAATTGGACCGACATGGAAAACATTCCGAATAACCAGTTTTACGCGGTTACCGAGAACCTGAATAATGTTGGAGAATATGCAGGCGGTGTGCAGGACAATGGAACCATGTATGGCAATTCGGGCGTGTTTAATAATTACACGCGGATCTATGGCGGCGATGGATTTACCGTGCAGTATACTTCCAATCCCTTTCTGATTTATTCTGAAAGTCAGTATGGAAATATTGTTTACGACGACGCTTTTAACAGCGGAAACTGGTTGGGAATCCAGACTGACCCAGGGCAATATTATAACTGGCACACACCTTACTTTACTTCACCGCATAATGAAAATACCTTATTCTTCGGCGGCCAGCAGGTAATGCGTATCGATGGCGCGCCTTACGGGAATTATACGATCATGAGTCCCGTACTGCATGATCCCCTGAGCGTTCAGCGGGTAAGCAATATCAGTACGCTCAACCAATCGCTGCTCGATAGTAATATCCTGTATGCGGGAACAGCAGACGGAAAAGTATGGAACACGCTGGATTATGGTAATAACTGGACGGATATCACACCTTTTACAGGAATAAGTTATTATGTAACGAAAGTAATGCCTTCACCTAATGTATCGTCCAACGCGTATGTAACACGCAGCGGCTACCGTTCGAACGACAATACGCCGCTGATCTTTAAAACAACGATCAACGGGGGCGCCTGGACAAACATCTCAGGGAACTTGCCCGCGCTTGCAGTGAACGATATTGAGATACTTCCGGGTAATGAGAATGTTATTTTCATTGCCAATGACGCCGGCGTGTATTATACAAGTGACGCCGGAATGAACTGGACCCGGTTAGGAAACAACATGCCTTACGTGGCTGTTCTTGATATTCATTTGAATTACGACAATAGCATCCTGCTCGCCGGGACATTTGGAAGAAGTATGTACTCGATAGACATTCAAAGCATAGGTATCAAAGAATATGCTTCTGCAGAATTAATCGATCTGAAGCTTTATCCTAATCCTGCTGCCGACAAGCTCACGGTCAGCGCTTCGGGGCAGATCCGTTCTGTTTCGGTCTATTCCATGCAAGGAAAATTTATTTCAGGCGCATTGTCGCCGTCCCTGAATGTATCTGAGCTTCCGGCCGGGACCTATATCGCAGAAGTGTTCATTGAAAATAAAAAATACCGGAAGCAGTTCATTAAATCCTGAGGGAATTTTCTTGATGAGCAAGGGGCTTATGAGATCTGCTCAGGCTGAAGCACCCGTAGCTTTATACGCTCTACGCTTTGCTTTTTGCGCTCGAGTATGGTGATCTCGTAGCCATTGGCTTTTTTCCTTTCGTTAACCGCAGGGATCCTGCCGAAAATAGAATTGATATAGCCGGAAATAGTATCGTAGTTAGGGTTTTCAGGTAATGCGATCGGGAGCGACTCGTTGACATCAACCAGGTTGGTATGTGCTTTAATGATGAATTCGCTATCGCTTTTCTTTTCGACATCAGGCTTTTCGTCATCGTGTTCATCCTGGATCTCTCCCACCAATTCTTCAATAATATCCTCCATGGTTATGATACCGGCTGTTGCCCCGAATTCATTTGTCACAATCGCGATTTGAATATGCAGACGCTGAAAATCACGGAGCAGGTCATTTACCTTCATGTTCTCGGGAACAAAATGCGCCGGACGCATGATCTCTTTTATGCTTCTGAATTTTTTTTCGAGAACGGATTTTAAAAGGTCCTTGGAGTGAATGATCCCAATTACATTGTCAATGTCACCAAGATAGACCGGGAGACGGGAATAGCCTTCCTCAATGATCCGTTTGATCACTTCATCATGGCCCATTTCAATATCAATTGCGGAAACCTTGGTTTGATTCACCATGATCTGCTTTACTAAGCGGTCATCGAAATCAAATACATTCTGGATCAGCTCGTGTTCAGACGGCTTGATCGCGCCGCCCTCTTCACTTTCTGTAAGGATCAGTCTCAATTCTTCTTCACTGTGTACGCCTTCCTCGCCGCTTACTTTAATGCCAACTGTTCTCAATAAAAGGTTGGACAACTTGTTCAGGAACCAGATAAAAGGCTTGAAGATAAAAAAGAACACACGCATCGGCCAGGAAATGAACATGGTTGTTTCGAGGGAATAACGTATGGCGAGCATTTTTGGCGCCTGCTCTCCGAAAGTAATGTGCGCAATAGTGATCAACGCGAACCCAATAGGAATAGCGATGCTGTGAGCGGTAGTTTCAGAAATGGTAGAGTTGAAAAAATGAAACATGCGCATTACCGCTTCGGCAACAACGTTCTCGCCGACCCAGCCAAGGCCAAGACTGGCGAGCGTAATTCCCAACTGCGTGGCAGAAAGATAGGAATCGAGGTGATCGAGAATATGTTTGGAAACTTTAGCACGCTTGCTTCCTTTGTTGATGAGGAGGTCTACCTGTGAAGAGCGGACCTTTACCATAGCGAATTCCGCCGCAACGAAAAAACCGTTCAGTAAAACAAGGAAAATAGTGAAGAGTATCTGGACTGCCATAGAGAAACAAAAGTAATTAAATCAATAAATGTTGTACTTATATAATTTGTGACTTACCAACTATGCATTGTTTGCTTTCTTCATCAGGGAAAAAGCAAAGCCACCGATCAGGACCACCATTACTACCAAAGTTATCCAGAGCCACTTCTGGTCCTTTACAAGAGGTTCCGTTGCTTTGATCTCTTTCGTGACCTTTTCCGGGCCGAGGATCACGCTGCCTTTCGATTGCGGAAGACGGTCGGCAAAATATTCCATGTCATACTCAGGCTTATGGTCATCAGGAACAGAGTAGGAGAGGAAGTAATTTTTTTCAGGGTCAAATTTGCAATACAATTCCGCAAGCTGGCCATAAACTTCTATCTCTATGTTTTTTACGGGTTGGTTGTCTTTATTGTCCACAGTCAGGATCAGTTCCCCGGTAACTACTTTTTCAGTAGGTACAATGGTGCATTTGTTTTTTTCAAGCGATGTGAATACGGTGGAACAGACGCTGTTCTTTTCTGCGTCGGAGATTGTTATGTACCTGTAGAAGTCCATGCTATCCCTGCTTTTTAGCTTAAGGTGATGAAGGCAATATTTTGCGGGAAGAATGATCTTCAATTCAGTTTGATTCAACTCTTTTTTCTCAATTGTTTTTCCCTTAGCCGTCCTGTAGCTTTCGGCTTTCGCTTTTTTCTCGCTACGAAGAACCTTCACGTTATCGATCCTTACAAAAGAGCCAGTGAGGTAGCGGTTATAGTAGGTGCTTGCTCCGATGATCTTAACGGGTTTCGAGTCTTTGTCGTCTGTTGTGATCCTGAAATAGCGGAATGTGCAGGTTCCGAAGTTAAGTTTCGTGTATTTGTAATCGTCGAAACCGAATCCCACAATGCGCATATTCTCATCAATGGTCTTCCAATCACGGTTATCGGCGCTTCCCTCAATTTTGATGAGTTTGTCAAAATTATTCTGCTGAACATCGAGGTGGATCTCATTGATTTCTTTTGGCTCGCCGAATTTAAGCGTTACGAAGGAGCAGCACCCTTTTTTATAGCTTTCATCCACGAGCGTCGCTTCGTATTCAATATTCTTAAATTCATCGTCTTTCCAGTTCATCAGGAAAGGGGCCTCAAGAGTATCTGTTCCTGCAACTTCGTAAATGCGGAAATCGGTGAAGCCGGAGCGGCATTTGGCAAGTACATCCGGAGATAATGGAACAGCGTAGTAACCCTGTTCTTTTACATTGGTGATCTCGCGAAAATAACCGTACCTGCTCAGCTGCGCATGAAGGCCGCCGTAAACTAATGCGAACAGGAGGAGCAGTTTCTTATTCATGTGGTAATTGTTTTTCTGTTACTGTTTCATCTTCGCCGAACAGGATGGTTTTGAAACGCTGGTAAAGGAATCCTACGCAAAGCAGAATGGCCCCGACGGAGCAATATACGATAAGCTGGTATCCTCTCGAAAGCGTTACAGAGTCGATGAGCAGTTTGATGATCGTTATCCCGAAAAGCACAATGCCCATGATCCGCAGCATTTTTGATTTGCGCATAATTCCCACACTGATCAGGCTGGTAGAGTACAATGCCCAGAGAATGGTATAACCCAGCCTGTAGGATACTTTAGCATAATGGAACTGATCGGTTGGGTGACTGCAGATCATCATATACGACAGTTGATTGCTTAACAGTATAAGTACAACAAAATGCATGAACCATAAATTGACAGATCGAATAGCTTTAAGATGTTCGGATCTTTGAACAAGATGAAGCACCCACAATCCGGAGATCAGGAAAGGAATGAACACGTATCTGAAGTTCAGGTACCAGTCGGACCGCCAGGTCAGCTGGTAATTGCTGCTGATGTTGAAGTATGACTCTCTCAATTCCCCAAGTATGAATAAACCGGTAAGGGAAATTAAAATTGTAGTGGTCATGAAAGACCAGCTGACCCATGCAATGGCTTTGCTTTTGAAAAAGCGGTGATTGAGCAAACAGATCAGGCTCAC
>JBJMLS010000021.1:0-3688 GCA_045805185.1 Bacteroidia bacterium | reverse complement strand
TCTCGGCATCGTGATCATCGCCGCGAACGCGGGAGGAGCCTGGAGCCCGATAGGTGATGTGACTACAACCATGCTTTGGATCGGCAACAGGATCACGGCTGTAAATATCATGACTTCCCTGATCCTTCCTTCATTGATCTGCGTCGTGGTTCCAACATTCCTTGCAGGTTTAAAATTCAAAGGAACTCTTGTTCGTGAAATTTTTGTAAATGGATCTTCACTGGTGGTCAGGGAACGTAATATTGTTTTCTTTTCCGGGATCGGGATCCTTATTCTTGTCCCGGTATTTAAAAGCATGAGCGGCTTGCCTCCATACATGGGCATGTTACTTGGGCTGGCCCTGCTCTGGATCATTACCGAGATCATGCACCGCAAAAAAGAGGAGACCGAGCGGGAAAGATTTACAGTGAGCAGGGCAATTCAGCGCACAGATGTCCCCAGCGTTCTTTTCTTTTTTGGGATCCTTGCGGCTATTGCTGTGCTTGAAACCACGGGTACATTAAAGAACCTCGCTGGCTGGCTGGAAACAACTATTGGCAACATGGAGTTCACAGCTGTATTGATCGGTCTTGCTTCTTCGGTGGTGGATAATGTGCCATTGGTAGCAGCCACGATGGGCATGTATGATTACCCGACCGATCACAGCTTCTGGGAATTTATCGCGTATTGTACCGGAACAGGCGGAAGCTGCCTGATCATTGGCTCAGCGGCTGGTGTAGCGGTGATGGGAATGGAGGATATCAGCTTCGGTTGGTTCCTGAAAAAGATCAGCTGGCTGGCATTGATCGGGTATTTGGCAGGAGTTGGCGTGTTCCTTCTTCAAAAATTAATTTAAAATTAATTTTTTCAGTTATATGAATTGTTAATTGCCGCAGAATCCACCGCCCTCAGCAGCCAGGTGATCTCAATAACTTCATCCGGTTTTTTCAAATTGAACCTGAGCTTGTTCAGTTCTTTTTTAAAAGCGGCAAATCCATTCTCTCTGTTATTATCGGAAACAATAGTATAGAATTCCTTCAACAAAGGAATGGTTGTATGCCTTATGTCCTTCAATTCATTCAGAGATCCCAACGCTTTTACCTGATCTTTTTCAAGGAAATATGCCTTGGAGCGGAGCACAATGGCGTCTTCGTGACTGATATACCTGTTGTTGTTCTTTTCAGTTTGCTTTATGTATTTCTCCAGCTTTTGTATGTAAAATTTTGTATCGCCTATCTTTGTTTCGCCCAACGCGGCGCACCAGGCCTGAAGCTTTATAATAAAGCCCATGTCGTTTCTCTCCGCGTTTTGTGCTTCTTTGATAAAGCTTCCATACTGATCAGCCATCTCAATGGCCCGCCGGTACTTCCCCGCGGCGATAAGTCCGGCAATAATATTGGTAAACAAGGATTCCGTTAAAAAAATACTCAGCGTTTTTGGATTTTCCTGCACAGCGTTCCAGATCTCCATCATTTTTTCCGAAGCTTCTGAAAATTCGCCCCTGTTATAATGGTAGAAGGCGGTAATTTGTCCATAATGGAACTGTTGGTAAAGACTGTAATGATTCCTGTAAATGATGATCGGCATGTAAGGATGAGCTTCCATAAGTGCTTTGAGCTCCCTGAAATGGCGGCTGATCACATGGGTGCTATCGAGGTAATCCTTTGAACCCATTTTATAATACAAGGACACGTGATGGTAACAGAGGGCAAAACGCTTGTAAGCGCCATGCTTCACCGAAAGTTCACGCAGCTCTTCCAGTTCTTTTGCCGCGTGACGAATACCTTTTACAAAATTGATCTCATAGATTTTCCGGGCAAGCAGTATCGCTTTGTTAATGTCAGTCTGCAGCTGGATAGCTTCCTCTTGTTTTTTGAAATAAGCAGCGTTCTGATCAAGACGATTATAGGATTGGTTGCAAAAGATCAATTGATCAATGACAGAGGGAAGCAATTCGAATATGTTTTTTTTACGGCAGCTTATTTCCAGTTCGAGCAGGCGCTTATAAGCGGTTTCCTTGTTGTTCTGCTGGATCATTTTCTTACAGCGAAGAAGCTCCAGCTCTTCTTCCGGCATAAAGTCGTCGGCGTCATCAGGCTGGGGAAACAACTCGTCCAGTAATTTTTTGCGCAGTTTAAAGAAACGGTTTTCCAGCCGGGCGTAATTAACTTTTTCCAGTTCGCGTTTGTAAAGCAGTTCCACCGCCTCACGGTTCTTAAAATTTCTTTCAGCTTTTTTCTCTAAGAAATCAATGAAAAGGAGGACTACCGGCGAGTCCTTAAATTTATACCTTACTCCGTTACGCGCTGTTTCATCCAGGTTCTTATAAGTGTCGTAAAGCGTTTTGTTCATTTTTCTTTTTTATGAATTCATATTTACCCTCTGACTTTTCCCGTGTTTCCAATGATCCGGAAGACGAGCAGGAGAGCTGTTTGCACGCTTTCCTCTTTTTTAAGGGCGAAAGCGCCGAACCAACAATAATGCCAGCCCTATTTTTGTATCCTAATATTAAATAAATAAAACATGAAAACAAAAACTACTCTTTTAAGTATTGCCGCCGTTCTATCGCTGGGTCTGTTAAAGGGCCAGGACCTTGTCCCAGGGATCAATTATTCCTATAATCCTCCCGGAGCCAACGGGATCATTACTTCCATTGCCGTGGATGCCTGCGAAAATGACGGCGTAGCTGTTTCTTCCTTCAATGTTTCGATGTATCTCTACGACATGTCGACAAGTAATTACTGGATCATCGATTCCTATGCGGTGAACAGCATGAATGGAAGCTCCTGCGTGTCCATTACCAACTGGGACATCGACATCAATAACACTCCGGGGATCCCTGCCGGTACTTACAGGCTCGGGATCTGGGTGGATTCGGGTTCGGATATCAGTGAAAGCGATGAAAACAATAACGTTGGACTCCTGAGCGGAAATATCAACTATTCTCCTTCAGGTAGCACAGGAATTGCAAGTGTGAGCCCGGCTAAATTTAACCTGGATAATGTGTTCCCTAATCCGGCCGCGGACAAGGTAAAGTTCAGTTATGCGCTTACGGAGGAAACTACTGTGAACATAAGATTAGTTGATATCAGCGGCAAAGAGGTGAAAGTACTCTTGAACCAAAAACAGGAAAAAGGCAATTACAGTCCTGAGTTCGTTTTATCCGATCTTGATGCGGGGATCTATTTTTACCGGTTTTCTGCAGGAACCGCACAGGTAACTAAAAAAATAGTGATCACACGATAGTTTGTGGTAGGGTAGAGGGACGTTTGTAATGAACGTCCCTTTTTTTCTTGTCGAACCGACATGTTTTTTTAGCTTTGTATTCATGAGGCTAAAATTGTTTTTGTGCATATTCATTTCCTGGTTCTCTTTTCTCCCGGCGCAAAATGCGGACATCAGCATGCTTCGAAAGATCCACGCTGACAGCAGCATTGTTTTTGATAAAACATTTAAGCTGATCACGAAATCGGTTACCCCGATCAGTATCGGAACCCCGGTGACCATGGTGCTGACTGGCTTTATCAATAAAGATGAGCAGTTGAAGCGCGACGGTTTCAAAACAGGCATATCGCTTCTTCTTGCCGGAACACTTTCTACTTCCATCAAATTCGCGGTTCACCGGAAACGACCCTTTGTTGTTTATCCCGATATCATTCATAAAAAATCACAGGCGGGTTCCATGTCTTTTCCATCCGGACATACTACC
>JBJMLS010000020.1:0-3916 GCA_045805185.1 Bacteroidia bacterium | reverse complement strand
GTGGATGGCTACGACGAGTCCATATTGCCTTACGACACCAAAGTAACCTGGTCGGATGGAAGCACCGATAACCATTTACTGGATGAGGAAATGGGCGATCTGCTGGATAAATTACGCGTGAAGCTTGGTCCGAAAGGAAGTGTATTGGTTACCATTGACGCCTGTCACTCGGGCACCGGCACACGCGGGGATATGAACGTGAGCAGGGGGATCGCAACCAAATATGCACCTGATGCATACATTAAAGCAAACGCGGATAAGAAACCGGATAACAACGGCTTGGAAAATAAAAAAACAGAAAGTAAAGACCTGGCGCCCATGGTTTCTTTTTTTGGTTCCAGCGCAAATGAAGTGAATTATGAGACCCTGGATGACGAAGGCAATAATGTGGGTTCGCTCAGCTATGCCGTGTGCAAGGCCTTTTCCAAATGCACGCCTAAAAGTACCTACCGCGGGATCTTTGACAATGTGCGTACGATCATGGCTTCCTGCGCTCCCCGTCAGACGCCACAGGTAGAAGGCGACATTAACCGTACCGTATTGGGCGGAAATGTTACCGGGATCCCCGATCACTTTACGGTGAAAAAGATCAGCATGGATTCAGTGATCACATTGAACGGAGGCTTGCTCTCGGGCTTTAGTAATGGCACTACCGTAAGTTTTTACCCTGCGGACACTAAGGATATTTCAAAAACAGCGGCACTTGCAACAGGTCAGGTAAAGCGTAGCGACTATGCAAGCTGTACCATTCACCTGAGCAAAAAAACCAACGGTAAAAAAATAATGGCTTCCTGGGCGGTGATCAAAGATCAGAGCTTTGGCGATATTAAGCTGAATGTAAAGCTGAATATTAAGAATGAAACATTTAAAAAGAACCTTACTGTGCGCCTGGGAAAAGTAAAAACAATAACTGTAACAAATGACAAGCCCGGACTTGTGATCGAAGAGACAGGTCCGAATGCCATCCAGATCATTTCTTCGGATGAGCAATTGATCTGGAAAAACACCATTCCATCGGATGCCGTAAACTGGAAAAAACCGATAGAAGAGATCGTAAAGAACATCAAGTCCTTTGCACAGGCGGAATACCTTCGTGGCCTGGAGCTGGAGAACAGCGGTCTGCAGGTGAACATGGAACTGGTACCCATTGAGGTTACCGAAAAAGACGGGATCATCACGGAAACGAAAGAACTGGATCCGCTGAGTAAATACAATGAAGCCGAAGGACTGTATCACTTCACGGCCAGTAAGGATCACTGCAAGATCCGGGTAAAGAATACCTCTTACCGCAAGATCTATTTTTCATTGCTCGACATTCAACCGGATAACCGCATGCAGGTGATCATTCCGAATAAGGAGCAGGGGCGAAAACCGGATGAATATGTATTGGAGCCAGGTGAAGAAAAGATCCTGACGAACTCTGAAATGCTGGTCTTCTCAGAACCTTTTGGATTGGAAATGTTCAAGATCATTGTTTCCAAAACTCCGCTGGATCTTTCTACAGTATTGATCTCCCGCGGAACTCCGGGTAGTAGTGATCCACATCCTTTCGAGAAATTGTTCGCCGATACTTACCAGGAAGGCGAAAGCGAAACAAGAGGGACGGCAAATCCTTCCATGCCTGTGGGTGAAGTAGGGATTTACAGCTATACGTTTAAAATTGAGCCTTGATCCCAGGAGGCTATTGATTACCCGCTGACTGAGGGGAGTCGAAGGCAGTAACTGTAAGCAAGTGAGTAGCACGAAGTGAAGAGTAGCCCTAAGCTATGAAAGATGGCCGCCAAATCTCTTTGCGACTTTTCGGTTTAACTATTTCTGTATTGAAATGAACGTGAAACGCTAATTTAATTTAAGCGTATTCTTTTGTAATATGGAGCCTCACCTTTAGCTGTTGTACACAGGCGCCGCATAACCTTTCGGCATACTGCCCGCGAATAAATGCTTCCTCTTCTTCGGTAATGTCGATGTGACGGAATTTAAAATCAGCTGTGCCTTCTTTCCCGCAATTGGCCTTATCTCCGCAGCGCGGACAGGTATGTGTATTTTCTGACATGCTCAACAAAGATACTAAATGTATTCCTGACTCGTATGAAGCTTTTGTTAAGGCCTGTTTAAGTGCTGTCCAAATAAAACAAATACGACTTATATGTCGCATATATGACACCTTTATTTTGCTGTAGTTCACAAAAAAAAGCTCCGGAGAGCTTTATATTTTATTCAGGTTGTTCAGAAGTATGGTGAGTTCCTCGACTTTTTCAACGTGTCCCAGCTTTTCGTAACTGTAGATAAGGTTCCGCAGGACGCGCCGGATCATGTCGAGGTTGCTGCAGGGCCGGTAAAACAAGGGTTGCGGTTCCATCTTGAGCTGCTTTAGGAATTGATCAATATCCTTGTGGTTAAAAATAATTCCCTTACTGAACGGATTGATGTAGAACAACACATTATCCGCTTCACCGCTTTCGTCTGAAAGGTTGAGCAGGCTCTTATGCTCATCGACATAGCCAACAATAAAATGTTCCGGCAGGTTGATCCCATAAATAGGAACGCCCAGTTCTTTTGCAATAAGAATATACAATACGCAAAGAGAGATCGGGTTCCCCTTCTTTGTTTCCAATACTACGTTGATGAAAGAATTCTGGGGAGCGTGGTAATTGGTAATGTTCCCTCCAAATCCGTGGATCTCGAAAAGCACATGATTGATGATCTTCACCTTTTCCATCGCGGTAAGCTCATCATTGATCTCCAGCCACACGTCCTGGATGATCTGCTGTAATTGCTTATTTACTTTTTCTTCGTCAAGATCGGGGTACTGGTAATGGGAAACCAGGAGAATTCCTTTCAAGAGATCATCCTGATCTTTCTCCGCCCAGTGCATGAGCTCCCTGTTCAGGTTATCGAACTGGATGGTATGTATAATATCCTCAATGCGCTTCTGGATCAGCATTTCGAAAGCGTTCTCCCAGGCCAGTTCAAGGTACGGGATCACCGGCGAGCCGAAGGAAACGAACTTATCCTTTACATGGGTATAGATGTTCTCATCCGGATCATCCAGTAAATTGATCAGCGCATTGATCTCCTTCTTATTCATTCTCGCCATAACACTAACAAAAGTAGAGACGATTAAAAAGGTATTTACGGATACTTACTAAAAATATTAACAAAGAACCTGTGAGTAATTCAATTGTATAATGAATTAACAAATGAATGCTCATTACTTTTCATTTTAATGACTTATCAGGAGGTCCGAACTCGAAAATATCTTTTGAGGAAAAGAAAACGGGGCTCAGGAAATGGTCAGCCGTTGCAGCGTACTTTCAATAAGGTGCTCCACGCTTTTCTTATAATCAGAGGTGAATTGCCGCGTAACACGGTTCGCTATGATCACGCAAACAGTAAGACAATTATGGCCAAGCATTTTTCCAAGTCCATAAAGCGCGGAAGTTTCCATTTCGAAATTCGTGATCTTTTTACCTGCAAGCTCAAAAGAACTGAGCAACTCATTCAGGTCAGGCATCGCCGGATTCAAACGCAGCCGCCTTCCCTGCGGACCATAGAAGCCGGGAGCAGTTGCAGTGATCCCTCCATGGTTCCCTTCACTGAATTTCGCATAAAGCCTTTCATCACCTTTCACACAATAAGGATAAGGAAGATTGCTCTGCCAGCCGGTATGTTTTATAAAAGCTTCGGAGATCTCATCTTCATTGACCGTCCGGAATCCTTCATAAAAATTCAGGAGCCCGTCCAGTCCCACAGCATATTCGGATACAACCAATCCGTTAACCGGGATATAATCCTGTAAAGCTCCGGAAGTACCCAGGCGCACAATATTCAGGGAACGGCGCTCCGCTTTCAGTTCTCGCTTATGAAGATCGATATTCACTGCGGCATCCAGTTCATTCACAACAATGTCAATATT
>JBJMLS010000019.1:0-4453 GCA_045805185.1 Bacteroidia bacterium | reverse complement strand
TGCGAAAAGGTCATCTCTGATAAGCCAATCTTGGTTTTTATCGCGGCATACACTTCCTCTGAAAAGCCGTAGGGGCCGCCAATGACAAAGCAAATATTCTTCTTCCCTTCGTTTGCGGATTTTTGCAGGAGCTGTGCAAATTGAGCGGAGCTGTGCTGCTTTCCTTTTTCGTCAAGTAAAAATACCTGGTCCATTTTTTCAATAGCTTTCACGAGAATCTTCCCTTCCTCTTTTTTCTGCTCTTCGACCGTTTTGCTTCTTACGCTTTTAGGAATGAGGAAAGTTTTACTTTCGAACAGGATGTAGTGTTTCAGTCGCTTTTCGTATTTTTCTATCCCTTCTATGAGCCATTTTTCATCCGTTTTATCGATCTGTATGAGCCATATTTTCATAAGTGGGACAGGAATTGTATTTTAGCTTAAAATTAAGATTTCCTGGTCACATTTGGAACAGTTATTGTTATTTATTTGTCCCGAAATAAAATTAGAGAATGAAAGCATTAGCCATTTACCTGTTTGTCTTAGTGAGTCCCTTTCTCACTGATCCGTATAACGATATCAGCGACGATATCATTAATGCGGTAAAACAAGGAAACGCGCAGACCATTGCTAAATACTTCAACGAAAAGATAGACCTGAAGATCCTGGATCAGGAAGATGTATACAGTAAGGCCCAGGCGGAATCGGTGTTGAAGGATTTTTTCGCCAAGCATAAGATTAAAGATTTTACTCCGAGCCACAGCAGCGCGAACAAAACGGCAAATCAATTTGTAGTGGGTTCTCTTGAAACCTCAAATGGCAAATACAGGCTTTCTTTTCTGATTAAGAAATTTGAAGATAAGTACTTAATTTCGCAGTTCAGAATTGAAACCGAAAATGAGTAGTTATATCCACCTTCATCAGAAACACTTCGACTTTAAGCAATTCATTGATTCAGCCATAGCTGAAGATCTCGGCGACGGTGATCACACGTCACTGGCCACAATTCCCGCAAATCATAAAGGAAAGGCGCACCTGCTGGTAAAAGAAGGTGGAATACTTGCAGGCGTTGAAGCGGCTGAACGTATTTTTAAGCAGTTCGACCGGAATATAAAATTCACCAAGCTGATCAATGACGGAGCGCCGGTTAAAACCGGTAACGTCGCTTTTATTGTCGAGGGGAGATCCCAAAAGCTTCTTGGAGCAGAACGTCTCGTATTGAACATCATGCAACGCATGAGCGGTATTGCAACGCATACGCATGAATTAATGCGCTTGTGCAAGGAAACTAAAGCTAAAGTAATAGATACGCGCAAAACAACTCCCGGCTTTCGCTTTTTTGAAAAGTGGGCCGTTGTGATCGGGGGAGGGGCCAATCACAGATATGGCTTGTTTGATATGATCCTTATAAAAGACAATCACATTGATTTTGCGGGAGGTATTGTTCCGGCGATCGATGCCGCACAGGCGTACTTAAAGAAAACAAAAAAGAAACTGAAGATCGAAGTAGAAGTGCGGACATTGGAAGACATAAAAGCTGTACTGGAAAGAGGAGGAGTGGACCGGATCCTGATCGATAATTTTACACCGGCAGCTACAAAAAAAGCAGTCAGGCTCATTAATGGGAAATTTGAAACCGAATCTTCCGGGGGGATCACTTCGAAAAACATTAAATCCTATGCGTCCTGCGGAGTGGATTTTATTTCTATAGGAGCGCTCACACATCATGTAAAAAGTCTCGACCTGAGCCTGAAGGCAATTTCCTGATCACTTGAAGCGCATGAGCTGCTTTTTCGTGAAGGTCCATTCCGGCGTTTCCAGCTCTTCGCCAAAATCAACGCTGTACCATGGAGAAAGTGAGGAATTGAAATTCTTTAAGATGTGGATGTCCTGGGCCGGCATATAGCTTTGGGCGATGAGGAATATTTTCTTTCCTGTTTTCTCATGAACCGCTACATCCACAACGGTTACCGCATGTCCCGGACTGCCGCCCACAATGAATACATCGCCAGTCTCAATTGCATTCAGGTCATTAACAGGTTTCAGTTCACGGCTCAGCGATAAGCTTCCTGCGTAATTATAGACATTCTCCATGTATTTTTTAAAAGTAGCGTAGGAAGAGGAGGGCGTTTCCTTTTTAACCCAGGTTACTTTATTCGCTTTTATTCCCGGACGAAAGCCCTCGCTCCATTTTTTGAACGGGATCTTATCTCCGCTGGTGTAATTAAAGCTGATCTCTGCAATTTTATTCCTGCTGTACAGGAATTCAGCATGCAGCCTCATCACGGCATCGGCGCATTGCTGGAGATCTTTATTTCCGCAATCAATGTTGATCACTGCCTCATGAACATCCTGCCTGTTTTTCTTCTGACCATTATAGAGTTTAACGACAGTTCCTTCCGGCTTCAAGGGTAAGTGCTCGAACCAGCAGTTCATACTTTCTTTTGTGCAGACAGGCCTTTTGTATCCCCCAGGGACAGGGATGCGGTTAACAATTGCGGTAGAAGCAGAATAGGAATCCAGCCATTTGTAATCAGTATTAAGATCACCCTGGCGAAAAGAGAAAAGAAAGAAAAAGGATAAGGTACACAAGCGGTATAATGCGATTCCTCTCATTTAGCGAAAACCTATTTCAGCATAACTTTGACCGTATAGGATCCGCTGTTAGCGGCATTGTATACCGTTTCATAAATAGCGAGGTAAAGCATTCCGGCATTGGGGGCAGAGCCGGTAAATTTAGCCCCCGCTTTTAAATTCTGTGAAACATTCTCGCCAACCCGGTAAACTACATTACCGTAAGCAGGGTAAGTGGTTGCGCCGGATGAATATTCATCTGTTCCGCCTGCCCCATTGTATTTTTCACCGGTAGCGGTTTCATAGCTCCCGTCAGGATGGTATTTTTGATTGGAAAGGCTTGCCAGTGTAACTTCTCCATTGGCAGTAATGCTGAATTTCTGGCCGGCCTTCAGCATAATACCTGTTTTCAGCCAGCCTCCGTTTTGATTGGCGCTGATGTTCTTTGCGCCGCTGAGCTTAAAACTCAGCTCACCTGAGCCATCCGTATTGAGGAACATAACATCAATACTTTTAATCTTTTCTTTTGGTATGGATAAATTTCCATATTCAGTTTTAACCTCCATTTTGGTGAATTCATAGATGCCTCCCATTGTATAAACGCCATCAATAGAGATCACATCCTTCGTATCGCTCACATCGTCAATATTTGCATTTGCTTTCAGTTCATTTAAAGCATTATCGGGTGTGAATTCTCCTGTGTATTCCGTTTGGTTCTTAGGATCATTGATGAAATCATTTATAGCCGGAATAGCCTTGATGCCGAGTTTGACCAATTCGTCGTAAGCGCTTTTTTTAATATCCTCGTTTGTGTTGGATAACTGGCTCAGCAGGGATCTTGCTTTATCAGAGGATGCTTTATCGGAGGGAATGCCTACTTTGATCGAGCTAACATTACGTATGGGAATAAGCAGCTTTCCGTAATCCGTGGTAAGATTGAGATCCGTCATTGAAGTACTGCCCGAAACATTGCTTCCATCGCGGAGCTTTAGACTAACTTCAACAGGCTTTTGCGCATGAACCAGTTTACTGAGGCAGGCCGTGAAAAATACAGCGAGTAATAGTTTTTTCATGATTTATTTTTGATAATGATGAAGGACAGATGTGTCATCCACAATTTATTTTGTGTCGAGTTCGAAAGCGGATTCTGTAATTGGAACATCATCTTTAAAAAATGCGACCCCGCCCCAGCTGAATATTTTTTTGGTATAGACCCAGGCATCTTTATCCTTTACAAGGATCCGTTTAATAATATAAACCCCGGGATCATTTTTGACCTCTTCTGTTACGCCCTGTGGGTACCTGGAACATAAAGGATGGGCCTGTTTGTCGGCAACCACGTCTGTTTTTATGGTATTTGTATCCGATTTCAGGTGTTTTTCGATTTCGGCAAGTTTGCTTTTTGCATAGGAATCACCGGGTTTGTAGCCAAGTGCTTCTTCATAACCTGTTTTTGCCTTGGTCCACTCTTTATTTTTAAGGTCAGTATCGCCGCGTAAAATTGCGGCTTTATATTGCGCTTCTTTAGTGTTGGCTTTCTTTTTTTCTTCTTCAGCTTTTGCAAGAGCATCAGCTTTCGCTTTAGCGTCTGCTTCCGCTTTAAGCTTAGCCTCTGCCTCCGCTTTCTTTTTGGCTTCCGCTTCGGCTTTTGCTTTGGCGTCACCTTCATTTTTCGCTTTCGCTTCTTCCTCCGCTTTCTTTTTAGCTTCTTCCTCCGCTTTAGCCTTCGCGTCTGCTTCTGCCTTTGCTTTAGCCTCCGCCTCCGCTTTCGCCTTGGCATCGCCTTCATTTTTTGCTTTTGCTTCTTCTTCCGCTTTCTTTTTCGCATCCGCTTCAGCCTCCGCTTTAGCCTTCGCGTCTGCTTCTGCCTTTGCTTTAGCCTCCGCCTCCGCTTTCGCCTT
>JBJMLS010000018.1:0-4263 GCA_045805185.1 Bacteroidia bacterium | reverse complement strand
GGAAGTTACCATTACGGAGCCGGGTTGGCAACCATGATGGTGGACCGGATGACGGACAAATGGTATGTAAATATGGATATGAATTCTCTTTACTATTCCATTACCCAGATGAATAAGGGGAAGTACCTGAAGATCGCTAAAAACGAGGGTGGGATATTTGGAATGAGGATCGGAAGAGTATTCGGTAATGATGATAGCTTCAGGGCGGGTTTTTCGCTCAATGGCGGCTACATGCAATCGAATATAGATTCTATCAAAACGGTCACTTTAGCCAATAATGGCGTGAAGGGCTTTTACAATTATGGCGCGGGAGCTATTGTTTACAAGCGTTTCGGAGACCTTCATGCAATGGCCAAGATCGGTTACGAAAAGCTGAAGTATAAAACTACCATGAACGGGCGGCAGATCTATATCGAAACAACTGTTGGATACCGCTTTCTCCAGCACTACGGACTCTCGGTAATGCCTTGTCTTTACCTGAAGAAGTACAAATTCAATTCTACCAATACAGAACACAATACAATTGTTGAAGATAATGGCAAGTCAACCACATTTGTTTTGCGAATAGGTTTAACCAAATTTTTCTAAACCTTAAAAGAAAAAAAATGAAAAAAATAATTTATATAGCAGCATACTTTTTACTGGCTAATACAGGCTTAAACGCGCAAAGCGTTACCTACCGTGTAACAACTGACGACCCTTATGACATTAAGAATTTTTCGCTGGCAATTGATCCGTTATTTATGGATATCAGCGGACAAAACGGCTTTAGCGGCGGCTGGGGGCTTCGGGCGGATTACCTGCTGGGAAAGCGCTTACAGGCAAACTTTGATATGCGCAATGCCTTTGGAACGAATGGACATGATGTTAAGGACCCGTACAACAACACCAGGAACTACTTTTACCTGGAAGGCGGACTCGGGCTGGTGATCTCACACAGGGAAGTAACCCGTAATGTTCCCATTATCCTCAGCCAGTCTACTTCCGGTAATTACCGCTATACTGTTTCCATTTCAGGAGGTGTTCCCGCACGGATGAGGAAACTGGTTATGCTGCGCGGCGGTATTTACCAGATGACAAATACCTTTAATCTCGCCAACCTTTCGGATAGCCTTACCTATTTTAAGCCGAAGAGCGGTGGAACGGAAGAACACACCTATCATGGAATGGATACACTTAACTTATTCCAAAGTAAAATTAAAGGAAAAAATTACGGAGGCTTTGCTTCAACAGCTGTCTATGCCGGCTTTAATTTTAAAACCATTTGTCAGCTGGTACTGGATGTTGACGGCTATGGCCAAAGAGGAAATGTGCGTTATAATGATTTCTTTATTGACGGGATCTTCGCTCCGGTTGTTTCTCTGAAAAATTACACAACTCTTGATACGACGGGAGGCAACACTACAAGGACCGAATACGATATCAAAACAAAAGAGAAACGCTATTTCGGATGGAGAATGGGTTGGGTGTACCGTAAGCCAAAGGACCAGGGATTCAGCATGAAGTTCGAGTTCGGGCAAAGACCGGGCTACAAATCGTTTGAAACGAATGGAAAGCAAAGTAATTATTTAAAAGATATGTATGCTATGTTCACTTTTGGATTGTACATACCCTTGAAAGTTGAACCTTTTTATGAGGGGTACTAAGATCTGTCAATTGAAAGCAAGTTCCGGTTAAATGCCGGAACTTTTTCTTTACGCGCATTTGTATTATTTTTACTGAAAACAAAACTATGAATATTGTCGTTACAGGAGCTTCCCGCGGAATAGGCAGTGAGCTGGTGAAGATCTTTGCCGCTGATCCTGAGAATGTGGTTTATGCCATCTCCCGTGATGCGGATAAATTATCGGAACTCATCCTGGCCTGTACCAATCAAAATGTGCAGGCCATTGTAGCTGATATCGCTTATAGCACAGGAAGACAGCAGGCTCTTATCCAGCTGAAGAAGAAATGTGATGAGCTGGACATTCTTATCCATAATGCGGGATCGCTCATAAATAAAGCTTTTGACCAGATTTCCGAAGATGACCTGGAATATATTTATAAGGTAAACGTATTTGCTCCTTTTATACTGACGCAGCAGCTGCTCCAGTTATTGGAGAAAGGCAAGCGCTCCCACGTGGTAAACATCAGCAGCATGGGTGGTTTCCAGGGCAGCGCTAAATTCCCCGGCTTATCTGCTTATAGCTCTTCCAAGGCAGCTTTAGCTGTGTTAAGCGAAAGTCTTGCCGAAGAATTAAAAGACAGGAACATTGCTGTGAATTGTCTTGCCCTGGGCGCGGTTCAAACTGAAATGCTGGCCGAAGCTTTTCCCGGGTACAATGCGCCTTTAAATTCATCGCAAATGGCTCAGTTCATTGCTGAGTTTGCAGTGAACGGGAAGAATTATTTCAACGGGAAGATCTTACCGGTATCGCTGAGCACGCCGTAGGAGTTGTTAGTTAAGAGTTAGGAGTGTTGGTCTCAATAGTAAAGCAACTAATCGAACCAATTTTTTCCCTCAATCCACTCCTAACTGAGCACTCCCAACTACCTGTTATTTGCTTCCCAACGTTGTTTCTGGACATCCATTAAGGCAATCATGCGCTCCATGCGGTGACGCTCTTTACGTGAAGGATCAAGGGTTTTCAGCTTATCGATATAGGCTTTGGCATTGTTGTAATCGTCTAGCCAGATGTAGGCTTCAATGAGATTAAGTATGGTAATATTGGTCACACCGCCATCTACGCGGGCTTTTTTGTTATTCGGCTGAGATTCTTTCATTGCGTTTTCCCATTTCTCTATCGCTTTTTTCAGCTCCGGGATCGCCGCTGATTTTGAAACATCATTTCCAATTGCTTTGTATCCGTTCTCGGCTGCTACATAAGCCTCCTTGTAATCCTGGTAGTCCGCCTTCTCGTCAACCACGCTCAGCAGTGTGGCGTAATTCATTTTGTTGTAACCGTATTTATCGTTGATCTGGTTATTTATGATGGAAAGATTTTCCGCCACAACTTTATCCTGGATCTGCTCCAGTATTGTTTTCTGATTATTCTGCCAATAGGCGCTCAGGTATTTCACACTGTCATAATCATTGGTGGTGTAATCGCTGTAGCTATCCAGTTCCTTTGGAAAAATTTCGGTGATCACCCCTTCTTCCGGCGTTTCGATCTTATACGACATCATGTGCTTGTATTTGATCGTATAAAAATATTTTTTGATCTCGGGTTTTGCAGGAGTTGTACCGCTTGCCGCTGTGGCTTTCTGAGTTATTTTTTCCTGGAGGATCGGGTTCTGGTAGTCATAACCGAACATGGTCACCGTAATTTTTACCGGGTTTGTATTGGCATTCTCGTAACCGTTCAGTTTTAAATATTTTCCTGCCAGCAACTGGCCGTCAAAGCTTTTTGGATAAATAGGAACTGGTGGAATGTATTTTACCGGTTTTGGAATAAGAACCGGTTGTGGTTTCTGGCTGGCGTACATGATCTGTTCTGCCAGTGGCTTCTTGTTCCAGATCGCCATGTCATTTTCGTACTTGGTATAAGCGTCTTTCTGAAGCTTATCGTGATTGGCTACCGCGGAATTGTATTCGTCTTCCGCTTTTTTTACTTCGGCATCGTAAGCAGCTTTTTTCTGCTTCGTGAGATCCTCAAATTTCTGGACCACCTCTGCCTGGTAATTTTTCAGGTTCTTGTTCAGGGGAATAAGCGGAAGCTGTATGTACTGGAAGCTAATGTCGTTGTTATCGATATCCTGTGCCAGACCTGGCCTTACAGCTATAAAAAGAACCGATGCGATAAAAAGTAATTGTTTTTTCATGTTGTTGTTTGTTTATACTGATCAATGGCTTTTCTCACTGAGCCGTGCTTCTTTAACAAAGCCTTTGCCAATTTATATTCAATGTTAAGATTTTTTTCGATCATTTTCGTTCCGCGGTCAACAAGCTTATTATTACTAAGCTGCATGTCCACCATTTTGTTACCTTTCACTTTCCCAAGTTTGATCATAACCGAAGTGGAGATCATGTTCAGTACAAGTTTTTGCGCTGTACCTGATTTCATGCGCGTGGAGCCGGTGACAAATTCGGGCCCGACCATAACAACAACGGGATATTTAGCCGCTTCCGCCACTGCGCTCCCGGAATTGCAGGTGATGCAGCCGGTAATGATCCCTTTTTTATTGCATTTGGTTAAGGCGCCAACTACGTAAGGTGTAGAGCCGGCTGCGGCAATTCCGATCACTACATCCTTTTTTGAAACTTTATATTCTTTTAGGTCCTTC
>JBJMLS010000017.1:0-6626 GCA_045805185.1 Bacteroidia bacterium | reverse complement strand
CCTTTCCATAGGTTATTAAACGTATTTGTTTGTCCGGCTACATCAAGGCCAATATTCACTTGCATATTGTCATTGATTTCGATTCCGCAAAGACTTTTTTGTGCGGCATAAGGAGCGATGAGGCAATTTGCCGGAACTCCTGAAGTGTTAAGACAGGAGATGGTACTGTTTTTAATAATTGCAGGATGTAGTGTTGATCCAAATGCTTCTATTAAGACTCCGCGGTAATTCGCGTTCAGTTTTGCATTATTGCTCATCGTGAAAGGAGCTCCGTTTTTAGAGTCAATAGCTAATTTTGCATCCCTTAAAGTTGAATTGTCAATAAGAAGGTTACTTCCTGTATTTTCGACAATACCGTTCCACATTGCACCGCAGCCTGCCTGCCAAACCGATCCATTCTGTATTTTGAGGTATCCTCCGCTGTTAATTGTCACGGGAACATTTGCCGCAAGATAAACAGCACAATTGTCGAATGTAACAGGGCTTGAGTTTATTGTATAAGAGCCATTGATGACATACACGGATGATGTTCCGCTATAGGTTACAGGAGCAGTTTCTGTTACATTGTTAAGGTAAATTGTTGTTTTTCCAGGCACTGAAACCTGACAGCAAGGATTAACAGTAAATGTGATCGCTGGTGAGCAACCCGCCTGAACACTAATTGTTCCCCCTGAAGCAGTCCAGGTTATTGCAAGTGTCTGGCTCGTTCCTGTATATGTTGAAGGAGTTCCACCTGTGATTGTCCAGGTATAATAGATTGAGGGATCGTAAGCGCCGCCTAATGTATAAACTTCCGGACTGCTACTACAGGCATAATTATTACCCGAGATAGAAGGACTTGCCGCATAATAGATTTGCCCGTCCATTTGATCCGGAAGTAATTTCGAATAAGATCCGGTATAGTCAGGGGCCAGTGTTGCAGCGCTCATGTTCCAGAATCCTGATCCGGGTAAATTTGGGACAGTCTTGCATATCAAATGGTCGCCCGGCGCAATGCTGAAATAGATCCTGCCGTCGTATCCGATCTCGGCAAATCCTGCGTCAAAGCTCATATAATCAGTAGGTACAGGCGTACCCCCCGCAGACAGGTTACCGAGGTACCCGATCTTATTAAGCGTTCCGTGATAAGTATAATACAGGTAATTACCATCGGGAGAAAATTCCAGGCCTTCCAGGGATTTACCAAGGGCCAGGGTGATCATTCTTTCTGTTCCGGCAATAATGGAACCATTGGCATAATCAAGATCACAGTAATAAATGTTATTGTCTTCACGAACTTTTGCCATCCTGTAATTTCCGGATGGTAATCGCACAATTTCCATTTCAGAATAGTAATTGTTATGTACTCCTGCAGGAGGTGATAAGGTTGGGTGTTCGCATGAAACAAAACTGATCCCGCTGGCATCTATCTTATATTTAAAAAAGCCATAAGCAATGGTGTTACTGTATTCTGAATAAACATACAGGAAATTGCTTTGGTTAACGGCTTCCGGACGAAATGGCGTAGTAGCGATACCGAAGCGGTATTTGTGCAACGGCGCATAGGGTTGAAAAGCTCCGGCAGGCATTCCCGGAAGATTAGTTAGATCGAAAAGATTGGATGTGCTGCTTGCGGCAAGTAATGCGCCGTTTGTTGATAAGCTCAGGTCGAGCTTAGCATATACCGGTTCATATGCTATAGCGGTTGAAATATTATGTTCATCAAGGAACCCTGCAATGATATAATATTGATTGCAATTTCCCGGAACCGGAACAATGCTGATCTCCTCAGCCCAGCTGTTGAAGATATAGCCCGGATTTAAGTGAGGACCTGTATTATCCGACCAATGGTAGTCAAATTTAAGGTCGTCGTTGCCATTGACATCTTTAATTGGAGCGCCGTTTTTATCAAATACCTTCAGGTGATATCCATCATACGAATCCTGGGTAACAAAGAACAACAGATTACCGTTTGCATCATGCATACTGTTGGATGCAATGGATATTTCGTTTGGAAAAGAAACGGAATTCAGATACCCGCCTGCTGCTGTGGAGCTGGGTAAGGATGAGGTAACAGGAGTGCCGGTAGCAAAGGCAACCTGGTTAGGCGGAATGCACCAGCGTTCCAGTTGTGGACTTTGAGCCTGAAGCCAGGTGGAGATGCTTATCATTAAAAAAAGGCAGAAGTAATTTAAGAGTTTTGTTTTCATTGCGTAAAAGCTTTAGTTTATAATTTTGTGCAAAAGAACCGGATTGCCGGGGAATAAAATAGGCTCAGTTTATAAACGGGGGGATTTGGGCAATAGGTGGCAGAACCGGAAAATGTCTGGCAGTTGATTAATAAAAAATCCCGGCTACTAAAAGTAACCGGGATATTAAACAATATTAGTTTCGTTAACGCCTTAGAACAAGGATCAGTCTATTATGATGCAAGGTGTTTTTAATAGAGCTTTCATCCAGGACTTTCACAACATACATCCCTCCTGTAATGAACTCATATCCACGTTCAGTTTTTTTTCCTGCGATTCTTTTTCAAAATACGGTTTTTCCCGTTATCATATAGAGGCTTGCTCTTGCCAACTAAAGTCTATAGATAAAAAAAAGCGCCAAATAGCGCTTTTTTTTGCAAGAAGGTTTTCTATTCCTAAGGACAAGTCGTTACTTTAATATTAACGGAGTGTATAGACGTTGGTACAATAGAAACTCCCGGACCAAGGTTAACTGCATCGGTTACATACAATAATATATCGTTGCCTGCTGGTGGTGTTACAGTAACATTACAGCCATATCCCAGGTCGATGTCACGCTTTACGGAATTATCGTAGCCCGAAAAATTATATGTACAGGGATTGAAATCAAGGGTGCAGTTTATTCCAAGGTCAGTTGAACATTGTTTATTGGCGTCCGCATATATACCAGCGCCAGAAGGTACCGAAAAATCCCCGGCAAAATCAATGTACTGAGATGCTCTTAAGAAGACATCCTGGCCAACAGGTACCGAATTTACTCCACCACCTTCCCCGATCTTAATAAAGTTCTTTTCTATATTGTTATAGGATAGGAAATTATAGTTAGATGAATTAATAAGATCATTGCAGTCTTTGTTCATGTCGTAGACCCTTACGTAATCAACAAGCATATCCTGTGGCAGGCTTCCGGAAAGAGGAACGTCAGGCTTTATGGCTAAGTTTAAAATGATCCGCGTGGGGGCTGTTATTTGCGAATTCATATAGTATTTCACAGCATAATCATCCACATACCATATTATCCTGCTGGGAGACCATTCTATTCCATAAGTATGCCATTGGGTGTAATCTTGTATATACATAACAGAAGGAGCGGAATTAGGGTCATTGCACAATCCGGTTGAGCCCGGACCATGGATATTCGAAGTCATTGTATTTATAGTATGGGTATAAGGATAGCCATCCATATTACATGTTTCTGATGCCCCGGGGATCATCTCAAATATATCGATCTCCTGGTATGATGGAGAACCGGTCCAGGTCCAGAATGCGGGCCACAATCCATTGTTGCCTGGCAATTTTATTCTTGCTTCAATATAGCCATATTGCGGGTATGAGCTGAGTTCGGTTTCTATCCAGGCCGAATTGAAGGGATAAGTTTGACCAACATTACACATTGAACAAGCCCATGTCGTTTGAGTTTGTCCGGAAGGGCAAAATACAGGATTGTTTCTTGCCGTAAGGATAAGGTTCCCGCCCAGGGTTGTTACATTTGATGGAAGATATACCTGAGGCTCGGTTCCATGAGTAGCATAATTGGCTTTGATCCATCTGCTGGCATCAAAAGTGTTAAAATCATCTGACCACAATAAGTTCCAGTGTGGATCATTGGCCGGTGTTTGTCCAACACTATTGAGACAATTTGCAGCCAGCAGAATTAAAAATAGTTTTTTCATTTGCGCAGTTTTAATTCCGACCATTAATTATTCAAGATCATTCGCTTGGTGTCTGTTTCTCTACCGTCAACAATAAGCGAATACAGGTACATGCCGGCTGCGAGTTCGTTTCCATTTATAGTGATCTCTCCTTTTCCACCACCCGTGATCTGGAACGCTTTTTTAAGTGTGCCCTGCATATCGAATACGAGAATGGAAGCGCTGTTCATACTCGTATTGATCTGGTAGGCTATGGTTGTTTTGTCGGAGAAAGGGTTTGGCATATTCTGGTAGAGAATGCCTGATCCCGGATCCTGGGAAGGGATAACAGCAGGATTATTTGCCTGACTTTTATTACAGCAGCTACTTAGCTCATCTTTTAGGTCCTGTACTTCTTTTTTCAGGTTTTCAATTGTTTTGTTTTGCTCCTGAGCAGCATCTACCAATAAAGGAATGATCTGGACGTAATCGATGAGCTTCACTCCCCTTATAGTTGTTGTGATATCAGGAAGTACCTGCTCCACTTCCTGCGCAAGGAACCCAAAGCTTTTGTTCTTACTTTTTGCGTCGGTTTTAAAGCGGTAGGAGTATGGTTTTAACTGTAAAATCTTCTCCATTCCAAAACCTTCATTTACGCGGGTTATATTGGTTTTAAGTGAGCTGTCAGAAGATAAATAAAAATTTTGAGCATATACTGAGTTATATCCCCATTCGGGAGACCAGAAAAAAGTCTTTCCAACGTTCGTTCCCATAACAATACCTGGAAAACCGGCGGCGACTTTCATTTGAAATTCTACAAAAGTTGAATTTGGTGCTGGAATGTCCGGATAACTCGTAAGTAAAAGATCCCCCTTAACATGGCATTTATAGCCTGGATTAGGATAATATGTCCCCATGCCGACATGTCCGGAAGGATCTATTCTGAATTGTGCAGATAAGTTGAGGGAAAAAAGAAATGCCGCCAAGGCTCCAAAGAATGATGTCTTAAATGTTTTCATAGTATTTTTTTTTCTGGTTTTTATTTTTGTTCGAGCGTTTTAATTCTTTCGTTTTGCTCTTTTAATTTCTTATCCTGTTCAATTACATAGAGTGTAAGTTCTTCGATCTTCTGTAGTAATTTGGCTTCTACACTACCTACATCAACGCCATTTTCTTCTACTTCTTTAGCAGAAGGAATTTCAGGAAGATGTCCGTTGTCGCGGATGAATTTCTCAACTTCATTCAAAGAAAGCAGTCTGTAGTTCTTTTCGAAAACAAAATCCGCCCAGCCGGTTTCAACTTTAATTTCCTTAGCTCTTATTTTCCCACTTACGGATAAAAGATAAGCTGGATCTGGTGCAATGGTCCCAATACCTACACATCCGTTCGAATGAACACGCATTCTTTCTACCCCGCTTGTAGTAAATCCAATTACGTCCGCTGCAGGGTGAAATAGGCCTACCTGATCGTTGTTCCACCAGGTAAAGTCGGGAAGCGTGGCAGTAGAGTAAGCAGAGTTACCTCTTATCAGGGCTGCAGATGCCGGGTTCCCGTTCGTATTTGAAAAAAGTGACCAGCCATTTACAGTAAGTTGCGCCAACGGCGTGATATTATTAATCCCGACAAAATCGCTGCTTCCCTTAATAAAAAAAACAAATTTTCCGGATGTCTGATCGTATACGTGAAAGTTTCCGGCACCTTCAGATGTATTTCCATTCGCTGTGGAGAACAATCCAAAAGTTCTTCCTCCCGCTGAGGTATTCTTTAGCCAAAGCACAGAGGCAGTTCCGCCGGTTTGATTAATTTGGATACCATCATTTGAATTAACCGTAACAACATGCAGCTTATTGGCGGGGGTTATGGTGCCTAGTCCGATGGCTGCCCCGGATTGGAAAAGCGCAGAGTTATCCGCTGTGCTTGCGGACGAAAACTTAGGTATATAACCTGTTGTGCCGGTTAGTTGAGCAACTGTAGACAATGATGCTAAAATAAAAGTTGTTAATACAAGGCCTTTAGAGGTGGTCTTTTTCATAATGTTGTTTTTTGACAAAGAAATTGAAAGGTGAGAAGATCCCCAAACCTTAACCAATACGCGGTAGGATTTAATCAATAGATGGCGGAATAAACAAATAACTGGAACTGTCATTCCAGAAAGCGTCAATCATCTTTTGGAGTTTAGATCTGGATCATCGTGAGCTTTGAGAGCAGCTCATTCTTTTTACGACGGGAAACCTCTACGGACTCGCCATCTGACATCAATACATAACCTCCATCGCCTTTGATGTATTTTACAACATGCGTAAGATTGATGAGTGTGGAGTTGTGTACCCGGAAGAAGTTAAGATCGGAAAGTAATTCCTCGTATTCTTTTAAAATGCGTGAAACCATGAGACGGGTGCCATTCGACAAAGAAATCTGCGTATAACTTTCATCCGCGGCACAGCGTACAATATCATCAGCATTTATCATTTGAAGCCCTTCAAAGGTTGGAACGGCGATCCTGGCTGCTTTACCTTTTAACTTAAGGTTGGAAAGCAATAATTCAAAGTCTGGTAAATGAGTTTGTGCAGAGATTCTTTTTTCATGGATCTTCTCAACAGCAGTCACGAGCTCATCTGTGTCAACCGGCTTTAACAGGTAATCCAGTGCACTGAACTTGATCGCCTTTATTGCATAATGGTCGTAGGCAGTCGTAAATATAACTTCAAACCTGGGATTTCTTAACCGTTCCAACAGGGTAAATCCATTGTGAAAAGGCATTTCTATG
>JBJMLS010000016.1:0-10868 GCA_045805185.1 Bacteroidia bacterium | reverse complement strand
TTACAGCTGGAATTATTTATGCCGAGACTCTGCCTGACCATATAAGAACCAATTGAAGCTATGACCGAACCGATAATGATGAGTGCAAGAGCGAGTACAAGTCCTCCGGGAGCTGAAGGGGTAAGATACAGGTAGTATGCGCCGATGAGTATCGCTGTTCCGAGAATCATCAGTACTATACCCAATAAGAGATCCGTTCCGTCATCCCCTGTAACTGACGCTCTCCTGCTTTTCTTAAGATAAGAAGCCGCGTATTTTATTTTCAGCATTCTCTTCGCCTGAGCTCCTTTTTTTACACTGGCCGTTGTTGAATTTTCCGCAATGCGCCGCTTCACTTCCGGGCTCTCGTTACCCATCCTGGATGAATACGGTTGAAAAGGAACTGTTATTTCTTTTTTCGAATTCTCTTCAGTCAAAGCTGCTGCTGAAAGATCGATCATCGCTTTTTCTTTTCCCACAGATTCTCTCCTGAGGTGCGGTGATCTCTTCGCACTCACATAATATCCCTTATTGTAACGCCTTTTAGATACGGAGAAATCCCGTTTACTGCTACAGGAGTATAACAGGGCGAATACCAGGACAAACGAAAATGCTTTGAAGAAAAATAATTTCATGATTGTAATTAAAACTACGCTTATTTTACAAACCGCGCAAATTATTTTATGACCATTGCATTGAGTACCCATCCGTGAACAAAGAAACCTATTCCGAACAGGATGGAAAAAGCGTTGCCTGAATTCCCCGTAAGTATCGTGAAAACAACAGCCAGTAAACCAACCGCTATCATCGAAACCGCATAATATTTCATCGTTCTTTTCGCTTTTTCTTTACGGGGCTTATACATCGAAGATAAAGGAAGCGCGCAGCCCACAGCGACAAATCCGATCACAAGCAAAAATTCATGGGGATAAACTAAATAGAGGAGAAAACCGCTCAGGCCTGTAAGCAAAGACAATCCGACAAAGGTTGAGCTTTTCTTGGCTTCTTCACTTAAAGCGTAGCGTCCATAAACATTTAGGCGCAATAATAAATTGGACAGCGGCTCGATGAGCCAGGTGCTGAGCACAAAAACCAGGTAAAGAATATTGAATACCTCAGCCGCATAAGCGATGGCAGAATCGCCATTGGCCAGTCGTCCGCTGAACTGCCGGAGAATGTACAGGCCGATAATGAGTCCCCATTGCGCCTGCGCACTTAAGTTGGATGCCCAGAAAGAATACTTCAGAAAAACACGGTAGAACCAGTATTTGGATTTCAGCGCCTCTACCATTCCGGATTTCGCATAAGCATTCATGGAATCCAGCTTCAGCGCTTCACGAAAATGCTCGAGCGCTTTTTTATGATTTCCCTTTTCCAGTTCCGCCCAACCGTAATTTGCATGGGTATAGGAATTTTCCGGGTCTTCTTCGAGCGTTCCCTGTAAAGTTTCAAAGGCTTCTTCCTTCCTGTTCAGTTTGATCAGCGCGGTAGAACGCTGGTTAAGGCAGAATAGATTATCACTTTCCACTTCCAGGCCCTTGTTGGCAGCCTCCAATCCTTCCTCATATTTTTTCTGGTTGATCTTTATAAAAGAAAGCACTCCCCAGTGATCGGCCTTAAAAGGCTCGAAGGCAATTGCCGAGCGAATCGTTTTTTCGGCATCTGTATAATCTTCCTTGTGGATCTGAACGCGGGCCAGTTGACCGAGAAAAACATCTTCGTCCGGCTCAAGGCTGATCGCCGCTTTTATCATTGCTTCAGCTTCGGTAATGTTATCATCCTGCAAGTGACAGTAAGACATCAGGTAAAGTACAAAGGCATTATTCGGCTCTTCCGCCAGCGCAAGCGAGAGTTCCTTCAGGGCTTCCCTGTGACGGTTCTGTTCAATGAGCACCTGGGCCCGCTGTGCATGGTGAGCAGCGCTCATTACTTCTTAATGTTTAAGTATTTCAGAATGTCGTCGTACAAGCCTGACTCATTTGAATAAAGCGCGTAATTCCTGGCTGCAGTGAACCATTCCTTAGTGGTTGGCTTGTGCCTTTTCACAGCTTTCGCAATATCTTTTGTACTGAGCGGTGAAGGAACGCCGGTCTTAAAGGATTCCGATAATTTTTCTTCAATCGCAATATCCACGAGGGCTTTCAGATCTGCCCCTGAATAATCCGGAGTCATCTTCGCGATCTCATTGTAATTCATATCCGATATGGGTTTTCCTTCCAGAACAATTTTCATAATGGCTGCGCGACTTTCTTCATCCGGAGGCGGTACAAAAATGATCCTGTCGAAGCGGCCCGGGCGGCGAAACGCGGGATCAAGGTGCCAGGGCGCATTCGTAGCTGCCAGCACCAATACGCCATCGTTGTTGGCTTCAATACCATCGAGCTCGGAAAGGAACTGGTTGATAAGGTGTCGGCCGGAAGAGTTTTTCATGTCCTTCCTGCTCGCGCCTAATGCATCCACTTCGTCAAAAAAGATCACACAGGGATTATTGTCCCGTGCAAGATCAAAAAGACTCTGCAGGTTCTTTTCGCTCGCGCCTATCCACATGTCCAGCACATCACTGATGCCCACACTGATGAATTTGGAATTGATCTGTCCGGCCGTAGCTCTTGCAATGTGGGTTTTTCCGCAGCCGGGCGGGCCATAAAGCAGGATCCCTCCGCCGGTTTTTTTACCGTAAGCTTTATAAAGATCTGTAAATTGCAAAGGCTTGATGATCTTCAGGTCGATCTCATCTTTTACTTTTTGCATGCCGCCGACAGAAGAGAAATTCACATCCGGCTTTTCTAGGAAACTATTCAATTCCTGTTCTTCCTCCTCTTCGTCGATGAACATGGGCTGCTCCGCTCCTGTTTGCCTTAAAGCGGAATCCAGTTCCTCATCTTTAAAATACGGATCGATCTGCAGGAGCATTTTATAATATTCAGTTGCATGCTCGTAGGATTTTTCCTTTACCAGCACGCGACAGATCAGCTCAAGGGCTTCTCTGTTGCCTTTATCTTTCTGCAGGATATCCTCAAGGACCACGCTCGAAAGGGAAAGCTCATTGGTTTTGAAATAACAACGCGCAAGTCCAAGCATTGCTCTCGTATTGCGCTTATCTTTTTCAAGGATCAGCTTGTATTCGGTTATCGCTTCCGCGTAATGTGAGGAAGCGACGAGGGTTTCCGCAAGCAATAGATGAAGCGGGATATTATCGGGAGAGAACTTTAAAGCCTCTCTCAGGGATTGTGTTGAATCTGACATGGTTTTAAACAACAATGTTAACGATCCTGTTCGGCACGACGATCACTTTTTTTGGAGCGCCTCCGTTCAGGTATTTCTGTACTTCTTCGCGGCTCATCACTTCTTTTTCAATGTCCGCATTGCTTAATCCCAATGGAAGCTCGATGTTCAAACGGGTTTTTCCATTAATGGAGATCGGATAATTGAAAGAGCTTTCCACCAGGTATTCCTGTTTGAACACAGGGAAAAGCGCATAAGCAATGCTTTCGGCATGACCCAGCCTGTTCCACAATTCCTCAGCAATGTGCGGCGCATAAGGCGAGATCAGGATGAGCAACGGCTCTAGTATTTCACGCTTGGTGCATTTCAGATCGGTGAGCTCGTTCACGCAGATCATGAAATTACTTACCGAAGTATTGAAAGAAAAACGCTCGATATCTTCGGAGATCTTTTTGATTGTTTTGTGCAGGGTTTTCAACTCCGGCTTTGTTGCAGCCTCATCACTTACATTCTGAAACAACCTCGCCAGCTTTTTTAAAAACGCCGAAACGCCTGTGATTCCATTTGTATTCCAGGGCTTGCTCAGTTCCAGAGGGCCAAGGAACATTTCGTACAAACGAAGACAATCGGCGCCGAACCTTTCGCAAATGTCATCAGGGTTGACAACATTGTACCAGCGCTTGGACATTTTCTCTACAGCATTCTCACAGATCAGCTTTCCATTCTCCAGCTCAAATTCCATCGCAGCGAAATCATCTCTCCATTTTTTCAGACTTTCCACATCCACCGTATTATTCTCAACAATATTCACATCGATGTGGATAAGGGTTGTTTTATAATTACTTTTCAAACCTGCCGATACAATTTTATTTTCTCCTTCCACACGGTGCACCATGCATGAGGTTCCCTGGATCATTCCCTGGTTGATCAGCTTTTTAGCGGGCTCATCAAAATTAAGGTACCCCATATCTTTCAGGAACATGGTCCAGAAACGAACATATAATAAATGTCCCGTTGCATGCTCGCTGCCTCCAATGTAGAGATCAATATTCTGCCAGTACTCCACCGCCTTTTTACTTACGAATTCCTGGTCATTCTGCGCGTCCATGTAGCGCAAAAAGTACCAGCTGCTTCCGGCCCATCCCGGCATAGTTGTCTGCTCGTATTCAAACTCGCCTTTGTATTTCCAGTCCTTCGCACGTGCCAAAGGCGGTTCGCCTGTTTCTGTGGGCAAAAATTTATCTACCTCCGGCAATACCAGGGGCAATTCATTTTCACTTAAGGTATGAGGAATTCCATTTTTGTAATAAACGGGAATGGGTTCTCCCCAATAACGCTGACGACCGAATACCGCATCGCGCAGGCGAAAGTTAACTTTTCCTTTTCCAATATTTTTTTTCTCTACTTCAGCGATCGCTTTTTTGATCGCGGCTTTCACATCCAATCCATTTAAGAAATCAGAATTGATGCATGTCCCCTCTTTGGCTTCATTCGCTTCTTCCTGCACATCCGCACCTTCGATTACCTGCAGAACAGGCAGGTTAAAATGCTTTGCAAAACGGTGATCGCGCTCATCGTGTCCGGGAACAGCCATTACTGCGCCTGTTCCATAGCCTGCCAGTACATAATCACCAATCCACACGGGAATTTGTTTTCCTGTAAAAGGGTGAATAACGTAAGCGCCCGTAAACTGACCGCTCACATTTTTCACATCGGCTTGTCTTTCGCGCTCACTCCGGTTCTTTGATTTCGAAACGTATTCATCAACTGCTGTTTTATATTCTGCAGTCGTGATCTTATCTACCAACTCATGTTCGGGAGCAAGCGTTACGAAGCTCACGCCAAAAATCGTATCGGGCCTGGTGGTAAACACTTCCACTATATCTTCTCCACTGCTTACTGCGAAACGGATCGAGCATCCCTCGCTCCTTCCGATCCAGTTCCTTTGTGATTCTTTCAGGCTCTCTGTCCAATCGATCTTATCCAGGCCATCCAGCAAACGCTGCGCATAATTGGTAATGCGCATGCTCCACTGCTTCATTAACTTTCGCTCCACAGCATAGCCCCCGCGCTCGCTCACGCCGTCTTTTACTTCATCATTTGCCAACACGGTTCCCATGGCAGGGCACCAGTTCACATACGCTTCTCCAAGGTAAGCAAGCCGGAAATTCATCAGCACATCACTTTTCTTTTTCTCATTGAAGCTTTTCCATTCAGCGGGAGTAAAAGCCGCGAGCTCATGTTCAATATCACCGGTAAGTATGTCGTGCTGATTTCCTTTAAAGCCTTCTGTTTCGAAGATCTTTACTAATGTATCGGTATGCTCCGCTTTATTGATACGCGGGTTATACCAGGAATGGAACAATTGAATGAAGATCCATTGCGTCCATTTGTAATAGGAAGGATCGGAGGTTTCCACTTTCCTGTCCCAATCGAAAGAGAATCCTATTTTATCAAGTTGTTCTTTATAGCGTTTGATATTTTGTTCGGTGGTGATCTTTGGATGCTGACCGGTTTGTATCGCATACTGCTCAGCCGGCAGACCAAATGAATCATAACCCATCGGGTGCAGTACGTTAAATCCCTTATGTCTTTTATAACGTGCATAGATATCGGAAGCGATATAGCCTAGCGGATGCCCAACGTGAAGTCCTGCGCCGGAAGGATAAGGGAACATATCAAGCACATAGTATTTAGGCTTTGAAGAGTCGTTAGCTGCCGCGAAGGTTTTGTTCTTCGTCCAGTAATCCTGCCACTTCCGCTCTATTTCATTGAATTTATAGTCCATATCTGCTCCGAAAATTGAGCTACGAATTTAAGAAAAAAGCGTGACAAGCAGGCATTATCCCGCAATGGTGAAAGAAGGGAATTATCCTGATGAAAGGAAGTGCTGTCCTTCTTCCATATTATAAATAAAAAGCCCCGGGATCACCCGGGGCTCATACTTAGATAAATAATGATCTTATTCCGTTTTCACTTCAAATTTCCATTCTTTTGCGAAAGCGGTTTGTGCCGCCTGCACTTTTTCAAGGGATTTTCCATATACCTCATCGAATTTCGTTACAAGCTCATTGAACTTTGTAATATCAGCCTCGGTTATCTGGCTCGAGTCTTTGGCAGCGATCTCGGTCATTTCTTTTCCTTCCTTTTGAAGCAATCCGCCCATGGTGGCAAAATATGCTGCGGCAGCGTCAGCAAAATCCTTTTTCTTATTGAAGTCTTCCATGTTTTTACATTCTTCCTCAGAAGCTTTCACTTTTGCCGAAAATTGTTCATAGATCATTTTTAAGGAGTCAGGATTGTGACCGTCCAACTGATCAATATACATGTTGTGAATATCTGTAGCGCTTTTTTCGATTGCAACCAGCTTATCGTTATAGGCGGTGGCATCTTTTTGCGTTGGACCGCAAGACGAGAAAAATAGTGTCCCGGCGATTGCGGAAATAAAAACTGCTGTTTTTTTCATAGGATTGTTTTATTTGTTTGTTTTATTTTGCCCGGGAAAGCCCGGATCTGTTATTAGTTCATGATTTTGCTAAAGGTAAGCCAATTTTTTTTTCGACAAAAAAAATCCCGCTTTCGCGGGATTGAAATACCTGAATACAGGATGATTAATACCTGTAATGCTCCGGCTTAAACGGACCATCGACCTTAACGCCGATGTAATCCGCCTGCTCCTGGTTAAGTACATCCAGCTCTACACCTATTTTCCCAAGGTGAAGACGGGCAACTTTTTCATCCAGGATTTTTGGAAGCGTATATACTTTTTTCTCGTATTTATCCGAGTGCAACCACAGCTCTAATTGCGCGAGGGTTTGGTTAGTGAATGAGTTGCTCATTACGAATGAAGGGTGACCTGTGGCACATCCTAAATTCACGAGGCGGCCTTCAGCCAGTACGATCACATCTTTTCCATTGACCGTATACTTATCTACCTGTGGTTTGATCTCATCTTTTGATTTTCCATATTTGCTGTTCAACCAGGCCATATCGATCTCTGTATCGAAGTGACCAATGTTGCACACAATAGCATTGTGCTTCATGCTTTCGAAATGACGGCCAACAACGATATCTTTATTACCTGTTGTGGTTACAATAATATCGGCGATTTTTACGGCATTGTCCATTTTCATCACCTGGTAGCCGTCCATTGCAGCCTGTAAAGCGCAGATCGGATCGATCTCGGTAACGATCACGCGCACGCCCTGTGAGCTGAGCGATTGAGCGGAACCTTTTCCAACATCTCCATAACCTGCAACTACTGCTACTTTACCAGCCATCATGATGTCCGTTGCACGGCGGATCGCATCCACCAGTGATTCACGGCAACCATACTTATTATCGAATTTTGATTTGGTAACCGAATCGTTTACGTTGATCGCGGGCAACATTAAGGTTCCCTTTGCCATACGCTCGTAAAGGCGGTGAACTCCTGTAGTTGTTTCTTCTGAAAGCCCCCTGATCCCTGCTGCCAGTTCAGGATATTTATCAAATACCATATTGGTAAGGTCACCCCCATCGTCAAGGATCATATTGAGTGGCTTGCGCTCCTCACCGAACCAGAGCGTTTGCTCAATGCACCAGTCAAATTCCTCTGCATTCATTCCTTTCCAGGCATAAACAGAAATTCCGGCAGCGGCAATTGCTGCTGCAGCATGGTCCTGGGTAGAAAAAATATTACAGGAAGACCAGGTAACCTCAGCACCCAGTTCCACTAATGTTTCGATCAGCACTGCGGTTTGTATGGTCATGTGAAGGCAGCCTGCAATGCGCGCGCCTTTGAGCGGCTTTTGCTTGCCGTATTCTTCTCTCAGCGCCATGAGACCCGGCATTTCTACCTCGGCAAGTTTAATTTCTTTGCGTCCCCATTCGGCAAGAGACATATCCTTTACTTTGTACTTTGTGTACTTTCCAACAGTTGCAGTTGACATGTTTATTGAATTTTTATTTGTTTTTTATTTATACTTGCAAAGATACTGCATTCTCCTTAAAAACACAAGCGCTTTGGGCCTAAATAACATACCTGAAATGAGTATGATAGAGTATATAAAAGTAGATGACAGATCGGAAATTGGCCTGCTCGACCTTGAATTGTACCGTAAGGAGAGAGGACAAAACAGCAAGCGTGATCTTGAAAAAGAAGGGGCAAAATTCCTTCTTGAAGAAATGCACACGGGAATATCAAAACATCTTTACTACGATGAATACGGCAAGCCCCATCTTGATGAATGCGGTAAATTTATTTCCATTTCACATTCGCACGACAGGCTGGCCATTATCATGAACAATAAGGAGCATACGGGAATCGATATTGAACTCATCAGGGACAAGGTGCTGAATGTCCGTCATAAGTTTTTAAGTCCTGGAGAATATTCGGCGATAAGGGAAAATGAAACAGAAAAATACCTCGTGTACTGGGCCGCAAAGGAAAGCCTGTACAAGATCCATGGGCGAAAAAAAGTGGATTTCATCAGGCATCTTTTCATTGAACCTTTTAATTATGACCTGGGAGGAGGCGAACTTACAGGTAAAATAAGCCTGACCGGCTATAAGAAAACATTCAGATTGCATTACGAGCGCAGGGAGAATTACATTCTTGTTTACATGCTGAACGAACATGAATAGCGTATACTCCGTTATAAAAAAAAGAGCGGACGCGGGTAAGCCTCAACTGGCGGTACTGGTGGATCCTGATAAATTCAATCCGGACATTATACCCTTAGCGGAGCAGTGTCGCGTTTCTTTTTTCCTTGTGGGTGGAAGCCTGATCACCAACGGCGATTTTGAGAAGACGATTTCACTATTAAAAAAAAGGTCCTCTCTACCGGTAATTATATTCCCGGGTGATGAAAAGCAGGTTTCCTCAAAAGCGGATGCCTTACTTTTTCTCTCTCTCATTTCAGGACGGAACCCTGAATACCTGATCGGGATGCAGGTACGATCCGCTGCATTGATAAAAAGGAAAAAGCTGGAAAGTATTTCAACCGGTTATATTCTTGTGGAAAGCGGGAGTATTTCCACCACGCAAAAAGTGAGCGGCACCAGGCCCATTCCTGCTTCTGATTTCAGGCTGGCTGCAGATACTGCCATTGCCGGAGAAATGATGGGTCAGCAACTTATTTACCTGGAGGCAGGAAGTGGGGCGAAAAAAAACGTGCCGCTCAAACTCATCCGTTCGGTTAAGAAAAATATTTCAGTACCTTTAGTTGTCGGAGGCGGGATAAGCTCTTCCCGGCAGGCAAAACAGATCCTTGAAGCCGGGGCGGATATAATTGTTGTGGGGAACGCACTCGAAAAGGACATGAGCCTGTTATACGATATGAAAAAATTATTTTAAGCATGAAGATCATTATCATATCGCCTTCTAAAAAGGAAGATAAAGCAAACGAATTACAGGTATTAATAAGCCTGTTCGAAAACGGCCTGAATACCTACCACCTGCGCAAGCCGAAACTTTCTACAAAAGAGCTGGGCGAATACTTGAGAAGGATCCCCGCACAATTCCACAACCGCATTGTCATTCATTCGCATCATAACCTGGCAATAAAATTCAATTTAAAAGGAGTCCATTATACAAAGTCACACCTGAAAAAGAATTTTAAGAACTGGTGGCGCGAAAAGACCCTTGGGATCGCGAAAAGCAACCTGATCAAATCTGTTTCCCATACCAAACTTGTTTCTGTTTATGATAACAACGACATGAACTTTAATTATGAGTTCCTGTCGCCAATCTTTGATTCTCTTACCGGAAAGTATCAAAGTGGTTTCTACGAAGAGGGAATAAAGGCGGCGATCCAGAAAACAGGAAAGCGTCTTATTGCAAGAGGTGGCGCGGATATTACGCGCATTGAGAAAGTAAAAGAACTTGGATTTTATGGTATGGCGCTGTACAGCTGCATCTGGGATAGCGATTCTCCTGTTGAAGAATATATTAAGATCGTGAAGCGCTGCAATGAGCTGGGTATTCCTATAGAATGAACACAAACGCCTTCGGATGCCCTCTCTCCATTCAGCTTGGCAATTAAACATCAGGTGAACTTTAAATTAATCATATTAAGTCCTGAGCATTCATTAAAAAATGAAACGCTCCTGCTGCAGCGACTTTTCCGGGCGGGATTGAAATTCTTTCACCTGCGCAAGCCGGCTTATTCATACGATCAGCTGAGAAAATACCTTAATGAAATACCGAAAGAATTCCATTCACGGATCATTATTCATTCCCATTACAAACTGCTCGATGAATTTCAGCTAAAAGGAATTCATCTTCCGGAAAATTCCAGGAAAGATCCCGGTGTTCTGCGATACATCCGTAAAAAAAGGCCAGGGCATGTTTCGGCCTCTTTCCATTCGCTTTCGGACCTTAAGCGCTCAAAGAGAAATTACGCTTATGTTTTCCTGAGTCCTGTATTCGACAGCATAAGCAAAGAAGGCCATCATTCAGGTTTTGATCCTGCGTTTTTGAAAGAGCAGCTTCAGACTTTCCGAAAAAAACAAAAAGTTATTGCTCTTGGCGGAGTCACTGAAAAGAATATAAAATTAGTAAGGGATATGGGGTTTTCGGGAGCCGCAATGCTTGGACATATCTGGAGAAATAAAATACCGGAGAAGAATTTCAGAAAGTGTATTGAGAAATTAGATGAGCCCGGACTTTGATCCGGCCATTC
>JBJMLS010000015.1:0-27767 GCA_045805185.1 Bacteroidia bacterium | reverse complement strand
CTCCGCCAATACCGGTATAAACCGCGCTGTCATTTATGGCTGGTGTAAGACGGATGCCTTCTATTCCGTTAAGGCTACCTGCACCAACAGCAGGGGGAGTTGGCACGTTACTCTTTGTAAAAATAAAACGCATATTGTCGGGACCAACACTAACTGTTGTATCGTTATCCCGGCCCCAATTAATAACGGCGTCCATTCTAAGGCTTGGTAAAAGTGCAGGACCCCCCTCATCTTTTAAGCCTACGTAGAGATGATCAACAAGTCCGCTTGTGTAAGTCCCGATATCCATCCATGGTCTCCACCCGCCGTTATTTGGTGCAAAAAATGCGGAAGGGTCATATCCAAGATGCAGGAGGCTTAAAGGACGTATCACAGGCGTTGCAGGCTGATGACTGATTGAAACGCGCGTAATATTAGTATCGTTACCGCTAAAGTTTGCCGGATTAAAGATCCCGTAACTACCACCGGGAAGAAAAGTGGGCGCCATTATATAAGTAAGGCGAATTCTTTCCTCTGTATCGCTTATATCGTGCGGCGTTTTTTTTCCTGTACTGAGAAGAAGGTGGCGGTTTTCCTGGTTGTAAATACAGGCGTTACCATTCTTAAGCGAATTTGTATTAAGTGAATCGCCAAGTATTCCGATTCTTAAACCATCGCTGGGCAGGGCTCGTTTTCCTCCATAGGCTGTGCCCGCCCTTGAACCCACACCCTGATTAGAAAACTGCGCCCAAACAGAATAAGCCAGCGTATCGTGAATATGAAGATTAGAATTGGGAGCAAAAAATTCATTAAAATTTTGACCGATGCCAACATTACCCCATGGAGAAAGGCGCATCACTTCTCTTTCTCTACCGCCGTTTGCAGTCATACCCGAAGCGCCGCCGCCGTAAAAAATGAAACGCATGTAATCCGGACCGGACTGATTCTGCAGAGGAATTGAGCCGAAATTACTGTAGTCATCATTTCCCCACGCAAGAACAGCATCGCTTCTGTTAATCTGACCTGTTGTCCCTTGTTCATCTTTCATCCCGATATAAAACTCATCGCTATGTTCTGTCGCCATGTAGCCGATATTTGTCCAGTTAGGATGAATGCTTTGAAATGGAACACCGGCGGTTAAATTATTTAAACCGTTTACGTGAACTTTTGAGATTGGCACATATACTCCACCTGTAAAACCGGGCCCCACTCCAAGATAACCGCTGTTGTTGCCTGTTTGGGTTGCTGAATTATTCAGATACAATCTTTGAATGCTATTCGTTTGAAACAGCATGGCTCCGTTCTGAACAGCGCTCAATGAAATAATATTGCTGTTGGCAAGGGAAGATATGCGGAATTTCTCTAAAACAGAACCGGCATTTGCTCCTGTATATAATCGCCACATATTATCCACCGCAATATTTCCGTCGGTACGGAAGAGTTGTCCGTTAAGAAAGGTGGTTGCCGTATTAGGTGCAGGAAAAAAAAATTCATTCACATGCAATCGGGATTGTGGAGTGAGGCCGCCACCAATCGTACTGAAATTCCCTATGCCTATAGAACGCACATTTGTTGCAGCAGTACCAGTTGTTATCTCGCCATATCGATATGTCGTTGGCGGGGGTACAGGCAAACCACTCGTTTGAAACTGAGCAAAAGCATTTATGCAAATAGCAATTGCAAGTATAAGGAATAGTTGTTTTCTCATTTTTAGTTAGTGTTTATTAATTGTATATAACCGTTTCGGATTATTTTATCGTTATTCTCTATGAGATATATATAGGTTCCGCTTTGGCAGGGTTCATTGTTTTTATTTTTTCCCCACCACGAAACTTTATTTTTCTGCCTTTCATCCCAGATAACTTCCCCAAGCAAATTCAGGATTCTTAATTTCAGGCTCATCTTTTCTTTATTGTCAAAAATTAGTAGTTCCGGATTTGAACCCTGGGAGTAATTGAACAGATAATTTTGTGAATTATTTTCGCTTTGGTTTATCTCCTGCATTCCAACGTGCGAGACCGAATCAATAACGAAAACGCTATCCAGATAATAATATGATCCCGTGTCACAAATTCCGTTCGGATTAATATTCTGATACCTGATTGTATCTATCGGCATTAATGAATCTCTGAAATAACCAATAGTTAGGTATTGCTCTCCACCATGCGCCGTGTAATACCCTTCAACTTTCTGCCAGGCATTGACATTGTTTAAAGGGTAATTGGCATTTACATGTCTTGGTAAATTAATATTGTAAAAATTATTATTAGTGTGAATTGCCGTATCGCCAAAGCTTGCCGCTATCTGCGTGGTATAATATTCGGATGAATCGGCCAGCGAAACAAAAAAGCAGGTATAGTAAGAGGTGCCTGCTAATAGCGGTTGATTCAGTTGTACCTGGACGTATTCGCACAATACATTATTATTTGTCCCCCAAGTCCAAGGAAAAATACCAAAACCGGCATAATTGTTTCCATTTAAAGCAGATTGAGTGCCAACAAAATTATTCGGTACAGCTACTATTGTATTTGTTGCACAGGTAGATAAAAAATCTGACGATGCTTGAGTAGGATCATACCAATTGGCAAGCCTGTTAATCTGCCCGGCCAAAGACGGACAGGAAGTATAAATCTCAAAGCTTCCGTTTGGAACGAGATTAACTTGGGCCTGGGCTTTTATAAAAGAACTTGCAAAAAGTAATGTGTAAAAAATGCGTTGTAGCATGCAATTAAAGATTGATAATGACTTTTTCTATATATGTCGTGTTCTTGTTGATTATTTTAATGAAATAAATATTTTTTCATATTAAAAAATAAAGACAGCTTTAGGATTAGCTAATTTAAGATAAATAATCAGATACGCAAGCACTGACTTTATAAGTGGTAAGATGTGAAGTATCTGCGCTACATGGGATAAGCGCTCAATATATATTAAGGTTTCTATATGAACCTTTCATCTCCAGGCTCGGGGTTCTCTGGTGTTAAAACCCCACGCTAACAGCTCCCCGTAAAATCCGGATTAGAATTCGTAAATTGCAGCATGTTCACCGGGATCATAGAAGCCACCGCCAAAGTAGAAAAACTCGAAACGCAGCAGAGCAACCTGCATCTTACGCTTAGTTGTCCGTTTACCCAGGAGTTAAAGATCGACCAAAGTCTTGCACACAATGGAGTATGCCTAACGGTGGTGGTCATCAACGGGAATACTTACACTGTAACCGCCATTAAAGAAACGCTGGATAAAACCAATTTAGGAACGCTCCGCGTTGGCGACAGCGTGAACGTGGAACGCTGCATGCCGGCGAACGGTCGCTTCGACGGACACATTGTACAGGGTCACGTGGATCAAACGGGCACCTGCACCAAAGTGGAGGATTTAAACGGCAGCTGGATGTACAGCTTTGAACATGCCGCGCAGGGAAATATTACCGTGGAAAAAGGCAGCATCTGCATTAACGGTGTGAGCTTAACGGTAGTGAACAGCGGCGCGAATACCTTTAGCGTTTGCATTATTCCATACACCTACGAACACACCACATTTAAGTACCTGCAGCCTGGACATAAAGTAAACCTGGAGTTTGATGTGATCGGGAAATACGTGGCGAAGATGATGGGGAAATAATAATTCCGGGTGTTTATAAAATCACGAGGAAATGGCGGAAGGCGTATTTGCAGGAGTGCTAGGCGGGCTGGCGGAGGTCCTAGGCGAGATCTTTCTTAAACTCATTTGGAAGTACATGCTTCGCCCAGTCTTTTTTTACTCAGGTTTTGCCCTGCAGATTCTCTTTAATCTGTTCCGTAAAGTTAAGGCCGATCCCAATACAAAAGCGAGCAATACAGCTGTTGGAATAATTACCTGGTGTATTTTAATTGCTACTTCTCTTATTCTTAAGTATAAATAAAAATTGACGATCAGTTTTCCTTGTCACGCTCCGACCACTTTAAACAACGAAAATTTTCTCCCGAAGAGCGGGAAAAGATTGCCGGGCGCCTGCAACGGCGGAGAGAGCTCGATAAAAGACGTCGCAGACTTTATAACCGCAGGTACAGGAAGAGCTTTATTTATATTTCTACCTGGATCCTGCGCCTGGCTTACATTTCCCTTTTTTTCCTGGCATTCCTGTTCAATTACCGCTCGGCCGGATCTAAAAAAGAGAAAGTGATCTCCAGAACAATTGAGAAATACAACAACCGTTCTATTCACGGCGCGCAGGAAATAAACATTCTCTATTTCGAAACGGATCGCGGAAGCTACCAGTTCAATATCGGGAACATCGGTCTTCCAAAATTTAAAGAAGGAGATACGCTGCTCATTGAGCGGAACATTTTCGGCAAGCCCATTTACTTTACCAAGGAAGACTGGGGAAAAAAATACGAGCTGCAGGTAAATCTCCTGATGTATTACCTGGTGCTGTTCCTGACCTTTCTTTCCCTCTTCTTCAACGACGGCCTCGACCGCTTTACCGATAAGATCCTTTGGCTGGCCTGGACATTGGATATCTTTGCTATAACGGCCTATTTCCTTTCCTGAACCGGCCTGAATTTTTCAGTGTATCTTAGCAAGGGAAAAGTTATGAGAAAGAGCATTTTAATTTTCTGCGCGGGCCTCGTTTTTAATTTTGCAAGTATTCCCTTCTCGTTTTCGCAGGAGAGCAAATTCAGCGCTTATGACCTCAGTACTCCGAACTACTATTATGAATTACCCGATACGCTGCGCGAAGTTTCCGGTATTTGCCTGATCGATTCTGTTACCATAGCCTGCATACAGGACGAGAACGGGATCCTTTTTATTTATGACCTGCACAGGAATAAAATAAAGCAGCAGTTTAGCTTTGGTCCCAACGGCGATTACGAGGACCTGGGCCGTGTTGGAAAAAGTGTTTACATATTGCGGAGTGATGGTATGCTTTTCGAAGTTCCGGATTACACGAACAGATCCTTAAAGATCCTTACGTATAGTACAGGCATACCCGCGAAAGACAACGAAGGCTTATGGTACGACAAAGAAAAGCACCGCTTGCTGATTGCCTGCAAGGGAGAGTTGAACAAAGGCAGCAGGAACAAGCGCGCGGTGTACAGTTTTAATTTGCAGACAAAAGCTCTTGACAAGGCGCCGGTTCTTGAATGGGATCTTGCAGACATTTATAAATTTATAGCCGCGCATCACATTGCTCTTCCGCCGAAGATCAAAAAAGGAGGGAAGGTAGGCCCGCCGGAGGTTCATTTTCACTGTTCCGCAATCGCGGTTCACCCCCTGAGTAAAAAAGTTTTCCTGCTTTCAGCTTCTGATCACTTACTGTTTATTTGCAACAGCGCCGGAACACTTGAACAGGTTCTCCCGCTCGATCCATTTATCTTTAACCAACCCGAAGGGATCGCCTTCCTGGAAAATGGAGACCTGCTCATTAGTAACGAAGCCCAGGGAAGAATGCCAAGTGTGTTGAGGTTTAATTACAAGGGGGAATAAATATGGAAGTAATTCCTCGAATGTTTCCAAAATGCTGCTCTAAGCTCTGGAACTATAACCGGAAAGTACTCAAAGAAGGCGCAAAGAAGTTTTATTAAATGGATTGACCTGCGAGATTACTACAGCTTCAGGTACGCGTCTCTGCGCGACATTCTAAACCCTCACCCCGATCACCAGTATTTCATCGATGTGCTCCACATCGCCTTTCCATTCCTCAATAAAGTCATCGAGGTACTGCCGCTGCTCGTGCATAGGCTGGTGACTGATCTCAACAAGGATCTCCTTGAATTTTTTGGTCATCAGTTTTTTCTTGTTCGCCCCACCAAACTGGTCGGCAAAGCCATCGCTGAAGAGGTAGAAAATATCGCCTTTGCCAAGTGTAATGTCGTTCTGCTCAAATTCCTGGCTGTCTTCCGTTAAGCCGCCTATCGCGCATTTGGTTGCTTTGTATTCGATCAGCTCTTTGCTGCCGTTCTTAATGATCCATAAAGGACGGTTGGCCCCTGCATATTTTATCGTAGTCTCCGCGCTGTCTTTTTTTCCTACCGGAATGGCGCATAAAGAAAGATCCATTCCATCACGTGTGCTGGTGGCATTCTCTCCGGATTGACGAAGCGCGCCTTTCACGCCAATGTTCAGTTCTTTTAAGATCCGGCCCGGCTCAGCGGAAATATCAACAGCGTCTTTTAATTTCTCGCAGCCCACAAGACTCATGAATGCGCCGGGAACACCGTGACCCGTACAGTCTACCGCGGCAAAGATCACAGAAGGGTCTTTATCGATCTTCGCGTATTTGTCCGAGAAGAAATAAAAGTCGCCGCTTACGATATCTTTCGATTTGTACAGGATAAAATAGTTATCCAGGAAAGGATCGATCTCGTGCGGCGGTGGCAGTATGGCGTGCTGGATGCGTTTCGCGTAAAGAATACTTTGCTCTGTCTCGATGTTCTTCTCTTCGATCATGCGGCTCTTCTCCTCCAGTTCTTCGTGCTGGCGGGTGATCTCTTCGGCCTGCTTGGCGAGAATGATGTTCGCCTTTTTCTTCTGCATGATATTGCGGTAAAGGAAGAAGGCGAAGACGAGGATCAGGCCAAGGCCAACGAGCACAATGGAAATTACCGTTTGTTTTTGCTTCAGCTCCTTCTGCTGAACTTCCTTTTCCTTGTTCAGCAAGCCGATCTCTTTTTCCTTAATGGAAGCTTCTTTTTGCTTCTGACTGAGTTCGGATTCCGTTTTCGACAAGGTTTCTTTCTGTTCCTTCATCGCGATCTCCTGCAGCTTTTTCGACATGCTCAGCTTTTCGATCTCCCTGGCTTTACGTTCTGCTTCCAGCTGTTGTTTCACCAGCTCTGCTTCCTGCTGCTTAAAGCGCAATTCTTTTAATTGTTTTTCTTTCTCCAGGAGCGCCAGGTTTTGTTCTTTGCGTTCCGCTTCCAGCTTTTGTGCGAGCAATTCACTTTGCTGCCGGTTCAGCTCCGCATCCTGCAATTCCTTGTTTTTCCGTAATAGCTCGATCTCTTTCAGTTTGTTCTCCGACTCTACTCGGAGCTTTTCGATCTCCAGTTTTTTATTGTCCTCTGCAGCGGTTGCCAGTAATATTTTGGTTGTCTCACTGATGTCGTTCAATTGCTTTTTAAACAAATGTGCGTATGAGCCATCGGAAATGAAGCGTTTTTTCCTGCTGTTGAAATAGATCTTTCCAGAAGGCTTGTTAAGTAAAAAACCGAAAAACTCATTCGTAGCGGCGGCGGCAATATTATTATCGTACAGATCCACCTTCCAGTCCTTAAGCTCGTAAACGGTGGTGTCGGTAAAGCTGTCCACATCCGTATTGACGAGAAGGGATTGTTTGGTGCAGCCCGTCTTACTGAAACGCAGCACGTAATCGTTATTCAGTTCGAGCGAAATGGTAAAAGCGCCATTAAATGTGGTAATAACTTCTTCGTATTCCAGCTCATTCTTCTCCACCAGGATCTTCACATCCTCGAGGGGTCTTCCATTGCGGCTCACCACACCGCTGAAAGAAAGGTAGCTGTTAGTTAGTACATTGTTGTGGGGAGCATTTTTCGTGTATTTATTTCCTTTCTCATCATAATAAGAATATTCGCCCACCCATTTGTTATTCTGGAGCACGCCTTCTTCCTTTAGCTTACCTTTCTCTGTGTAGAATTTTGCTTTCCCCGCCGTAACACCATTCGCATACACCAGCTCGCGTTTAAGTTTATTGGTGTTGGTATGATAGGATTTCCAGGTACCGTTCTTTTTATCGTTGAGGTATTGTCCCTCCTCGGTGATCTGATTATGCTTCAGGATCTTATTTTTTAAGCCTCTCTGATCTTTACCGAAGAACACCCATCGTCCCTGCTTTAAGCCATCTTTATCAACTTTGTTAATGGTATCGCCAAGAAAAACATCAAATTCCTTCAAAGAGGTTTTCTGGGCAAGAAGCCAGGAACCATTCAATAAAAGAACAGTGAAAAGAAAATTTTTAACCTGCTTTAATAACATAATTTATTCAGCGAAAAAACCCCGGCACAATTGCAGGGGTTATTTTTTTGTCTTTGTTCTATAATCCGAGCAACACCTCTTCCGGCTGCTTGCCACCAAATAGCATGCGGCTCGGATTCTCCAGCATCTCTTTTACTTTTACGAGAAAGCCAACCGATTCGCGTCCGTCGATTATGCGGTGATCGTAGCTCAGGGCCACATACATTACCGGCCGGATCACTACTTGTCCGTTCACTGCGATCGGGCGCTCAACCACATTGTGCATTCCCAATATTGCGCTTTGCGGCGGATTAATGATAGGTGTGCTCAGCATGGAGCCGAATACTCCGCCATTGGTAATGGTAAAAGTTCCTCCCTGCATTTCTTCCAGGGCCAGCTTTCCGTCGCGGGCCTTTAAAGCCAATCGCTTTATCTCCGCCTCGATCTCAATAAGACTTAATAACTCGGCATTACGGATCACAGGGACCATTAATCCCTTTGGCGCGCTTACAGCAACTCCTATGTCACAATACCTGTTGTATACGATCTCTTCTCCATCTATCATCGCGTTTACTGCAGGAAAATGATAAAGCGCTTCACAAACCGCTTTGGTGAAAAAGCCCATGAAGCCAATTCCGGCATTGTATTTTTCCTTGATCGCGTCCTTGTATTTCGCACGTAAGGCATAGATCGCGCTCATGTCAACCTCGTTAAATGTGGTAAGCATGGCGGTTTCATTCTTCACGGCAACGAGACGCTTCGCGAGGCTCTTGCGCAGGGCGGTCATCTTTTGTTTGTCCTGCGTGCGCTCGCCTTTCCAGGAATTAGAGGCTGCTGCCTGTGCTGCAGGGAAGCCATTGCTTAATGCGCTCAGCACGTCCTGCTTGGTAATGCGGCCGTCCTTTCCGCTGCCGTTTATTTGCCCGGATTTAATTCCGTTCTCTGCCATCAGCTTTGATGCTGAAGGAGAGGGAACGCCAGTGGCATAAGTGGCTTGCTTGTCATTTTGCTTGACGTTCTCATTTGAGGATTTGCTAAGCGGAGCGGAAGCAACTTCTTTTTTCGGAGCTTCTTTTTCATTACTGACTGGAGTCGAAGTAAGGGCTTTCTTCTCAGGTTTAAAGGAGGTGTCTATTTTCACTACTACCTGCCCGATCTTTACCGTATCTCCTTCCGCGGCCAATACTTCTATCTTTCCTGCTTCCTCCGCATTAATGGTAAGGGTTGCTTTATCCGAATCCACTTCCGCAAGAGGCTCGTCTTTTTCAACTACATCTCCTGTTTGCCTTAACCAGCGCGCAATGGTTACTTCAGTTATTGATTCGCCGGGACTTGGTACTTTTAACTCTACTATTGCCATAATGTGTTTGAATTATCGTGTTTGAGTGATTTTATTATTTTGCTGCAAGTACTTTTGAGAATATTTTTTTCATGATCTCCTCGTTCTCTTCCGCGTGTCGCTTGGCGAATCCGGTTGCAGGTGAAGCAGCCTCGTCCCTTCCGATATATTTTAGATTCATGGGACGAAGGAAATGATCCACGTGTCTCCAGGGACCCATATTTTCCGGTTCTTCCTGTACCCACAAATATTCTTTCGCTTTCGCGTATTTTTTCACGACTTCTTCTACCTGCCTGTGCGGGAAGGGATACAATTGTTCCAGACGCACAAACGCAATGTCATCCGACCCTTCCTTTTCACGCCTCTCGATCAGGTCATAATATACTTTACCGCAGCAGAAAGCGACGCGGGTAATTTTTTTCGTATCGGCATTCGGATCATCCAGAACTTCTTTGAAACTTTCTTTGGTGAAATCGCTCAGCTTGCTTACGCATGCCGGGTAACGCAATAATTTTTTCGGCGTGAAACAGATCAGCGGCTTTCTGAAGTCACGTACCAGTTGGCGGCGAATGGCGTGAAACTGTTGTGCAGGTGTTGTAGTGTTGATCACCTGCATGTTGTTCTTGGCGCACATTTGAAGGAAACGCTCCATGCGCGCTGATGAGTGTTCAGGTCCCTGCCCTTCATAACCGTGCGGTAATAGTATGACGAGTCCGTTCATGCGGTGCCATTTGTATTCCGCTGAGGATAAATACTGATCAATGATGATTTGAGCGCCATTAAAGAAATCACCAAACTGCGCTTCCCATATTGTAAGAATGTTCGGCGATGCAAAAGCATAACCGTATTCAAAACCAAGCACTCCGTATTCGCTCAGGTGCGAATTGTAAATATGCAGCTTCCCTTTCGACCCTAAATTATTCAGCGGCGTGTATTCCTCCTCGCTGTCCTCAACTTTTACTACAGCGTGACGATGAGAGAAAGTTCCGCGCTCAACATCCTGCCCGCTGAAGCGCACATGATGACCTTCATTCATGAGTGAAGCGTAAGCCAGTAATTCGCCCATTGCCCAATCGTAATTATCATTCGCGATCATGGCTTTGCGGTCGTCGAACAACTTTTGGATCTTGTTGAAGAATTTTTTCTCTTTTGGAAGCTCAGTAGTTTTAGCTGCGAGCGCCAGGAATGTTTTCTCATCAACGGCGGTATCCGGTGATTTTTCAAAGGCTTTGTCATCCGCCATTTTTACGCCTTTCCAGTTTCCTTCCAGGAAAGAGGTAACTTTTGCTTTTTCTGTTTTCCTGGCTTCATCGAGATTTGAATCCAGCTCAGCTTTAAAGGCAGTTTCGATTTCGGCGGCCTCGGCAAACAAGGGCGAGTTTTCCGCTTCAAGCTTTTTGAAATAAATTTCTTTTGGATTGCGGTGGGTAGCGATCAGCTTGTAGAGCAGGGGTTGCGTAAAACGGGGCTCATCGCCTTCATTGTGCCCGTGCTTACGATAGCATAAAATATCGATGAATACATCGCGGTGAAAGGTTTGGCGGAATTCCATGGCAAGCTTTGCTATGAAGCAAACAGCTTCAATATCATCGCCGTTTACATGGAACACCGGAGATAATACTACTTTTGCCACGTCGGTGCAATAAGTAGAAGAGCGCCCGTCAATAAAATTGGTCGTGAAGCCAACCTGGTTGTTCACGATAAAATGAACAGTGCCGCCTGTCTTGTATGCGTCGAGCTGGCTCATCTGGATCACCTCATATAAAATTCCCTGACCGGCAATAGCGGCGTCGCCATGTAATAATATCGGGCAGACTTTTGAATTATCGCCACCGTGAATGTTGTCGATCTTTGCGCGGCAGATCCCTTCCACTACCGGGTTCACTGTTTCCAGGTGAGAAGGGTTAGGCGTTAAGCTGATGTGCATTCTCTTGCCTGAGTCACTTACCTGGTCGGAAGAATAACCCATGTGGTATTTCACATCCCCGTCGAATAAACTGTCTTCGCTTGGCCTTCCTTCAAATTCTGTAAATACGTCTTTGTACTTTTTGTGCATGATGTTCGTCAGCACATTCAGCCTCCCGCGGTGCGGCATTCCGATCACGAAATCCTCCACTCCAAGATCAGAAGCGGTTTCCATAAGGGTATCCATTGCCGGGATTAGCGCTTCACCGCCTTCAAGCGAAAAACGTTTTTGTCCGACGAACTTGGTATGCAGGTAATTTTCGAAAACAACGGCCTGGGTTAATTTTTTCAGGATCCCGCGTTTTTCATTGAGTGTAAAATTCGGAGTGTTGCGCGTTTTTTCCATGTGGTCCTGCAGCCACTTGATCACCTGCGGCTCCCGCATGAAAAGGTATTCCGCGCCAATGCTTCCGCAATAGGTTTGTTCCAGGTGAGCGATAATGTCTTTTAATTTCGCCGCGCCAATACCGATCTCGCTCCCCGCCTGGAAAACTGTATCCAGGTCGGCTTTTGCAAGTCCGAAGTTCTCTATAGAAAGATCAGGCTGGTAATGCCTGCGCTCGCGTACCGGATTTGTTTTAGTGAATAAGTGTCCGCGTTGACGGTAACCAGTGATCAGGTTAATAACCTTGAATTCCTTGCTCACATTCTCCGGGATCGCTCCACCGACCTCTGAATAATCGGTCCGTGCGAAATCAAAGCCTTTAAAGAACTGTTGCCAGCTCGCATCTACCGAATTGTTGTCTTTCAGGAATTGTTGGTAGATGTCCTCGATCGCATTCACATCTCCATTTCCGAGGTAAGAAAATTTATCCATATTGCTGTTTTTCTGAAAAATTACGGGCTAATTTAGGAAAAATTAGCTGTAAAAGGAAGGCAGCAAAGCAATTTGCACGCTTATTGTTTAATATTTTCTTCCTATTTTTAAGCCTGTGAAGAATAAGCTCTTATTAATCATTCTATTTAGCTGTACAGCAGGCTTTTTAAACGCGCAGACCAGCGCTGATAACGAGGCAAAACTGAAGGCTCTGATGGAAAAAAAAGCCGAGTACCACAAACGCACCGATGGTGAATATGACGGCTACCGCATCAAGATCTATTTCGGCATTGACAAGACCAGGGGCCGCGAGATCAAAGCAAAATTCCTTTCCCGTTTTCCCGATCACAATGCTTACGAAGAATACCAGCAGCCCAATTTCGTTATTGTGGTGGGCGACTTCAAAACCAAACCTGAAGCTTACGAAACTTTCAAAAAAGTTCAAATCGAATTTCCGAATGCCTTTATCATTAAGGATAAGATCAGGCCGGTGAAGCTTTAGTTTTCTATTATACCTGAGGCAGAAAGACAACAGGAATGCCGGATGAAAGAAAAACAGCCGAGAATTCAATTCTAAAGTCCCCAAGAAAATCCCATGAATTAGATTATCTTTATAAAGGATAACAAGAAACAATTATTATTCATTATTGTGGGAATAATACTATGAAGAATTTCGCTTGCGGTTTATTATGGATAATAGGTTCACTATTAACCCGGGCTCAGACAATAACGCCATTGTACCATTCATTTATCAAAAAGGCGGAATCATTTTATGCGGTCAAGGATTATAAAAGCGCAGGTTTAATGTATTCAGCGGCCTTTGAAACTTCAAAAAATTATGCGTTTCCTGATGATCGTTACAATGCTGTTCGTATGTGGGCATTGGCGGAAGTGAAGGACAGTGCCATGAATCTTCTTCGAAGAATTGTGAACTGGAGATTAATTACAGACGAAGAACGCTTAACTGAACAGAAGGATTTCTCGAGCTTAACTAATGAGCCGAAGTGGAAAGAGATACTTGACACGATACGCCTATGTTCGCAACCAAGACCTTCTGTTGGACAGTTTCCTGATCACATGTATTGTGTTTACGTTAAAAAGGCGGATTCGCTTCATAAGGCAAAAGAATATAAAAAGTCAGGCAAGATGTATTCAGCTGCATTCCGCGTTTGTGGAAACAGCGCTTATAGTGATCATCGTTATAATGCTGCAAGAGCATGGGCACTTGCTGGGGTTAATGATAGTGCTTTCGAATACCTCCAGCGGATTGTGCAGAAAAAAATGCTTACGGATGAAAAACGCCTGCAAGACCAGGAGGATTTTAAAGGGTTACATCAGGATATACGATGGAAAGAACTTATGGATCTCATTGTCGACGACAAAGAGTCTATGGAAATACCTTTTAAATGGCACAGAGCGGGGAGCAAGCCTAAGAGCTATGACATGGGAATTGATAAGGGGTCTGACCCCAAAGGAAAGAATGCAGCAGCGATTAAATCGATAAACGCAAAAATCGAGGGGTTTGGCACCTTAATGTCTGCATTTAATCCAGATCCGTATCGTGGAAAAAAGATCCGCATGAGCGGCTTAATGAAATCTATAGATGTAAAGAACTGGGCAGGATTCTGGATGCGGGTTGATGGTAAAGAGAAAAACTGTTTCTTGTCTTTCGACAATATGCATGACAGGGCCGTAAAAGGCTCAACTAATTGGACCAGGTATGAAATAATTCTCGACGTACCGGAAGCTGCCACAAAAATTGTATTCGGAGCCCTTCTTACAGGAACTGGAAAGATCTGGTTTGATGAGTTGAAATTCGAGGTTGTGGAAAAGGATGATCCTAAAGGCAGTGCTTATTTGCTTCTCCCTGTCGTTTATGATTTTGAAGAATAATTGGCTAAACTAACTCCGGGTCTCTGCGCCTCTGGTGTTCAAAAATCACATAATAGTAAAAAACCCGCGCTTAATCAATTTCCCCCCGCATCCTATAAAAGCACCCAAATGATGGTTAAAGCTGAAGCGACCTTTGCTTCAAATAAAACCCATCATGTTCAAGCCAATCCTTCTCCGAAAACTTGTGATCTTCGCGATCACCATCCTGCTTTCTGCCAGCTGCGGGAACTCCCGTAAAAAGATCATCCAGGTGAATCCCGCCTTTGCCCGTTATATTTCGGGCTATACTTCAGGGATTGTCTCCAAAAGATCCACGATCCGCATCCAGCTGACCGAAGCTTATACCTTGCCTGGAAGCACTGCGGCCAATCCTAAATTCCCGGAGGTTGCTTCCGAAGCACCGGCAGGATTATTTTCTTTCGAGCCTTCATTAAAAGGGAAAGCGATCTGGCTCGATAACCACACCATCGAATTCACACCCGATGAAATGCTTGGGCAATACCAGTTTTACGATGGCGAACTTAACCTCGATAAGCTGCTCAATGTTCCGAAAGAGTTTGAAACTTTCCACTTTCAATTTGCTACTGCTCAGCAAATGATCACGGTTGTCCCCGATGGCATGCGACCCTACAATAATTACGATGTAGAATGGCAATACCTCAGCGGCACCATTAAGACAACAGATTACGCGGATACGGCTGAGATCAGAAAAGTGCTGACCGTAACACACAATGGAAAAAAACTAAAAGCAAAGATCTGGAAAGATTATTACAGCGATGTCAGTTATTATTTCTCGGTGGACTCTATTCTCCGTAAAGAAGCTCCGGGAAAAGTTCGCGTGGAATGGGACGGTAAGGCAATTGGAAGTCAGCAGACCGGGTTCCAGGAATTTGATGTGGCAGGACTGGGTGACTTTAATGTGATGGAATCAAAAGTAGTGGATGACCCGGATCAGTATGTGCAATTGCAATTCTCCGATCCTATTCTCGCCCGCCAGAACCTGAAGGGGATCATCAGCATTAAAGGAATTGAGAATTTAACCTATAGTGTCGATGGAAATAACATCACCGTGTATTTACCAGCGCGCGTTGTTGGACAGTATAAGCTGAGCGTAACAACAGGGATTAAAAATTTCAAGGGCTATAAAATGAACCAGGCTTACGAGACTACCCTGGAATTTCTCGAGCCCAAACCTTTGGTGCGTTTGATCGGTAATGGAACCATATTGCCTAATTCAAATGGGCTGATCTTCCCGTTTGAAGCGGTTGGACTGAAAGCTGTGGATGTCCGCGTACTGAAGATCTTTGAAAATAATGTGCATCAGTTCCTCCAGGTTAATACCATGGATGGGGCAAATGAATTAACACGCGTATCTAAAAAGATCGCGGAGAAAAAAATAAAGCTTGACGGCGATAAAAAAATGAACCTGAAGCAATGGAACCGTTTTGTGATCGACCTGGGAAAGATCATTTCACCTGAACCGGGCGCTATTTACCGCATCGATATCAAATTCAATAAAAAATACGCTGTCTGCGATTGTAGCAATAACGAGAACAATGAAGAAGATGGGGAAGGTTCGGAAGCATCTTCAGAAAGGGAAGATCCAAGCTGGAGCGAAAGTACCTGGGAGGAATACGGTTTTGATGACGGCTACGATCATTGGGATTACAGCAACGATGAGTACGATGCCTGCAGTAATTATTATTATCGGGGTAAGGCCGTGGGAAGAAACATTCTTGCTTCTGATATTGGGATCATTGCGAAAATGGATGAGGAAAGAAACGTCCATGTGTTCACGAGCAATATGATCAGCGCCCAGCCTTTAGCTTCAGCCACTATTGAATTTTACGATTACCAAAAGCAGCTTATCACAAGCACTGTTTGTAATGCGGAAGGAATGGCGGAGGTGAAGTTGAAACGCAAGCCTTTTCTTCTCGTTGCAAAAAGCGGGAAGCAGCGCGGCTATATGAAAATGCTGGATGGAAATGTTAATTCCTTAAGCAAGTTCGACGTGTCGGGCGAAGTAGTTCAGAAAGGCGTGAAAGGGTTTATCTATGGCGACCGTGGTGTATGGCGCCCGGGGGATTCTCTTTACCTCGCTTTTATTCTCGAAGATAAACAGCATGTTCTACCGGCCCATCACCCGGTCAGCTTTGAGCTGGTGGACCCAAACGGGCAGACAGTTCAGAAGATGACAAAAACACGATCCGTGGCTGGCGTTTTCGATTTCAGGACAGTAACAGATGTGGATGCGCCCACAGGAAATTACCTGGCAAGGGTGAGCATCGGCAACCGCGTATTTACGGAGCGTGTGAAAATAGAGACCGTAAAGCCCAATCGCTTAAAAATTCAGCTCGACTTCAACAAAACAAAACTGACGTTCAACGATAAAGATTCAAGCGCTATACTTCGGGTGAAATGGCTGCATGGGGCAAATGCGAAATTCCTTGCGGCACAAGTGGACGTTTCTGTTTCGCAGGTTGAAACACATTTTGAAAAATTCAGGGATTACGAATTCGATTCTCCGCTTCGCAGTTTCAGTTCGGATAATGTAACAGTATTTGCCGGAAAGGTAAATGAATTGGGAGAAGCCATGATCAGTACCAACCTTAAAACAGGTGATGCCGCTCCGGGAATGCTTCGTGCGCATTACCTCACGAAAGTATGGGAAGAAGGCGGTGATTTTAGCGTGGACCGCTTCAGTCTGCCATATTCCCCTTATTCCCATTATGTAGGACTGCGTACGCCACAAACCAGTGAATACGATAATACACTGGAGGCGGGACTTACACATATCTTCGACATTGCAACGGTGAACGCGGATGGAAAAGCGGTTTCAAGGAACAAGATCAATCTGAAGATCTATAACATTGAGTGGAGATGGTGGTTTGATAATTACGATGACAATGTGTCTTCTTATTTGTCAAAGGCAAGTACTGCATTAGTTACAGATACAACCTTAAAAAGTTCGGATGGAAAAGCGTCCTTTAAGTTCCGAACAAATAAACAGGAATACGGCAGGTATTTAATTGTGGTAACGGATATGGAAAGCATGCATGCTACAGGAAAAATGATCTGGGTGGATCTTCCCTATTGGGCAAGAGGAAACCGTTCCGGCAATGAGAACGCGAGCATGCTTAACTTCTCCTGCGACAAGGAAAGATATGCCTGCGGAGAAGCGGTTAAGATCACTTTTCCTTCGCCCTCTGATGGTAAAGCATTGGTATGTGTGGAAACAGGAACCAAAGTGCTCAAAAAATTCTGGGTGAATACCAAAAAAGGCGAAACACGTTTTGAATTCCCGAGCACTCCCGACATGGCGCCAAATGCGTATTTACACGTGGCCCTGCTTCAGCCGCACAACAGCACAAAGAATGATCTCCCTATCCGCATGTACGGCGTAGTACCTGTAATGGTGGATGATCCGCAAACGCATCTTGAACCGGTGATCACCATGCCTGATGTATTGAAGCCTGAATCGGTAACTGCAATAAAAGTGAAGGAGAAAAATGGTAAAGCAATGGCTTACACATTGGCAATGGTGGATGAAGGCCTGCTTGACCTCACACATTTTGAAACGCCTCAGCCATGGACAACCTTCTACGCGCGCGAAGCGTTGGGAATTAAAACCTGGGACATGTATGATCTGGTAATGGGAGCTTATGCAGGTCGTATTGACAAGCTGTTAAGTATTGGCGGTGACGGCGATCTGGCATCTAAAAAAGGTGTAAAAGCAAACCGTTTTAAACCTGTGGTCCGATTCGCCGGCCCGTTTTATCTCGAGGCAGGTAAAGAAGCGACGCATCATTTTGATATGCCGAACTACGTCGGGGCCGTGCGTGTGATGGTAGTAGCGGCAAAAGACGGCGCCTATGGAAATGCGGAACGATCCGCGAAGGTGCATAAGCCTTTGATGGTGCTTGCAACTTTACCAAGAGTATTAGGACCAACGGAAAGTGTGTTCCTGCCTGTAGATGTTTTTGCCATGGAGAAGCACGTTAAAGATGTAAAAGTTGAGGTAGAATGTAATGAGCTTTTAAGTTTTGATGGCCCGAAGCAACAATCCATTACGTTTAAAGAGACCGGCGATGAGGTGATCAACTTTAAATTGAACGTTGCTGAAAAGGTCGGGATCGCTAAAGTAAAAGTGACGGCGACAAGTGGCAAAGAAAAGGCAGTATATGAAATTGAACTGGACGTGAGAACACCGAACCCATCTGTTTCTGATGCACAGGAAATGGTCTTGCAGCCCGGACAGACCTGGTCTTCCGTTGTTGCTTTCAAAGGAGTTGAAGGCACCAACAAAGGAACTGTGGAACTTTCTTCACTTCCGCCAATTGCTTTGGAAAGCAGGTTGAATTACCTGATCCAATACCCGCACGGATGTATTGAACAAACCACCTCATCGGTATTTCCGCAATTGTTTGTAAGCAACCTGATGGAAATAAGTGAAAAACAAAAAGCGGAGATCACTAAAAATATAAAAGCGGGAATCAACAGGCTGCAATTGTTCCAGACCGGCAACGGAGGTTTTTCCTATTGGCCGGGTCAGGCGGAGGACAGCGAATGGGGGAGCAATTACGGCGGACATTTTATTCTGGAGGCCGAAAAGAAAGGATATAGTCTGCCGGGCAACCTGAAGGGAAAATGGCTGAAATACCAGCAACAGCAGGCAAAGAACTGGGTGTTGAATAGCAACGTCTATACGCATCCGCATGGCGATGAGAGCAACCAGCATATTCAGGCTTACCGCTTGTATACGCTTGCGCTTGCTGGCGCTCCGGAAATTGGCGCGATGAACAGGCTGCGTGAAGAAAAAAAATTGGCGCTTTCCGCCCGCTGGAGATTAGCTGCTGCTTACCAGGTGGCGGGTCAACCGGAAGTTGCGCAGGGATTGATCAAAGGCGCTTCCACTACAATTACTGCATACAAGGAATTAAGCTACAGTTATGGATCGGATATACGCGACAAAGCGATGATCCTGGAAACCCTGAGCCTGCTCAAGGACAAGACCAAAGCGGCGGTTATGGCAATAGATGTAGCAAAGACCCTGAACAAGAATCAATGGATGAGTACTCAGGAAACCGCTTATTGCTTATTGGCCATGTGCAGGTTCGCATCAGACAATGCTTTTTCAAAGAATATTGAATTCAGTTACGCGGTAAACAATGCGAGCCCTGTTTCAGGGAAGAGTTCAAAAAGCATGTATCAGTTGAAATTGACGGATAAGGAGATACGGAAGAGCGGGAACATCAGCCTGGTCAATAAAGGGACAGGAGCGATCTATGCCAAACTTATCGTTGAAGGCTCACCTGTTATCGGTGATAAAACCTCTTCAGAAAGTAATTTAAAGATCGCTGTGAGGTATACCAATACTGCAGGGAAAGAGATCAGTGTGGATAAAATGGTGCAGGGAACGGATTTTATTGCGGAGGTAACCATTACCAATCCCGGAACACGTGGACATTTGAAAGAAATGGCCCTGAGCCAGGTCTTTCCTTCCGGCTGGGAGATCCACAATAACCGCATGGATGAAATGATCAGCGCCCAGGCCTGGCAGCCCGATTACCAGGACATCCGTGATGACCGCATCTATAGTTATTACGGATTGCAGGCAAACACCAGCGTAAAGATCAAAGTGCTGCTGAATGCCACCTACCTTGGAAAATTCTATTTGCCAACGCTGAGTTCGGAAGCCATGTACGATCATACGGTCAATGCGCGCGTTCCGGGTAAATGGGTGGAGGTGGTAAAAGAGAGCAATGTAGTGGTAACGAAATAGTCATGCGAAAATACGTTTTGATCATCACTGTAATAATTCTATTGTGTTTCTGGCCCAATAGAAATGTGGAACATGAACACGTAAAGAGAAATAATTCCGCAAAAGAGATTCCGCCAAAGCAAGCGCCGGTTGTTAGAATCGTAGCTTCCGGATAAAAGCTTCTAATAAAAGAAGGGATGTGTTTTCGCATCCCTTTTTATTTATTTAAACTACTGGATTTAGTTACAGATCAGTTGCTGCATTTCATTGGCAAGCTGGCTTCCGTTCTCCACTAATTTCGCGATCACGGTGCAGGCTTCGTCTTTTTTCTTGAATTCGTAAAGTAAGTTAATGTATTCGAGTCCAATATCCGTGTTGCTCGAAGCGTACTGCCAGGCTTTCTGCATGTCAATCAAAGCTCCCTGCTTGTTGCCTCTTACATCTTTCCAGTAACCCATGTTGTAATAAGCCATGGCGTGTTTGTCATCCAGCTTTACGGTGTTCCTGAACTCCTCTTCGGCCGCATCAATATTGTTGAGCTGTGCCAGGCAAAGGCCCCGGATATAATGCGCCTCCGCAAATTTAGGATCAATGGCTAGCGCTGAATCAAGGATCGCTACTGCCTCATCATAAGCGTAAGCCTTTTCCTTAATGATGGCCCGTTTAAGCACCGCTTCTGCTTTGGACTGGCCAAATAGCTGTGCAGATAGGAACAGGAGAGCAATTGGTAAAACTAATCTCATTTTTGTTGTTGTTTGAGGGACACTAATGTAGTAAATTATCTGTAATGGCAATGGATTAAAAATTGTATTTTGAGTTTCTTCTTTTTGTTAAAATAAGTACTTTTAAAATACTGAAACCCCTCCACATGAAACGCATTGTCACTTGCAGCGATGGCACATGGAACAAACCGAACAGCACCTTCGAAGGAAAACCCGTAAGAACCAATGTTCAGAAGATTTTCGACTACGTTAACAAAAAAGATGCCACCGGCGTATATCAGTTGAAATATTATGACGAAGGCGTTGGCGCTGAGGGAAATTTTCTGAGCCGTTCGCTTAGCGGGGCAACGGGGAGAGGCATTGACGAGAACATTATGGATGCGTATAAATTTATTGTCTGGAACTATGAGCCGGGTGATGAGATCTGGTTATTTGGGTTCAGTCGGGGAGCCTATACCGCCCGCAGCCTGGGGGGTATGATCCGGAAATGCGGCATCATTAAAAAGAGCGACCTCAACCTTATTGAAAAAGCGTACAAACTATACCGCAATACCGGTTTGCGGCCTGAATCCGATGAAGTGGCACTCTTCAGGGAAACAAACTGCTATGAACCATTTATTAAATTCATCGGAGTCTGGGACACAGTGGGCGCATTGGGTGTTCCGCTGAGCTGGTTCCAGATGTATAACAAGAAAAAATACCAGTTTCATGACACTACGCTGAGCAGTAAAATTGACAATGCGTTTCATGCGCTTGCCATTGATGAGAAACGAAGAACATTCAGGCCGACCTTATGGCAAAAGAGCGCAAATTCAGGAAAACGGGAGATCCCACAGGTATTGGAGCAGCGCTGGTTCGCGGGTGTACATTCCAATGTGGGAGGCGGTTATCCGGATGAAAGATTAGGGGACATCAGCTTAAAGTGGATGCTCGATAACGCGAGGGCAAAAGGGCTGAGCTTTGATGAAGAATTGATCGGTCAGGATGTAAAGCCAGGAACAAAAGGAAAGATCTATAATTCCAGGACCGGCATATTCAGAATTCTTCCTCCTTATAACAGGAAGATTGAAACCGATACTAAAATAGATGATTCCGTAAGGGAAAGAATAAAAAGCATTGCGGATTACCGTCCTGTAAATATTCAGGGATGATCCCGGAACCCAATGAGGATACTACCGTTGAAGCCGCGCAATGTATTTTTAGAATAAAAATCGATCTGGTATCCTAACCTGGCCGCAAGGTATCGGTGCTTTTGGGTGTTCATTTTGAAAACCATCCCAAAATTTTGCTGATAACTGAATTTGGAGGTCATGAACATGCTTTTTTCGGAAGTGTAATTGATCCCAAGCAGGTCAGCGGTGAGTCCGAACTCTACCTGGTCATTTCTTACCGGGTAATAGCTGATCCCTTCAGGAATTATAAAACAATAAGGGATAAGGGAAAGTGAATTATTATTGGCGTGAGAGGTGGAAAAAATACTTGCGGCAAGAAGACAGCCAAGCGCGGAACCAACCGGCATGTGCGCTGTAAAAGCATTCCGGTTGAAGCCGGTGTTCACGGTTCCCGCCGAAAGGTGATAATTCATGCTGAACTCATTAGAAATAAATTTTTCCACGTTGAGCCCAAGCCCGGATTTAACTATTCCCTGCCGGAAGGTATAAGCGCGCGGACCGATCTCAAAACACAGCCCCTCCTGTGATTGTGAAAAACAGGATAAGTGCATAGAAAGGATCAGGAAAACGAAAGCTGAACGCATTTTCAGATTAAAAGGTAATGAAAAATTTGAAAATAAAATCCGACAGACAGTGCTTAATCTTTTCTACAGAATAGAACACAAATATGAAAGTACTTTTATATACTTGTGAAGTACTTTTGCATCTACGGCTAAAATGAAAAAAGAAAAGGGAATTGTAATACGGAGAGCAAAGAAATCCGATTCGGAGGCGATCTGGGAGATCCTTAAATCGGTGATCTCCGCTGGTGACACGTATGCTTTCGCGCCGGATTCGCCGAAGAAAGAACTGCTGGAGTATTGGTTTGCCAAAGACAATCATGTATATGTAGCAACACAGGATAAGCGCGTTATCGGTACCTTTTATATACGCGATAATCAGCCGGGGCTTGCCTCCCATGTTGCAAACGCCGCGTATGCCGTATCTCCTGCGGAAAGAGGAAAAGGCATTGGGAAAATGATGGGGGAATACTCCCTGGTAGAGGCAAAACGTTTGGGATACCAGGCCATGCAGTTCAACCTGGTCGTGAAGACAAATACCGCCGCAGTAGAATTGTGGAAGAGCTTAGGTTTCAGAATCGTTGGGGAAATAGCAAAAGCCTTTAAACATAAGGAACTTGGCGAGGTAAGCGCTTACATTATGCACCGGTTTTTATAGTACCGGCAGCCATCAGAATTCAGAATTAAAGAAGATACAATAAGAGCCACAGACAATGGAAAGATCAGCCGAAAACAGCGACATTCAAATAGTGGAATACATTCTGGAATACCAGGAGCGCTTCAAAGAAATAAATGTGCAATGGATCACACGAACTTATGTAATGGAAGAGGAAGACATAAGAACTGTTGAAGACCCTGAGTCCTATGTCCTGGAAAACGGCGGAAGGATCTTTATCGCATTGTACAAAAATTACCCTGTAGGCACCTGCGCGTACCTGAACCTGGGAGACGGCCTCTATGAAATGATCAAGATGGCTGTTGATGAGAATTACCGGGGACTGAGGATCGGTAAAATAATTGGAGAGGTGTCCGTGCAAAAGATCAAAGAGCTGGGCGCAAAAAAGATCATTCTTTTTTCCAACCGCGCCGGCTCGGCCGCGGCTATTCAACTCTACCACAAACTGGGTTTTACCGAGGTGCCGCTTGGAACTTCAGAATTTATCCGCGCCGATATTAAAATGGAAATGGACCTCTCTGTTTAAGATTTTTTTTCTATCTTTAAAGTATGAAAAGCTTCCTCTTACTTCTTCTTATTTGCGGAGCAATCTGCTCCTGTAAAAAAGCAGCGAACCCACCTGCAAATGAAGTATACATGCAGAATAAAAAGTTCTATCCTAATCAACTGATCGTGCCGGTTGGCACCACTGTAAAATGGACCGACAAGGATGCGCTTAAATACACGGTGACCTCCAACAATAATCTCTTCGATAGCGGAAAAATGGATAAGGATAACACTTTTAGCTATACCTTTTCCATAAAGGGCACATACAATTACTACAGTAACACGTATGCTAACATGACCGGCATTATTGTAGTTCAATAACAATCGCATTAACTTCCGTCACGAGGTGTACAATCCTAAGAAGAAAGGTTCTTTCACAAGATCTTTAGAACCGCATTCAAACTTCTTTTTACTTTGAATAAAAAACGAAGAAACGCTTGTTCTGTGGTAAAAAGTACTATTTTTGATAAAAACACCATCATGAGAAACAAATACACACTTTGCTATTTGGCCCTGATCTGTATATTTTACAGCGGCATGGCGCAAAAGAATTACAGCCTGGCGCCGAAGCATGCCACTACCTGCGATGCAGCGCCTTCATTGGCTTTGCAGAAGTTAATGCCAACTCCTGCGACACCGCAATCACTTTTTAATGTGCAGTTCAATTACAATGCAACGGATACCGTAGGACGTACAGGAATGGCCGGGGTTGTTTTTACCGGGACCGAATTCTGGGTATCCCGCTGGGCAGATGATACGCTCTACCGTTTTTCATCTGCAGGATCAGTGATCGATACCTTTACCATTCCCGGAGTTACAGGAATAAGAGGGATGACCTGGGATGGAAGCTTCGTATACGCAGGGATAAATACCAGTTCGATCAAAAAGATAAATCCAACAACCCGTACTCTGGTTTCAAGCATTACCGTTGCTGCGGGAACTGCAGTAAGGCACATTACTTATGATTCAACTGCCAATGGCGGAGCAGGCGGTTTCTGGGTTGGAAATTTCAGCACGGCCATAACGAAGATCAGCATGACAGGCGCCACGCTTGCAACTATTACTGCGGCAACACATGGCCTCACCGGAATGTATGGATCTGCCATTGACCATTGGACCGCAGGCGGACCATACCTTTGGGTTTTTGACCAGGGAGGAAGCTCTCAATCACAGATCGTGCGCTTACAATTACCGTCGGGAACGCCGACAGGTGTGATTCATGATGTTATGTCCGATGTTGGTGCAGGTGGAACAAGCGGCCTGGCCGGAGGGCTTTTCATCACCAATAAGCTTAACAGTACTGCCCGCACTATTGTGGGACTCATACAAGGCACGCCAAAGAACAGGCTCTTCGGGTATGAGCTGAATGATTTCATACTTCCTTCGCTTGATGCGGTAATGGATTCAATCAAACCAATCTCACCTTATGTAATGATACCTATTACGCATTATACAAGCCCGCTTAACTGGAAGGGAAGTGTTTCCAACCAGGGCGCCGCCACAATTACCAGTGGAAACCTTGTGGTGAAGGTATATGAAAGCGGAACTCAGGTATACAGCAATTCTTCTCCTTTCTCTAATCTCGCATCCTTCACATCCTTTAGCGCAACTACTTCTGCAGGCCTGGCCGCTTCAATTCAATCGGTATTTAATGTTGTGGCCTATGCGCAAACCAATGCGCCCCAAACCGATGTGGTAAATTCAAATGATACTTTGAAGTACAGTTATGCCGTTACGGATACAATAATGGCAAGGGAAACCGGAATAACTACCGGCTCACTGGGAATAGGAAACGGAACAGGAGGAACACTTGGTCAGATCTTTACTACAGCTGTAAATGACAAGATCAGCTCGGTTACTTTTCATCTAAACGGACCAACCATGGGCGACTCCGTTAGCGTTGACATATACAGTTACGCGGGACAGCCAAATGCGGTCATTGCCAGTACAAAAAAATACTACATCACGGCAGCTGATACAAATGGGGTAACTTTAACGCTGCCGCTTATTGGCGGACATTATTACATTGCCCCCGGAACTTATTTCGTGGGAGTAAATGAGTTTGGCAACAATATTACGCTTGCTACCACTGATTTTAATTACCGGCCAAATTCAGGCTGGGTGATCTTTGGGACAAATCCATGGACTCAGGTAGAGAATTACAATTTTCTTAAAACATTCTATTTACGTTTAAATCTTGAAGGAACATTTTATACCGGCATAAGTGACGCTGTGGCAGGCAGTGGTTTTAATTTATATCCAAACCCCGCGGAATCAGCCATTACTGTTGAACTGGCCAGAAAAGAAAATGAAAATGTAACCGTAAAGCTGCTTAATGCTTTAGGCGCTATTGTATACACCGGCCAAATAAATGCAATGCAGGCGATGCATTTTAACATTGATGTTGCATCTTATCCTGCAGGCGTTTATTACATGCAATTAAGCTCCGGCCAATTTTCAGAGGTCAGGAAGATTACGATCGCTAAATAATGCTGTGAATTTTTTTCAAAAAAGCGAGGAAGATATTTCCTCGCTTTTTTATTTTCCTCAGATCCTCATTCTATCATACGCTAACAGCTTTCAGTATAAAAATCGAAAGGTATTATGAAAAGCCTGGAGAAATGTTAATGCGTGTAGGATGCAATGATGAATTTTAATGGGAGTGAAGCTCTGTAAATTAGTCTGTATGCGAAGCCAGGCTGTTTATTTTTAGAAATTCACCTGCGGAAAACTTTTTATTATTTTCAAATTCAAAGATCACCCTGTAGCTCAGCTCATTATTAGTTGAGGTGCTGTGGCTGCGTTTTTTCTTAAGGGTAATTCCTTTTAGAGTTTCAAGCGCTCCATTGCCAGCGTGGGCTTTTTTTCCAACCCAGGAAGAAAATGTCTGAATTATTTCTTCCGCTTCCTGAAGTTTATAATAAGGATTGGCTTTCACGTTTGTATCTTTTCGCAAATTTAATTTTGCCAAAGCTATGCCAGAATACGTTAATTTTGAATCGGGCCTCTGCAATAAAAACCGAATTATCCAATCAAGCCAGGGAAATGGAGTCCATAGTTTACAGAAAGATATGTGCATATTATTTAACCTTCAGTACTTTTATGCTGAGCTCTTTTAAATATACGGGCCGCTCGCTGTTGTTCCACACATATACTTTTACCAGGTCATCTTTTTTATAGGAAGCCAATAGCCGATAGGGCAAACAAATTCCTTGTGTTTTCTTGCCAGGATAATGGACATAATTATATGCCGGAAATTTTTTGATCACTCCCTTGTGCTCTATGCTTATGCATAATCCTATAAAGTCCGGTAAATCTGTTTCAAGTTCGCATTCCGCAACCAGCATGTCATAACTTTCAGCTTTGGCCTCTGCGAGCGTAAAGGCAAATCCCGGGCTGAATTCGTGGGTTTTATCCACCACTAAGCGAACCACGCCGCTTATACTATCGCGGATCTTGCACGTTCCGCATTCGACCGTTTCCATGTTGAGCCTGTTTTCATATTTCAAAAGATCCGTTTGAGGAGCGCGCTCATAAATAGTAATCTCGCCAAAATCGAGTTTTTTACAAGTCAGGGGTTTCCCATAGTAATAGTTGATCAACGTCTCAGCTTCCACGCTATGATATCCGCCAAAACGGAGGTAGGCAAATTTATCCTCCCTGGTTTTTTTCAGGGTTTCACAAAGTTCTGCCAGGTCTTCACGAAAAAGAAGATTAAAAGATCTCATTCCGGGTTTCACAAAATTGCTGATCTCATCCTGTCCGTTGACCAATTGCAGCGCTTTCGCTCCATTTTCCTTTGCATAATCGGAGAGCTGTTGAATTGCCTTCGGATAAGCCGATTGAATCGTTTTCGATTTCCCGTAAAAATAGCTCCCAATACAATAAATAAGCGTCCCAATAAAAATTGCGACGAGTACATACCGCATCTTTTTATTATCACTTCTCAGGAGAATAATAATAATAAGACTGCTGAACAAGAGGCAGGAGATTATAAATGCGACATGAAAGTAAGGAACTTCATAAGTAAATGCTATAGTGTTTTTCCCCGGTGGAACTATTACAAGAGGAAAAGAGTTGAAGCAGTAATAAACCTTTACCGGCTTTCCGTTGATCTCTACTTTCCACAGGCTCGTATAATTTTGTTGAGTGGAAAAAGCCGAAGTGTTCCTGCATTCGGTGACATAAACAATTTTTTCGGGATCAAACTGAGTACAGCGGATACTGTTTCCTTCATTAGAAAATCGCAATCGACCTAGTTCTGTCCAGGAAAGGGAATCCACGGTTGCTATTTTCTTTGTTTGCGAGGCAAATGACGGGTCATAAGCTTTGACCAGGCTGTCGGCAAAAAAGGCCTGTGGAAGAGAGAGCCAGTAATTGTATT
>JBJMLS010000014.1:0-5862 GCA_045805185.1 Bacteroidia bacterium | reverse complement strand
TCCTGACCCTTGGATTGATTCTGATCTACCGTCTCGGAACATACGTTGTTCTGCCCGGCGTTGATGCCCAGCAATTGGCACAAGCCCGCAGCAATGTTGACCAGAATGGTATTCTTGCCCTGATCAATATCTTTGCAGGTGGTGCGTTTGCACGTGCCTCTATCTTCGCTCTGGGTATCATGCCTTACATTACTGCTTCCATTATTATTCAGCTGTTGGGTATGGCCGTTCCTTATTTCCAGAAAATGCAGAAAGAAGGAGAAAGCGGACGGAAGAAGATCAACCAGTATACGCGCTTTTTAACTGTTGGCGTAACCGCAGTTCAGGCTCCTGGTTACATCGCTTCACAGATCACAAATTATGCGGGCGCTGTTCCAAACGCTAATAGCTTCTGGTGGGTTCAATCCATTCTGATCCTCGTAACAGGTACCATGTTCGTTATGTGGTTGGGCGAGAAGATCACGGATAAAGGTATCGGCAACGGTATTTCCCTCATCATCATGATCGGTATTATCGCACGTTTACCTTTTGCATTCTTCTCCGAATTAAGCTCACGCATCGACAGCCAAGGTGGCGGTTTGATCATGTTCCTGCTCGAGATCGTTTTCTTACTGTTCGTGATCGTAGGTTGTATACTGCTTGTTCAGGGTACACGACGCGTTCCGGTCCAGTTCGCCAAAAAGATCGTTGGAAATAAGCAGTACGGCGGAGTTCGCCAGTACATTCCTTTAAAAGTAAACGCTGCAGGTGTAATGCCGATCATTTTCGCCCAGGCGATCATGTTCATTCCGGCCGCTTTCGCGCAGATGGGCAGTGGCAAAGGAGGTTTCCTGATGGCATTTACCAACCACTTCGGTTTCTGGTATAACCTTACATTCGCGATCCTGATCATCCTGTTTACCTACTTCTATACTGCCATTATGGTTAATCCTAATCAGCTGGCCGAAGAAATGAAACGTAACGGAGGATTTATACCAGGTGTAAAGCCGGGTAAGAAAACTGCTGAGTTTCTGGATTCAGTGATGTCAAAAATTACTTTACCGGGTTCTGTTTTCCTGGCTGCTGTGGCGATCATGCCGGCAATAGCAATGAAAATGGGAATTACGAATGAATTCGCTAACTTTTACGGTGGGACATCCCTGCTGATCCTTGTCGGAGTTGTACTGGATACGCTTCAGCAAATTGAAAGCTACTTATTGAACCGTCATTATGATGGCCTCATGAAGAGCGGAAGGATCAAAGGAAGGGCGCCATCAATGCAGTTACAAAGTTAGGACGGGAAGTACATGGCAAAACAGCAGTCGATAGAACAGGACGGAACAATTTTAGAATCATTGAGCAACGCAATGTTCCGCGTAGAATTAGAGAATGGTCACGTCATTTTGGCCACCATCTCCGGAAAGATGAGGATGAATTACATCAAGATCCTGACTGGTGATAAAGTAAGGGTGGAGTTGAGCCCATACGATCTGACAAGGGGTAGAATAGCTTACAGATATAAATAAACCAGATGAAATAGCCTGGCTGTTACATTTGACCATAAAAGATAATACAAATAGACATGAAAGTAAGAGCATCAATTAAGAAAAGAAGCGTAGAATGCAAGATCGTTCGTCGCCACGGAAAGTTGTACATTATCAACAAAAAGAACCCGAAATTTAAGCAGAGACAAAAATAATTTTGTACTTTTGCAAACCTTTTTAAAAAAATATTAACAAAATGGCAAGGATCGCAGGTATTGATTTACCAAAGAACAAAAGAGGCGAAATAGGATTAACCTATGTGTTCGGAATCGGACGCAGCTCGGCTCAGGAAATATTAACTGAAGCTGGTGTAGACTGGAATAAAAAAGTTAGCGAGTGGACTGACGCGGAAGCGAACGCAATTCGTAAAATAATCAACGATAAGCACAAAGTGGAAGGAGCTTTACGTTCCGAAGTACAGCTGAACATTAAGCGTTTACAGGATATCGGTGCATACCGTGGGATCCGTCACCGTTTAGGTTTGCCGGTTCGTGGCCAGACCACAAAAAATAACTCACGTACCCGTAAAGGAAAGCGTAAGACAATTGCAAACAAGAAGAAAGTAACTAAATAATAAATAGTATTTAAGTAAGAAAAATGGCAAAAACACAACAACAAGCTCCATCGGCTAAAGAGAAGGCAAAGAAAAGAGTTGTTAAAGTTGATGCAGTTGGACAGGCGCACATCAATGCTACATTCAACAACATCATTATCTCGTTAACCAATAACGCAGGTCAGGTTATTTCCTGGGCAAGCGCTGGTAAAATGGGTTTCAGAGGTTCCAAAAAGAACACTCCTTATGCTGCACAATTAGCGGCTTCAGATTGCGGTAAGGTAGCTTTCGACGCAGGTTTGCGCAAAGTGAAGGTATTCGTGAAAGGTCCCGGAGCAGGTCGTGAATCAGCGATCCGTACGATCGGTGCAGTAGGCATTGAAGTTACCGAGATCATGGATATCACCCCGATCCCTCACAATGGTTGCCGCGCGCCAAAACGTCGTCGTGTTTAATAGTATAAATCAACAAAAGTAACAGAATAAGAAATGGCAAGATATATTGGTCCAAAATCGAAGATCGCACGTAAATTTAAAGAGCCTATTTTTGGGCCTGATAAAGCGCTTGAAAAAAAGAATTATCCTCCGGGACAACACGGTTTAGCGAAGAAACGCGCTAAGCAATCCGAATATGCTGTTCAGTTAATGGAAAAGCAAAAAGCGAAATATACTTACGGTATACTTGAGCGTCAGTTCGCGAAATTGTTCAACCTGGCTTCACGCGCACACGGGATCACCGGTGAGGTGTTATTGCAGCTGATCGAGTCGCGCCTGGATAACGTTGTTTACCGTATGGGAATGGCGCCTACACGCAGCGGTGCTCGCCAGCTTGTATCGCATAAGCATATTTCGGTGAACGGACACGTAGTGAATATTCCATCTTATATCCTGAAAGCAGGCGATGTGGTTGAAGTTCGCGAGAAATCAAAATCTTTAGAGACGATCAGTAACGCGGTATCCGGAAACTCCAGCAAATATTCCTGGTTGGATTTCGATGCCAAGAACCTGAGCGGTAAATTTATTTCAGCTCCTGAAAGAAGCCAGATCCCTGAGAACATCAAGGAACAGCTGATCGTCGAGTTGTACTCTAAATAATTTTTGTCCTGGCTCTGCCGCATAATTAAATTAAAAACTAACAATTAACAATATACAATATGGCAATTTTAGCTTTCCAACGACCTGACAAGGTTATTATGATCAACTCAACTGATACAGAAGGACAGTTCGAATTTCGTCCGCTGGAACAAGGTTACGGTATTACTATTGGAAATGCTTTGAGAAGAATTTTACTTTCCTCATTAGAAGGTTATGCTGTTACCACGCTCCGTATCGAAGGTGTTGACCATGAATTCTCTACTATCAAAGGTGTTGTTGAAGATCTTACTGAAATTATCCTGAACATTAAGCAGATCCGTTTCAAAAAGCAGATCGAGAATCATGATTTCGAAAAAGCTGTTTGCAGCTTACAGGGAAAAGAAACGATTACTGCTGGTGATATCGGAAAATATTTAAATGGTTTCCAGGTATTGAATCCTGACCTGGTGATCGCGCATTGCGAGTCTTCAGTGAAACTGAAACTGGAAGTTACCATTGAAAAAGGCCGCGGTTATGTTCCTGCTGAAGAGAACAAACCTTCTAACGCGCCTCATGGCTTAATTCCTGTTGACGCGATCTACACGCCGATCCGTAATGTAAAATACAACGTAGAGAACTACCGTGTTGAGCAAAAGACCGACTATGAAAAATTGATCCTTGATATCGTTACCGATGGCTCTATTCACCCGAAAGATGCGCTGAAAGAAGCTGCCAAGATCCTTATTCATCACTTCATGCTGTTCTCCGATGAGCGTATTACACTGGATGCTGAAGAGAAGAGCGCTGACAGCGAATTTGACGAGTCATCATTGCACATGCGCCAGCTGTTGAAAACCAAACTGGTTGACATGGATCTTTCTGTTCGCGCGCTGAATTGCTTAAAAGCTGCTGACGTTGAAACATTAGGAGAGCTTGTTGCTTTCAATAAGAACGATCTTTTAAAGTTCCGCAACTTCGGTAAAAAATCACTTACTGAGCTTGAAGACTTAGTTGCTGCAAAAGGATTAAGCTTCGGAATGAATGTAGCAAAATACAAATTGGATAAAGACTAGAAACAATTACAGAGTTAGAGAATTGGAGAGTTAGGGAATTAAAGAACTAAAGATCAAAAATTCACAAACTGAAAAACTCAACAATTCACCAATTCACCAAATAATCAATTGAAATGAGACACGGAGATAAAATAAACAATTTAGGAAGAAAGAGCGCGCACCGTAAAGCATTACTGGCGAATATGGCCTGCTCACTGATCGAGCACAAGCGTATTTTCACAACTACTGCAAAAGCACGCGCTTTACGCACTTATGTGGAGCCGCTTCTAACCAAAAGCAAGGACGATACAACCCACAGCCGTCGTATTGTATTCGCTTATCTTAAGAACAAAGAAGCAGTGACCACTTTATTCAAAGAAGTTGCGCAAAAGATCGCTGACCGCAAAGGTGGCTATACCCGTATCATTAAGACAGGGATCCGCCCAGGCGATGCTTCCGATATGGCAATGATCGAGCTGGTTGATTTTAACGAACTATACAGCAATAACGAAAAAGCCGCAGGTGCTGCAAAAGCAAAAACTACACGCCGTAGCCGCGCTAAAAAAACAACTACTGCTAAAACAACTAAGAAAGAAGCAGGTAGCGAAGAGACAAAATCAGAAGAATAATGATCACTTGTTGATCGGTGATACATAAAGGCGGCTCCGTAATGCGGGGCCGCTTGTTTTTTTGGCATTGCCCGCTTCTGATATTTACGTAAATTTAAAACAGCTAAAACCCGCTGATGTCCCCACGCAGTTGTATATTTTCAGTTCTGTTCCTGGCGGTTTTTTTTGCCGGACCGCGATTGCATGGAACTGTTATTAAAGCTGGAACTTCGGATCTCGGGCTCCTCGAGAAAAAACTGAATGCGCTTCCAGGTGATACCAGCAAAGCCAATCTTCTTATTAAGCTCGCTGAAAAATACAGGGAAACAGATGCGGGCCGTTCCGAACGCTATGCTTATGAAGCGATCAGTCTTGCAAAGCGCATTAACTATTCCTACGCACTTATTCGCGCATACACTATCAACGGACGCATCAAGCAATTTCAGAATAAGATCCCTGCGGCTTACGAACTCTTCCAGAAGGCATACAAGGTTGCCGTAAGCGTGAAAGATTCCCTGCAGATAGCCGAATGCTACCACAATATAGGCGATCTCTACAAAATGCTGGGAATGCAGGAAGAGTCGATCGGCTACTTGAAAAAAGCGGTTGTCATTGCGCAATTCTTACGCGACAGTAATGCCATACCCGCTTATTCCAACAGGGTGGGGCACGTGTTCATGGACTGGGGCGAGGCGACCGGGGATAAAAAGAAATTTGAAGAAGCGATGAAGTGGTATAATTACAGCCTCTTCATTAATCAAAAAACGCGTAATGCACGGTTACTCAGCATTAGTTATGTGAACCTTGCAAATGCCAACCTCGTTTTCTTTAAGCATGGTGCGGACAGATCCTGTTTGCACAAGTCGATCGCGTTCAGTGAAAAAGGCGTTGAGCTGGCGGAGCAGTCAGAATCAAAATCCAACCTCGCTTTAAATTTACTCAACATCGGTGAGGCGTATTATCTTCTCGGGGAACACCAACGTGCGATGAGCTTTTACGACCGTTCGCTTGCACTGTATAAGGAGCTGAATAAGAAGAACTGGATCGCGGCGG
>JBJMLS010000013.1:0-4722 GCA_045805185.1 Bacteroidia bacterium | reverse complement strand
TGGTGGGACAATGGCTCTTTGCTCGGCCAGGATCCGAAGAGTTTTAAAACAGGTTTTAACCGGCAGACGGATGTTTATATTGGAGTAGGTAAGGAAGGGCTCACGCCAACTGCTGTTCCAAGAGTAATGGAAGTGGACGCGAACCTCTTGGCGGAAAAAATAAAAGCCCTGAAGAACAAAAATGTAAATGTGTATTTTGATTATTTGCCTCAGGAGGATCATGCGACGATAATGCACCAGGCAGTCTTTAATGCCTTCAGAATGATCTATCCTAAGCCTGCGAAAGAATAAATTGCAAAATTCAGGCAGGCCAGAATTTAGAAAAAGGTACGTTCTATTGTCCAGTACAAGGCAATAAAGGCAATAACGGCGGAGACCGGGAACACAATTCTTTTCCTGTACCATTGCTTTTCGCTGAACCATTTTCCGATCAGGAACCAGGCGAGGAGAATGATGGAAAGCTGTCCGAGCTCAACGCCAACATTAAACGTAATGAGGGAAGTGAAGAATTGATTTTTGGGTAATCCAAGTTCAGCTAATGCCGAAGCGAAGCCCATTCCGTGGATCAGCCCAAAGGCGAAAACAAGAATGATCCGTGTGGCTTTAAGCTTATCCGTTATGATATTCTCAATAGCGACGAACATAATGGATAAAGCAATGATCGGTTCAATGATGTGAGCGGGCGGGGAGATCCACCCGTACATGGCCAGTCCGAGCGTAATGGTATGCGCGACAGTGAACGCGGTTGCCTGCCAGATCAGCGGTTTTAATTTCGGGTTCAGAAAAAATAAGCTGAGGATGAATAAAATGTGATCGAATCCAAGAGGAATAATGTGTGTGAATCCCAGCTTCAGGTAGATCAGGGCGACATCGGTACGTGATAGTTTGCTCAGGGCATCGCTCATGGCGTGTGCTGAAGCAAGTTGGGGTAATAATAAAAGTAATAGCATTCCAATGGCTCCTTTTGGAAGAAAACCCACCATAACCTGGGAATGTCGACTTAAAAAAGAAACAATCCGATAGTTGGATCTTTCCTTTGGAAATGTAGATGTCTCGTGCCTCGGCATTTCAAAATATTCTGCGTGTTTCTTTTCAGAATGTCGGATCAAGAAGAACCTTAACTTTTGAAAGAGCAGCGCAATTGAGAGAAAACCCGCCACAAATAGATCTTTCCTTCGGTTATGTAGATGTCTCGTGCCTCGACATTTCAAAAATTCAAAGGGTTTCTTTTCAGAATGTTGAAGTAAAAAAGAAACAATCCGATAGTTGAGTCTTTCCTTTGGAAATGTAGATGTCTCGTGCCTCGACATTTCAAAAGACTTAGAGAGTTTCTTTTCAGAATGTCGGGGTACAAGGTATTTTCTTAAGAAGAGCAGCCTAATTGAAAGAAGATTCACCACAGCTTTGAAATGTCGAGGCACGGGACATCTATTCTTCTGGAAGAATAATTCACTAGCATTATTTTTCGTAAACCTCATTTCTGCGCCAGGTATTGTACCGCTTCTGTTTTCAGTTTCGCATCCAGGAACGGATTCGTTTCCAGTGCCAGTTGCAGGAGTTCTTGTCCTTTTTCAGCTTCACCGGCTTTTAGTTTGATCAATCCCGCATGACATAGTAGTAAGGGGTTTTTACAATTTGTACGTAGCGCTTTATTGATCATCTTGTTTGCCTCAGCAAAATTTCCTTTTTTGTAATTCACCCAAGCAACTGTTTCACACACGTCAATGTTGTCCGGACGCCTTTCGTATTCCAGCAGTGCATGCTTTAATGCGTTCTCCGTATCGTTAAGTTTTAAATAAGCATAGGCCAATTCTTTATCGGCATAATGACCATGTGCGCTGCTGTTTTCATCCACATCAGCAACAGGACTGAGCATGGCGATAACAGCTTTTCCCGATCTTTCCGCTTTGGCTTTATCACCGCTCAGCTGGTAAAGATCAGTAAGCTCATCCGCGAAAGAATATTCGGTAATGATCCCTTTTGCTTTTTCGTAACAGGCTATGGCTTCTTTTAAATTTCCTTTTGCTTTGGCAATTCTTCCGATCCCGGCTATGGCAAAAGCATAATCCTGTCGTTCGGCGAGCGCCATTTTATATTGGTATTCGGCGCTGTCCAGACTTCCGGTATTTTCGTACAAGTGAGCGAGGATGGTCCTGGTCCATTCGCTTTGTTCCAGTCCGGGATAACCGGATGAAACGGCAAGTTTTGCGGCTGCAATAGCGCCCGGAAGATCTCCATAGATCTCCCTCAAATAAGAAATGCGGGAATAAGAACGGATGTCGGGACGAACGGCGGCCATTTTATCCGCCATTTTCACCGCCTCTTTGTAATTTCCTAATTCTACATGAGCGTCGCACATCAAGCCATAAATAAATGCATTATCCGGATTGATAGGCAGGGCCTGACGGGCCACGGTTAAGGCTTCTGCAAAATGATGTTGTGATAAGAGTACTGTTGATTTGCAACAGAGCGCGTCAAAGTTCTGAGGTTCATTTTTAATAATTTCTTCCAACAGCTCAAGCGCCGCGCTATCGTAATACGCATGATCGCCGGTTATGCGGGCTTCCTGTATGTAGGCCTGTGCAAGATTCAGTTTTGATTTAAGATCCTCCGGGTTGAGTTCTATGGTCGCCAACAAACCTTCGATGGCTTGTTTGGTATTCAGCCATTCCGCATTTAGCGCGATACTGCCCTTCCTCTCTTTTAATTGCGGTGCTTCAGCTTTTGGCTTTTTTGAAAAAACAAAAATAGCCCCAAGCATTAAGCCGGTGACTGCAACCAGGATGGTATAAAGGTGTTTTTTCATAATTCATTTGTGATTTGATGAAACAGGAGAGTTGGAGAATAATTCTCCAACTCCCTGATTCTTCAATTGTATTTTTTTATTTAGATACGGATACTTTCATTGACTGAAGCATTCTTGAGTTGGAAGACAGTGAAACGATATACATACCGCTGCTCACGCCTTCCGCGTTCCATATAACTTCATAGCTTCCTTCTGATTTTACCTGGTTCACCAGTGTCGCCACTTTTTTTCCGCTCAGGTCATAAACGCTGATGTTCACAGGAGCGTTCTCTGTTAAGCGGTATTTAATGGTGGTTTGATCCCTGAAGGGGTTTGGAAAATTCTGAGCCATACTTAATGCCGGAGCGCTCAGGTTCATTCCATAACCATGGATCCCGGTTGGCATGGGTGTCGGACCGCCGCATTTGCCATAACCGCTCCATGGCGCCTGTACGAATGGGAAATTTGCTTTCAGCGTGGTGTCGTTCTGCTCGATACCTGTGCTGTAAGTGAGTACGTTCAGCAAATTCGGGGTAACCGGATTTGGCCCGCCAGCTGTGTAATCATCGTACCATAATCCGATCGCTGCTAAAGCAACACCGCTCACGGCCTGCAGCTCAATGCGTGTTACATCATCCTCTAAGCGCCTTCCGTTAGGGAAGCCATCCATGTTTGGAATATTTTGCAGGCTTGTATTCTGGTTGAAGCGCGTATCGGTCAGTCCGAGCACGCAGGCCTGAATAATGCCAAGGGAGCTAAAGTCAGGAGAGTTCCTTGGTGTAACCGGTACGGCCATGTTCAGGCGCAGCATGTCGCCGAAAGTTGGAAGGAAATTATTGATGAATGGCTTTCCAGCTGCAAGCGGATTTCCTCCTTTACCTGTTGCCAGCTGATACGGCGCGAGGTTAGGAACTCCGGTATAGAAGATCGGGAGAAGATCCACTGAGCGCGGCTTTCCCTGGCGCAGTAAATAATTTCCGAAAAGGGTAGTGTCCAGAGCTGTTCCTGCTCCGCCATTGGTAGCGCGGATCGGCCAGAGACCATCATGGGTATTTCCAAAATCAAATGCCTGCAGGGAATTACGCTGAATGCGCAGCGGTGTTAATCCCGGAACTGCATTTCCGTATTGGGAAGCATCCATGTACAATCCCAATTCAGGGTTACAGAAATAATCTTCCATTGCAGGATCCTCGTTGTATGGGGTCAGTGCGTTCCACTTGTCCTTATCACCGATAGGAATTACTGCTTCATTGGTAAGCGGCATGCCTAAGCGTGAAACCTGCACGTAAGTTCCGGAGTAAGATTCTGTTCCATCTCCATTCAATGTGCGGATCTGCTGACGGCTCGCTGAGGCCCAGACACCGATCACGTAATTGCCATCGAGAATGTCTGTTGCAAAGCTCACATCCTGCCCGTTCTTCTGTAGGGTAGCGATGGGAATTTGCAGCGCGATCGCATGCGTGTTTTTACAGGCCACGCCATCTTCAGGTTTGTCTATTCCTGTTCCTCCGTTGCGTGTTTGTCCCAGGTCGAAGATGCCGCCAAGGTCAACAAAGAAAGGATCATCGGATGGACCGCAGTAGATCTTTTCTCCACCGCCGCCTGTAGCGTTTGCAATGGCAGCCATCATTAATGCGTCGTAATTAGCGGCATTCAATCCTACAGCGCTACTGATGGAACGGGGGCCGATGTTTGGCGGAGGTACAACTCCACTTGCTACGATTGTTGTGAAGGCTCCTCCGTTCACGCTTTTCTCAGCTGTATAACTGGTCTTCAGATTTTCCGCACCCAAACGAATATTAAAAAAAGTTGTCGGGTCCTGGTTCAGCTTTGTGAAGGTAAAGCGGTAAGTGATGTCATCACCGGCTGAACCGTCGTTCTCGATGTGGATCTCGTAACGGATGTTCTCACCGAATGAAGCGTAGTTCGGACCTCCC
>JBJMLS010000012.1:0-14605 GCA_045805185.1 Bacteroidia bacterium | reverse complement strand
TTTTCTTTTTTATCCGGGAAAAAGTATTATTAATAATAGATTCCCTCTTGCTTATACTGATAACAGGGGCTTTGGTTGCATCCGGGATTTTCCTGATCTTCCCGGTTTGTTCATCTCTCTCCGGTAAAAATCCGTTTTCTCAATATCTTACTGATCTATTATGGCGTCCGTCCTCCCGGAATTTTACCCCCTTATCCAGCAGGTATCCTGTATAACCATCATACCTGTTAGAAGACACATACATCAGGCGCTCAGTTTTGGGTTTTATAAAATAGCATTTCCCCGGGCGCGATCATTTTTCTCTCTGCTCTTCTATATAACATAAAGGCATAACTGTTTAAATATCCCATTTCCGGTCAACCACAATATTACTGCTCAGGTTGGTCTGCTTTTTTGTATTTCCACTGAAGAAAACATCAAATCTTCCGAGCCAGATTCCTGCCCAGCCAACCTGGGTCACGGTAACTTCCCTGCTCTTTGAGTTCGCCTTTACAATTGGTTTTTCCAAAAAAGTATGGGTGTGGGCGCCAATGATCAGGTCAATGTCATGAGTTTGCTCAGCCAGCGTCTGATCATTTATTTTTTTCCCTTCGGATTTATAACCAAGGTGCGAAAGACAGATCACATAATCGCATTTCTCCTCCTGTTTCAATGTTTTCACCATATCATTGGCAACTACAACCGGATTAAAATACTGCGTTTTACCATAGAGTTTTTTATCCACCAGGCCATCCAGTTCTATTCCCAGGCCAAATACACCGATCTTTAAGCCCGCTTTATTGTAGATCTTGTATTGTTTGATCCTTCCCTGTAAAGGCGTATCGGTGAAAATATAGTTCGCGCAAACAAAATCAAAACCTGCATGCGGCATTTGCTTTACAATATTATCCATTCCCAGGTCGAAATCGTGATTACCTATTGTAACGCAGTCGTATTGCATGGCGGTCATCAGCTTGTATTCCAGTTCGCCGGCATACATATTAAAGTATGGCGTACCCTGAAAAATATCTCCGGCATCCAGCAAAAGTACATTGTCTTCCTGAGCCCTGATCTGATTTATAACCGCTGCTCTCCTGGCAAATCCTCCCTGGTTCGGGAATTTTGGGTCATTCGTCGCGAAAGGTTCAATACGGCTGTGCACATCATTCGTATATAAAATGGTTAGCTTATTTACTCCCTTCTTCACCATTATTTCTTTTGAAAATGCAGGGTAGCCCGAGATAAGCGCTGCTCCTCCGATCATGTATCTTAAAAAGTCGCGTCTATTTTGCGATTGAAATTCTGCCATCCAGTTTTGTTGTTAAGGTTCTTCCTTTAGCGGTCTCGTCTTTGCAATATTCGATGATCGCGTCACGGATCAGTTTTTTTAAAGGTCTTGTACTCAGTGGATCTTTGAAAAAATCGTATTTATCACCGCCGCCAGCGAGGTAATCCGAACTGACCACATAATAACTGCTATTCAAATCCAGGTCTTTTCCATTGATCTTGATTTCGGTTGCCTTCGCTCCATCTATTTTCATGCGTATACCGGAAACAGGTATTCCTCCTTTTTCCGCAATGAAATTCATCATTTCCATGGTTTTTGCGCCGTTGAGCTGTATTAGCACCAATTCATTGTCGAAAGGCATGAGCTCGAATATTTTCCCGACGGTGATCTCTCCCTGGGGAAGAGAAGTGCGCAAACCGCCATTATTTAATATGACTGCGTTTAAAAGGTTGGAATCTTTTCCCAGGTAGATCCTGCATTGCTTAAAAAGGCAATCAGCCACAAAGTCTCCAAGCAATCCTTCGGGCTGTTCTTTGGTAAGCGCTATATCCGTTTTCCCAACTACACTATTCATCGTTCCATCCATTTCTTTTTTGTAAGGAAGTATCTTATAGTAAATAGATGAATCTATTGTATTCGTATTGATAACGTAATGCTGCTCTTCGATTTTCTCCACTTTTTTGGACCTGCATCCCGAAATAAAAAAGATGAGCGGTAGAAACAATATGGAAGACCGAAGGCTCATAAAATTACTCTGTTTATAGGGCGAAGATAAGCATTGAAACGATTGAAAAATTTAAAAAAATTACCCCGGTTTACGGCTCTTTGTTTCGTATATTCGTAACCGTATTTTCAAGTAAAAAAACGAGCGATAATTATGTTAAAAGCCGAGACAAAAATACGCGTACGATACGGCGAAACCGACCGCATGGGATATGCCTACTATGGAAACTATGCCCAATATTACGAAGTAGGGCGCGTGGAAGCCCTGCGTAAAATGGGTTTTAGTTATAAGGAGATTGAAGACAAAGGGATCTTACTGCCGGTTATCGAGTTTACTGTTCATTACAAGAAGCCTGCTTTTTACGATGACGAAATAACTGTGGTCACCACAATTAAAGATAAGCCTGGAATTCGTATCTCTTTTCATTATGAATGTTATAACGAAAAAGGGGAATTGTTGAATACGGGACTGGTAACTCTTGTATTCATTGACAAGGCGAGTAATAAGCCCTGCGCACCACCGGCTTGGTTCACAAATGAAATGTCGAAGTACTTCAACTGATCAATATGGGAAAGATTTTTTCCGCATTACTTATTCTGAGTTGTCTTTCTGCAGGGGCTCAAACTTCGGTATTGGATTACAGTATGGACCGGTTACCGGAAAATTATGGAGGGAACCAGGAACTGAAGCGATTCCTCGAATACCACCTTGTTTATCCTGAAAAAGAACTGAAAGAAAAGACAGAGGGAAAAGTAGTGATCGGGTTCGTTGTCAGCAAAGAGGGAAAGGTCGAAAACGCGAAAATAATAGAAAGAGCGGGTCCGGCAATGAATCAGGAAGCAATGCGCTTGTTCAGCATGCTGTTGTGGAAGCCGGCTTCTCAGAAAGGTAAGGAGATCGATTACAGTACAACGATAACCATTCCGTTTAAAATTTCAAGGTACAAAAGAAGTCTGAAGGCGAGAGGGGAGAGTTACCAGGACATGCAGGCAAAGCTGGCGAAACCAAAAAAGTCTTCAAAGCGTCATAATGAAGAACATGTAGTAATTCCGTCAATAACCAAAGCCGACAGCAGCATGGTGATCTATGAAAGAACGGATAAGCCTGCGAGGTATCTGTACGGAAATGATTCTCTTCAAAAGTTGATCTTGTCCAGATTAGAATATCCTGAGCAGGCAAGGAACCTGCATATTGAGGGAACGGTTTTTTTGAGCATGATCGTTGAAACGAATGGTTTTGTTTCAAATATAAAGCCGGAGAAAGGAGTTGGGGCGGGTTGTAATGAAGAAGCCATACGGCTGTTGGGTGAAACAAAATGGGAGCCTGCTGAAAAAGAAGGGATGCTGGTCCGTTCGCGGATCATTTATCCTATCACCTTTATGATCAACAATAAATTTCGCGATAATGCTGCTTCGGAGCAGCGGGAATAGTTTATAAGGAATTGAATATGGATAAGGCCGAAATAAAAAAGCAGATCGAACAGCTTTCAAAAGAACTCGAGCAGCACAATTATAATTACTATGTCTTGTCGGAACCCACAATAAGCGATTACGATTTTGATATGCTGCTGGAAAAGCTGATAAAGCTGGAAAAGGAAAACCCGGAATTCGTATCACAGGATTCTCCTTCGCAAAGGGTCGGAGGGCAAGTGACCAAGGAATTTAAGACAGTTGCGCATAAATATCCTATGCTTTCGCTTTCGAACAGTTATAGCAGGGAAGAAATGCGTGACTTTGATGAGCGGGTTCGCAAGGGATTGGAAATGGAAAGTAATGACCTTTTCAGTTCGGATATGGAATATGTGTGTGAGCTCAAGTTCGACGGCTTGTCGATAAGTCTTACATACGAGAATGGAAGATTAACGCAGGCGCTCACCAGGGGCGACGGCGTACAAGGTGATGACGTAACCACTAATGTAAAGACCATACGGTCTGTTCCTTTAAAGCTGAAAGGCAATTTTCCTCCTTTGTTCGAGATCAGGGGAGAGATATTTTTTCCGCTCAACATGTTCGGGGAAATTAACAGGGAGCGTGAGGAGATTGGCGAGCCGCCATTGGCCAATCCCAGGAATGCCGCTTCAGGAACAATGAAGATGCAGGATTCCGCAATCGTTGCTAAGCGTAAATTGGATTGTTATCTCTACTACATGATGGGCGACAACCTTCCTTACAAAACGCATTATGAGAACCTGCAGCAGGCAAAGAGCTGGGGATTTAAAATTTCGGAGACAACGAAGCTGTGTAAAAATATAGAGGAAGTTTTTGATTATATTGATCACTGGGACAAGGAGCGTCACAATCTTCCCTTTGACATAGATGGTATTGTGATCAAAGTAAATGATTATGCGAAGCAAAGACAATTGGGTTTTACCGCCAAATCTCCAAAATGGGCGATCGCATATAAATTCAAAGCCGAACAGGTTTCCACCGTGCTGGAGAGTATTTCTTACCAGGTCGGGAGAACGGGTGCAGTAACTCCGGTTGCGAATTTAAAGCCGGTTCTGTTAGCGGGCACTACTGTTAAGCGCGCTTCTCTCCACAATGCCGACATCATCGAAAAACTCGATGTACGGGTTGGAGATCATGTTTTTGTGGAGAAGGGCGGGGAGATCATTCCTAAAATAATTGGCGTGGATCTGAGCAGGCGTCCGCAGGATACTGTGCCCACGCATTACATTGCACAATGCCCGGAATGTTCGGCTGAGCTGATCCGCGCAGAAGGAGAAGCCGCCCATTATTGCCCGAATGAGCACGGTTGCCCGCCTCAGATCAAAGGGAAAATGGAACACTTTGTTGGAAGGCGCGCGATGAACATCGACAGTCTGGGAGGGGAAACAATTGAGCAATTGTTCAATGCCGGGCTGATCAGGAACATTGCTGATATCTATGAATTGAAAAAAGAGCAGCTTTTGCCTTTGGAAAGAATGGCGGAAAGATCCGTAAATAATTTACTGGAGGGAATCGAACTTTCGAAACAGGTTCCCTTTGAACGCGTATTGTTTGCGATCGGGATCAGGCATGTGGGTGAAACCACGGCAAAAAAGCTGGCAAAAAAAGTAAAGAATATTGATGCGCTTGCTAATGCCACAGTTGAAGAGCTGGTGAATGTGGATGAAGTAGGAGAGGTGATCGCTAAGAGTATAGTAGCTTATTTTTCCAATGAATACAGCAGGAACATCGTTGATCGTTTAAAAAAACACGGATTGCAGTTTACTTTAAGTGAAGAACAACTGGTAGGAGGTTCAGAGAAACTGAAGGACCTCAGCATTGTAATCTCAGGCGTATTTGAAAAGCATAGCCGTGATGAACTGAAAGATCTTATCGAAAAGCACGGAGGAAAAAATTCAGGTTCAATATCAAAAAAGACCAGTTATCTCCTGGCGGGAGATAATATGGGGCCTGAGAAATTAAAAAAAGCGCAATCCCTGGGTGTAAAAATTATCAGTGAGCGTGAATTTGAACAACTGATCTCCTAGATTATGATCCGTAAGATAAAAGAACACCTGGGAAATAGGCAGCTCAACACTATTCTTTCCGAACAGGTCAGGCGGAAGGCCTTTTTAAATTATGAGAACATGCGGAACATTGGAATTGTGTTCGAGGCCACCGATCCGGATGAATTTGAGCTGGTAAAAAAATATGTTTGTTCTTTGCGGGAGCAAAATAAAAAAGTTCATGCGATCGGCTTTTTTGATCAGAAATTTACGCCCCCGGATATCTCATACCCTAAGACTGAATTCGATCTCTTCAATACAAAAGAGCTTAAGGGTTTGAATCAAGCTGCAAGTCCTTATATACAAACTTTCATCACAGAGATCCGGGATGTATTGATCGACCTCAATATCCGCAATAAATTTCCCTTACGTTATATTGCCGGAACTTCTCAGGCCAGGTGCAAGATCGGGATTGATATTCCGGAGAATAAGAACCTGCATGATGTTTTTATTTCCATTTCTCCTAAAGAAGGTATTGAGAAATACCTGAAGCAAGTGGATAAATATATGGGAATGATCAATAGCAGGTAACAGACTTCAGAAGCGATTGATAGTAAGGGGAAATGACAAAATAGAATGTACTCGTATAATTCGAAAGGATTCACTTTATTCGCTATGTTAATATTAAACTAATTCTCTAATTTAGCGAACAAATATTAATCATGTCAAAGTATTCAAAATTCAAAGGAACCGGGGTGGCCATTGTTACTCCTTTCAGTAAAGATGGAAATGTAGATTTCAAAGGCTTAACGAATTTAATTGAGCACCTGATAAAGGGTAAGGTGGAATACCTGGTCGTTTTGGGAACCACTGGCGAGTCAGCTACTTTAAGCAAGGATGAAAAATCCGCTGTGATCAATCACGTGGTCGATACCGTCGAAGGACGTCTTCCGCTTGTACTGGGCATTGGCGGAAACTATACCCAGGAAGTGATAAACACGATAAAGGCCTCGGATCTGAAAGGCTTTTCTGCAATATTATCCGTTTCTCCTTATTACAATAAACCTTCCCAGGAAGGAATATATCAGCATTATAAAATGATCGCGAATGCATCGCCGTTGCCAGTCATATTGTATAATGTTCCGGGGCGAACCATGTCGAATATGACATCAGAAACTACCTTAAGGCTCGCCCATGATTTTAAAAATATCATAGGTATGAAAGAAGCCTCAGGTAACCTGGAGCAATGCATGCGTATCATCAAGCACAGGCCCAAGGATTTTTTAATGATCAGCGGCGACGATAACCTCACCCTTCCCTTAATGGCTTGCGGATCTGATGGCGTTATTTCCGTTGTAGCAAATGCCTTTCCTAAAGATTTTTCAGAAATGGTTCGCCAGGCTGCCCATTCCAATATGCCGCAGGCGCAGAAACTTCATTATAAGTTGAATGAAATTACCGAACAATTGTTTGCCGATGGAAACCCGGGTGGGGTAAAGCATGTGCTGGAACTGATGAAGGTCTGTCCGGCATACGTGCGTTTGCCTTTGGTAAAGCCAAATGCGAAAGTGCAAAAGGCATTGACCGAAATGGTTCAGCAGTACAAATAGAAATTTCCGGATGCATATTTCTAAACGAACACTTTTCCTGCAACACCTTGCCCAAACAAGTCCAACGCCTCTGGCGCTTGAGATCGTTTCTGCAAGAGGAATTTTCCTGGAAGACAGTTCCGGTAAAAAATACATGGATCTTATTTCGGGTATTTCTGTAAGCAATCTCGGTCATTGTCATCCGAAAGTAGTTGCCGCTGTCAAAGAGCAGGCAGATAAATTTATGTACCTGATGGTGTATGGAGAATACATTCAGTCGCCACAGGTGAAACTGGCAAAAGCTTTATCGGACCTGCTCCCACCTTCGCTTAGTTCAGTTTACTTTGTAAATTCAGGTGCAGAAGCAACAGAAGGGGCGCTTAAGCTGGCTAAGCGCGCAACCGGGAGAAATGAGATCATTTGTTTTCGCAACGCCTATCATGGAAGCACGCAGGGAGCTTTAAGCGTAATGGGCAACGAGGAATTTAAAAATTCGTTCCGGCCTTTACTCCCTGGTGTAAGAATCCTTGAGTATAACAATATGATAGAACTGGAACAGATCTCTGAGCAATCGGCCTGCGTCATCGTTGAGCCGATCCAGGGTGAAGCAGGGGCAATAGCGGGTGAAAAGATCTTCCTGGAGGAACTGAGAGGGAAGTGCGCTGAGAAAAATGTCCTTCTGATTTTTGATGAGATTCAAACTGGCTTCGGTCGAAGCGGTAAATTATTTGCTTTTGAGCATTATGGCATTGTACCTGATATTTTATTGTTGGCAAAAGGAATGGGAGGCGGAATGCCGATCGGCGCTTTTATTGCTTCTCAGAAACTGATGTCTTTCCTTACGAATGACCCCGTGCTGGGACATATTACTACTTTTGGCGGACATCCGGTGAGCTGCGCCGCATCGCTCGCATGCCTCGAAGAGATCGTTAACGGGAAATTATATGACAAGGCTGATTCTATTGAACGAATTATACGTGAAAAGCTGGTACATCCAAAAATAAAAGAGATCAGGGGAAAAGGCGCATTGCTTGCAATTGAATTCGGAAATGCTGAACTCAACATGAAAGTCATCAGCCTGTGTATCTCAAAGGGAGTAATTACGGACTGGTTTCTTTTTTGTCAAACGGCTATGCGGATAGCGCCGCCACTAATTATAACAGAAGAAGAATTGAATGCCGCCTGTTCGCTGATCCTGGAGGCAATTGATGAAGCTTAGTTCCAGCCGGTAAATTCTACCGGTTTTTTATTGGGTGTGCAATTTTTACAATCGGGAAAATGTACTTCGATCACATCCGGGAGTTCTACAAGGTGTCCGGCATCGTCCTCCGCTTTTATCTTAGTAAAAAAGATCTTCTGCGCTTTTTTCAGTTCCTTCAGATTCGCCAGCATTTCAGGTGAGAGCTTATTGTCGTAGGAAATGAAACGGTACAATTTTTTCTTAATAGCGTAATGCAGCTCGAAAGATCGTACTGCTTTCTCTTTTGGATTTCCAAAGCGGTCTATTGCGACCAGCATGAACTGTGTATTGTCATATTCCGCTTTCACCAGCTGCTGAACCTTTTTAACCTTGATGGTTTCCACATCTTCCTGCGCGGTCATATTCAGGCAGGACAGGATAAAAAATATGGCCAGGGTTGCACGCATGACTGAATGATACGAAAACAGTTTATTTGGGTTACAAAAAGAAAGCCGCTGAACGGCTTTCTTTTTATTATTTATCCGCCTTTTTAAGGTGGGATTTCATGTATTTTTGATTATTGCAATTCGTTGCCATTTCTTTTGCCTCTTCATTTCCCCTCGCACTGGCGCCATTGTAATATTCGCAGGCCCCTAACAGGTCATCCTGGTGGTTATGTTTGATAAGAGCGATCCTGTAATACAGATCACCGTTGTCAGGCTTTTGTTTTATGCAATTTTGCAGGTCGAAGACTGCGGCGTTCCATTGTTCAAGTCTTTCGGCTATCTCAGCGCGCATAAATATAATCTCATACATATTGCGGCTTAATGTCGCGGCTGTATTCAAAAAAATATACGCGGAGTCAGTTTTCTCCAGGTTATTGTAAGCAATTCCCAGCTGATAATAGATCTTATAATTGCTCTTGTTCAGGCTCGCTCCGATCCGCAACGCTTTTACAGCCTCTTCATTTTTCTTCAGGCCAATCAGAGCTTTTCCTTTTTCAGCATAGATATATCCAGAATCAGGAAGGATCTCAAGGGCTGTTTCAGCAAGCGGAAGGGCCTCATCATATTTCCGGAGGTTATTTTTTGATGTTGCTTCTTTTGCCATATTCACACCTTCGCTCCAGCAAAAGCACTCATCAAATACCTGTTTTGCGATAGCGCTTCCTTTCCTTGCCTGTGTTTGCATACCCATACAACCTTTTACCTTGTCGCCGCTTTTGAATTTGTCATAAGCTCTAAGCGCCTTTGCGTCAGGATTAGTTGAATCCAATGCGGCCACTTTTTCAAGATCGCCTTTCATCAGGCTGGCATTACCTGCGAAATAAAAGCAGGAAGCGCGTTTAACATACGGTTCCAGCATGTACTTCTTATCTTCTGAGATCTGGGTTTTGGCCGCGATCATTTTGTCGATATCAACGCTTACCAGCTTAATGGCATTATCGTAATCCGGAATTGCCAGGTTATAACTTTTTATTTTATACTTTTGATTGCCGCTGTCCATGTGCTTTTTAAAGTCGCCCTGGGCAAAGGAAGTAAGACTGATGGAACTAAGCAGGAGTAGGAGTTTTTTCATTTAGGAAATTTTATGCAAGTTAAAAATAAATTTTTGTAACGGGCAGCCTTTAACCAAAAATGTTGCCATACTAAAAATACAATGGAAGCGTTTATAAATAAAAAAAGGAAATGAAAAGATTAATCTATCTGCTCCTATTGTTTTCCTTGCCGGGACAGTCACAGGAGCTGAATGTGAAGGGTACCAGGAGCGGTTTACTCTCATTCGGAGCCCGAAGCACTTTCAGTCTGTTCAATGATGGCAATTGGCTAAATGCCGGGACCGGAGCAGGGGGGCAATTCCGCATACAGGCCGCTGACAGGGTGAATACTGAATGGTTCCTGGATTATATTACTGGAAATGTCGGGAACTTCGCACACCGCCAGGATCTTCACATTGGCTGGAGTGTTATGCTTTACCCGGGTAAAAAACCTTCTGAGCCCGGCCTGTTTCAGCCTTATGTGCTTGCCGGACATTGTTTCGATTATACCAATATCAAAGAAAATAAGAATACGACAAATTATGTGGAGCGCTGGAGCTCGGCTGTACAGGGCGGGCTGGGAACGCATGTTAACCTCTCACCCCGCATGGATCTTTCCGGAACAGTTCAATACATGATCCATCTTGGAAATGACATTCATGCGCATAAAGAAGGGGACCTGGTAGAGATCCATAAAGAAAGCGGGGTCAACCTGGAGGGACATATTCTTCTTAATTTCAGCGTAAATTATAAAGTCGGCGATCTATGGAAAAAATAAGGTTCATACTTTTTCTGCTTGCTTTAGGATCAGGAATAAAGGCGCAAAAGGACGAAAGCTTTTCTACCAAAGGACTCTTGAAAGCTACAACTACCATTTCTCCCGGTTTTATGCTCAACCAGCAAAGAACAAATATTTACCTGAATGGAGAACTGGAATATTTCCCGGAAGAAAAAATAAGCATTCGAGGAGATGGCTTCTGGTACCTCGGATCTCAGCAGAATCCCGATTTGTTAAAGCAAAACAGCTCCGTTTATTGGGGAGCATTGTACCATTTTCGTAAGAACAGGGCCGATTATTTCATCGGTTTTCAACCCGGAGTTTCTTTAACCCAACCTGTAGTTGATGAAAAATACTATTACAGTGATTACGGTATTCAGGTCTGTCCTCAAATGAGCGCCCTGGCAGGTTTTACCTATTACGTCGGAAGGTATTTTAATTTCTTTGCCAATACACGTTATGTGAAAAGCGCTTATCGTAATAATGACTATATAAGATTAGATGAGCTGAGGATCTCAGCGGGCCTTGGATTTAATATTCATTTGCAGAAAAATCCCGCCAACAATTAATACCCTTGAACTCTCAAGGGCTAACATTGTGTTAAGATCTGCGTCAACTTTTAGCGGATAAAATGCGACCTCACTTATTATAGATGACATGAAAGTCCCGGATCGTATCGCTGTGTGTGAAGGTTTTCACGGGACTCAGGGAAAATGATCCAAGAGCGTAAGCATTGAACTGCTTGGCAGAAGAGATATAGACCAGGTTTTCTCCGCTATCATATTTCATACGGTTTGCTGTTATTCCGCTTTGAATGGCGATCAGGTTATTGGAGCTATACTGGTATTTATAAATATTACCGTCGCTGTGTCCGATAAGTAAGGTATTGCTGTCAACTTTGCAAGCGCTGAGTAAACTCCCCGACGGCAGGTTAAGCGGGCTTTGCAATCCCCCTGCGTTCACATTGAAAATAGTCAATTGTGCCTGGTTGCTGTTGTCATTACCGACAACGTATGCATCTGTAGTTGATCTTTCGAATATGCCCAGGGGTTTGAATGTAATTGGACTTTCCATCGCGGCAGCTCCATAAGCGTTGAAAACGACCAGTTTTTTATTGCTGCTGCTCCTGGATTGCATATACGCAACGTAATTAGAAGCCTGAACAGCGCCGTATTCGCAGTAATAATCATTGTTCGGATACACCATATTGGTAATGGTGGTACCATCCTGATTATAACGTTTCAGCTGTCCGTTGTTATACCCGAGTATAACATTCATCCCATCACCTTCGCAGGAACTAAAGTAAGGACTACCACCGCCGAGGTTCTGGATGTTCCATTTCACGGTTCCCGTCCCTACATCATAAGCCTGAAAATTCTGATAGGCTCCGCCTGCAACATACAGTCGCTGGTTATAACTTGAGATAGCTGAACCGGTATATTTTCCGCTGATCGTTTTAATTCCCGGATTTGCAAAGGCCGTATCGAATTTGGTAAATGTGGTTAAGGATCCGTTATCGGAAAAAAGGTAGTAGCCTTTCTTTATGACAGGAGAAGCATTTATGTATATGACCTGCTGTTTCAGCGAAGTATTGCTTCCGTTGCCAGCGGTAATTAAGAGAGAATAATAACCACTCGTTAAACGGTACTCATAAAGCTCATACTTAAATCCAATTTCGAGGCTGGTACCAGTAGGATGATACACCGCGTTTTGCTGAACAGGAACGCCGCTAAGAGTGGTAAGGCCCACAGTAACACTCTCAAGGCCCGAACCGTCCGATACATAAGCGGAAACATAGATACTGTCAAACATATTGAAGACTGATCCTCCTGCCGGCGCATAAAATGAAATTTCAGGAAAGACGTCGCTCTTCTTTTCTTTCTTGCAGGAGATTACAAAAATTGCTGACAATAAAAGAACAGTGAAAATATATGCTTTTGATGTTTTCATTGATTACCACAACTTTAGCAAAGATAAGGTTTCTCTGACCTGTTAGTAAAGCCTGTAATAAGTTTTTAATAAAAAATAAGACCTTGTCATGTGGTAATCATTCACTAAATTTATTGTCCGCTTTTACAACTATTATGAACCCTATTGAGAATAAGAACAGGCCTAAATTAAAAGGGCAAACCTATGCCCCCGTATTGTTTGACGGTAAGCTGCAACCACAGGCCACCGATCTGGAAGAGGCCGTTTTAGGAGCTATAATGCTGGAGAAAGAAGCCTTGAGCAATGTTATTGATATTTTAAAACCAGAATCTTTCTATAAGCCTGCTCACGTTCACATTTACCGTTCCATTATGGAGCTGTTCAACTCTTCGGAGCCGGTTGATATTTTAACTGTTACCAAGCACCTTCAAAAAACGGGGAACCTCGATCTTGTCGGGGGGGCCTACTATATTTCGCATTTAACCAATCGTGTTGCCTCTTCTGCAAATGTTGAGTTCCATGCGCGGATCGTTGCTCAGAAATTTCTCCAGCGCGAATTGATCCGGATCAGTACGGATACCATTAATAAAGCGTATGAGGACAGCACGGATGTATTTGACCTGTTAGATACCGCGACAAAAAATATTTTTGAGGTAGTAGACTCTAACGTGCGTAAACAGCATGATAAGATGAGCTCGCTTATCTCCTTGGCTATTGAGCAGATCGAAGCTGCCAGTCAGCAGGTGTCCGGTGTTACCGGTGTTCCAACCGGATTTACAGCGCTTGACAGGATAACTTCCGGCTGGCAAAAAAGCGATCTCGTTATTCTTGCGGCTCGTCCCGGTATGGGTAAAACCGCTTTTGTATTGACGATCGCGCGGAATGCAGCTGTTGATTTTAACAGGCCAACTGTTGTTTTTTCCCTGGAGATGTCTTCGATTCAATTGGTGAACCGTTTGATCTCAGGTGAGGCGGAACTCGATCAGGTAAAATTGAGAAAGGGCCAGCTGGAAGATCATGAATGGGTTCAGCTGAATTCAAGGATCAAGAAGCTTTCAGTAGCTCCATTATACATTGATGATACTCCTGCACTTTCTATTTTTGAATTAAGGGCAAAAGCGCGGCGGTTAAAAGAAAACAACAATATAGAACTGATCATTATCGATTACCTTCAGCTGATGAGCGGCGGAAGTGAAACCAAAGGGAACCGCGAGCAGGAGATCTCACATATTTCAAGATCATTGAAGAGTCTTGCCAAAGAGCTGAACATACCTATCATTGCCTTGTCCCAGCTAAGCCGTAACGTAGAACAGCGGGCTACGGGCTCAAAGCGTCCACAGCTTTCCGACTTACGTGAATCGGGAGCCATTGAGCAGGATGCCGACATGGTGAATTTTATTTACCGACCTGATTATTACAAACTGGACACCTGGGAGGATGGTCAGCCCTGCAAAAATCAGGCGGAGATCATTATTGCAAAGCACAGGAACGGATCGCTGGAAGAAGTTCGCTTACGGTTCATTGGCCAGTTCGCAAAATTTGCCGACCTCGATTACGATGAGAATTCATCGCAGCTCTACAATGCAAGTTCGGGGCTTACGCCGTCTAATGAGTTTTTACAGGAGGAACCAAGGACCAAAACGATCGCTTCTAAAAATTGGGACGACGATACGATTACCGGTAGCAATGATATTATTCGTGGAAATCCGAATAACGATATTGATGAGGTGTTCTGATCTTTTCCAACACAGAAACAAATTCTTTTAGGCTGCGGCTTTGTTTCCTTTGCATTTTTTTAACACCAGAGGGCGCAAAGAACGCAGAGTGTTTATACTATAATTCAGTAAAGCCAAAAATAAGTTCAGGGAAGAAACTCAATTATCTTCATCTCTGCGCTCTCCGCGACCTCTGGTGTTAGCTAACCTTAATATTCATAGCTTTCATTACCTCCGAATAGTACCCCACTTTTTAATGTGTTGAAAAATGCGCGGAAGGCAGATCATTTCACTATTATATTGAACTCCAGCCTTCGGTTCTTCGCGTGTTCTTCCTCCGGACAATCAATATTATTCCCGCATTTGTTCAGAAGTTTTGTTTCACCAAAGCCTTTGGCGCTAACCCTTTTGTTTTCGATTCCTTTTGAAACGATATAATCAAGAGCGCTTTGG
>JBJMLS010000011.1:0-17749 GCA_045805185.1 Bacteroidia bacterium | reverse complement strand
GATCTTTGAATATTCCGCTTGATGAGATAGCAAAGAACATTGAGCTTCTGAAGGGCAAACAGCCGATCATTTTTTGCTGCGCTTCCGGTATGAGAAGCAGCGCAGCCGCGTCTCAATTAAAGGCTAAGGGTTTTACAGAAGTATATAATGGGGGAAGCTGGCAAAAGGTAAATCTTCAGTTGAAAAGGACGAGCGAAGAAGATAATGAGTAAGAAGGTATAGAGAATAATTATAGTGAAAGCGCCGCAGAAAGAAAGCGGCGCTTCTGTATTGAATCAGTTATGAACCACTATTGCGGAAAACAAGATATGCTAAGAGAATTAATAAGAGCAGTGAAAGTCGCGGTATTCCTGGCATTCTTTTTTTTCCTGACTCTCCGGATTAGTGCCCAGAAAGCGATTTATACGATTGAGGATTGCATTGATATCGCTCTGAAAAATAACGAGAATATAAAAACGGCTCATCTTAATATTGAATACCAGAAGCAGTACAAGAAAGCTTCAACGGAGATCCCGAAGACGAGCTTTATGTATACGCAGGGGCAGTTTAACAGTATTTATAAGTACGATAATATTTTCGCAGTTACCCAGGTTATTCCTTTTCCGACAGTATTCAGCAGTCATGCCGCTGTTGCAAACGCGCAGATAAAAGGAAGCGAATATAAATTTGCAGCTACCAGGTCGGATCTTATTTACCAGATCAAAGTGTGCTATTATTCCCTGCTTTTTTTAAATGCCAAACATGAGCTCCTGCACAGGGAAGATAGCCTTTATGAAGATTTTGCAAATAACAGCGCTTTAAAATATGCTTCAGGTAAGGGTACTCTTCTTGAGAAGATAACGAGCGAAACGCAGGTGATGGAGATCAGGAATCAATTGCTGGAAAGTGAAGAGGATATTAATAATTACGAGATCCAGCTGAGGACACTGATGCATGCGAAACAGAACTTTGATATTAAATGGACAGATATAAAAAAAAATTACTTAAACTGGAGTGTAGATACAGCGGCAATACTGGATCATCCTCTTCTGAAGTTTTACAGGCAGCAGGTTGAAGTAAGTAAAAAGCAGGTGAAACTGGAAGCTGCGAAGATTTTGCCCGACCTTACTGTGGGATATTTCAACCAGTCGATCTACGGGCCGGCCAATGTATTCGGGGAGGATTATTTTCTTACGCGGCAGAACAGGCTACAGGGTTTTCAAATGGGAATAGCTGTTCCACTCTGGTTGTATCCGCAACGTTCAAAGATACTTGCGGCGAACATCAACACAAAATTTGCCCAATCAGATTATGATTATAATGTTTCCTTAATGGAAGGGCAATACGACCAGGCGGTCAGCCAATACATGAAATACCGGAATTCGGTTAATTATTACCAGTCCAATGCGCTTGCCAATTCAAAGCTGATCATTGAGGAAGCGTTGAAATCCTACAATTTAAAAGAGATCAGTTATGTGGAGTATCTCCAGGTCGTGAGCCAGGCGCTAAGCATTGAAAGCAACCTCGTGAATGTGATCCACCAGAATAATATGGCGGTGCTTAAAATAGAATATTTGTTATCAAAATGAAAAACGGCTGAATGAGCTTTGAAATGTCTTATCTTTGTAAAGCGTGAAAAGAATTACCCTCATATTCATACTTTTCTTTTACCTGTTCAGTACAACCGGAATAGCGGTGAATATTCATTATTGCGGGGGCAGGGTTTCCAGCGTTGATTTTATTCTGAAGGCAAAAGATAGCTGTCCGTGCGGTAGCAAAAAGGTAAAGAAGAGCTGCTGCAAGGATAAAAAGCATTTTTTTAAGGTGAAGGACAGTCACAAGGTTGCTGATAAGAACAAATTAAACCTGAACCACTCAATTATTCAAGAGACTTCCCATAAGGCGCTGACAGGCGCTGATGAGCCTACGCTCGAAGCTGTGGCCCTCAATTACAGGGAACCTCCTTTGCTTGGGCGAAAGCACCCTCTTTTCCTTTTTCAGCGATCCATCCTCCTGTGATCCTTTCATGAGTTAACAGCCCCGGCAAATAATCTGCCGCGCGGTATCTTTTTTCATTAACCAACAATTATTTTCATGAAAAACAAATTAATAACACTCGTATTATGCGCCTTACTTATGGCCTGCGCTAGCTCAGAATCTACAAAGGCAAGTTTTAAAGTATGGGGAAATTGCGATATGTGCAAAGAAACCATAGAAGGCGCATTGAAAGTAGTGGGCCTGAGATCTGCGTCCTGGAACACAGAAAGCAAGATCATCGGGTTGGAATATGATTCCACTAAGATCAGCCTCGACGAGATTCAAAAGCTGATCGCTGCCGCAGGTTATGATAATGATAAATATAAAGGAGACGATAAGGCGTATATGGACCTTCCCGAATGTTGCCAGTACGAACGTAAAAAATAACGACTATGAAACGTATAAAAACAATTGCAATATTTCTTCTGTTAATTAATGCTGCCGCCTTTGCACAAAATAAAAAAGACATTAAAACTGAAACATTCAAAGTTTCCGGTAATTGCGAAATGTGCAAAAAGACGATCGAATCCTCCCTGGATACCAGGGGCGTAAAAGAGGCGGTCTGGGATGTTAAAACAGGAATACTCAAAGTTACCTACAATGAAAAGAAGATCCAGCCTGGAGCTATTTACAAAAAAGTTTCAGAAGCGGGATACGACTCGGAAAAAATGAAGGCGGATGATAAGGCGTATGCCGCTTTACCGGAGTGCTGCAAATATTCGAGAAAAAATAAGTAGTGTGCTCCGTTTTTTAATAATATTCTTGTTTTTCCTTTGTTCTGTTGCACAGGCGCAGGTTGTGAGCGGCTATGTCTACAGTCAGGGAGAAGGGGCTGAAAAAAGCCCGCTCCCGGGAGCTATTGTTCACTGGGATAATTCCTATCAGGCAGTATTTACGGATACAAGCGGCTATTTCGAATTGAAAAGAGATTCGCTTCCCGTTCTGCTCCGGGTGAGTTATATTGGTTATCAGAGCGACTGCGTTCTGGTCTCTTCTTTTCAACAGAAAGTGCGGCTATTGTTGAAGCCTGTAAAAGCCCTGGACGAAGTTGAGGTGACCACGCACCAGGCAACTACCTATATGCAATCCACGAATCCAATGCTCACCCAGGTAATGGGCGAGGGAGAATTGAAGAAGGCCGCCTGCTGCAACTTATCTGAAAGTTTTGAAACCAATCCTGGCATTGACGTTAATTATTCCGACGCGGTAACGGGCATCAAGCAAATTCAGCTCCTCGGTCTTTCAGGAGCCTACTCCCCCCTCACGGTTGAGCTGGTTCCTGCAACGCGGGGGCTCGTTTCACACACGGGCCTCACTTTTATTCCGGGTCCCTGGGTAGAAAGCATTCAGGTAACAAAAGGCATCGGTCCGGTGAGCAACGGTTATGAAAGCATGGCCGGACAGATAAATGTGGAGCTTAAAAAGCCTGAAAAGGCAGATCGTATTTACCTCAATGCTTACCAGAACAGCATGGGAAGGATGGAGGCAAATATGCTCTTCAATACAAGGATCAGCGAACATTGGTCAACCGGATTAATGTTGCATGGAAGCTCACTTGCAGTAAAAAACGACATGAATCACGATGGCTTTCTTGATCTGCCCTTAGGCAAACAGCTGAACCTGCTCAACCGCTGGAAATACGAAAATGCAAAAGGCTTCATTGCCCAATTCGGAGCGCATATTATTAATGATACTAAAGAAGGCGGGAGTGTAAGCGCGAAAAATAAGGACCTGGTTTTTGATTCTTCTCATTACGCTTATTCAGCTGCTGTAAAGCGATACGAAATTTATTCCAAGACAGGCTATGTGCTTCCCGGCTCAATTTACAAAAGCTTTGGACTTATTGCTAACGCGTATCGTCATGAACAACATTCGCTCTATGGAACAACCGGATATAATGGGACGCAGCAATCAGCTTCTGCACAGCTTCTCTACCAGTCCGTTCTCGGTGATAGCAGGCATAAATATAAAGCAGGCCTCAGCTATTTATATGACGACTATAACGAGCAGTATAAAAGCTTTAAGTATTACCGTACGGAACAGGTTATCGGAGCCTTCCTGGAATATACCTACAACAGCGGTAAAAAGTTCGATCTTATAGCAGGAATACGTTATGATCACCATAACATTTTCGGAAATATCCTTACCCCACGCTTACACATCAAATACAACCTGGCAGCACGAACGGCTTTACGCGCTTCTTTTGGCAGGGGACAGCGGACAGCGAATATCTTTGCGGAAAACAGCGCAGTGTTTGCAAGCTCGCGGCAGCTGATCATTCTGCCTTCTTCCAATTCCGGAACGGCTTACGGATTAAAGCAGGAGGTGGCCTGGAACAGCGGTATAAACCTGGTGCATAATTTTAAGCTGAATTACCGCGAAGGAAGTGTGGTCCTGGATTTCTACCACACGGGCTTTGTGAACCAGGTAGTGATGGATCTCGATGCTGATCCGCACCAGGTGTTGTTCTACAACCTTGAAGGAAGATCTTTTTCAAATAGCGCCCAGGTGGAATTGAATTACGAGCCAATCCGACGCTTTGATTTGAAAATGGCTTATCGCTATTACGATGTCAGGACCACCTATCATGGAACACTTTTGCAGCGACCCTTCGTAGCCGCACACAGGGCCTTCGCGAATCTCTCTTACAAAACAAAAAGCAAATGGCAATTCGATTATACCTTTAATTTTATTGGATCCAAACGATTGCCCTCAACGCTTGCAAATCCCGGCGAATACAGGCAGGTTCAGCGTTCTCCCGCTTATTTTACAATGAATGCCCAGCTGAGTAAATCGTTTTTTAAAAAAGCGAACCTGGACGCTTACCTCGGTTGTGAAAATATTACCGGTTTCAGGCAGACCAATCTCATTCTCTCGGCGAGTCAGCCATACAGTAAGTACTTCGATAGCTCTCTCACCTGGGGACCAGTGATCGGAAGAATGTTCTATCTTGGACTGCGTTATAATATCCCTGCAAAGAAAATGACAAATATCTGATAGCGTAAGATTTCGCTTTTCCTCCTGTATCTTTTCCCCCCGCTCTCATTATAAATCAAAAAGCAATATGAAAGCGTTTATTTCACTATTGGGACTTGTGATCGCAATCGGATCAGTTCCCATCCAGGCTGCAAACAGTTATATTACCGGGAAAAAGAAAATGATCTCGATTGAAAAAGCGGTAAAAGCGGGACTGATAAAACTCGAAATAAAAGGGAAGGGAGGTCACAGCGGTAATTGTCTCCACCTGAAAATAGCGAGCAAGCATAACGATTCACTATATATAGTATTGGAAGCGGGAAGAAGGCTCAATTCAAAGAATAATAGTGAACAGGATATTTTAGTGACGCATGAGCAGATCTTCGCATTGAGGGCCATGGAAAAAAAGGAAGCCGATGTTTATGGTTTCTGCTGCCAGGCAAGTAATCACAGCCCGGGAAAGGATTCTGTTTTTACCGTAGGAAGAATGGCGGATTCATCAATGATAAGACTTGCCGAATTCTGCAATAAGAATAAATTTCCGCAGGATGCTGTGCAAAATGCCGTATGGTGCCTGAGTGATAATCACAATGTGGCCGGAATAGACCAGTCGGTTGAAAAGCTCAGGAAGTTTGTATGTGAGCAAAAGCATGTTGAAATACCCTGGTACCAAAAAGACTACGAGCAGTTGTCTACCTCTGCTCATGCTTTTTCGAACCGCACTAATAAGATCTCGGGAAACATAAATTACACCTTAACCGCCGACTGTTCCCTAAGCATACAGTTGCATGACAGGGACGATAAGCTCATGCAGAAATTCACCAATGATAAAAAGACCAGTAAGGGAAGCTATGATTATTGGTTCGAGCTGCAGGTTACCAACTGGCCGAAAGGAAAGTACTTCATAGATATATACGCGGGCTCGCAACTGATCATGAAGAAGGAGTTCGAGATTTAATTAACTTTGAAAGGGCGTTTTTTAGAACGCCTTTTTAGTTTGGAAAAATTCCTTCAGAAATACTGTAAATTCATTGGACTGATCATCATTGTTCCATTTTTTTGGAGTCTTATCCGGGAAACCCTTCATTATTCCATTACCGGGGACGATGTTTTTTTTCTTGCTGTTGTGAAAGGAAAAGGGGTGATCGGGGCTGCGCTTTATTTTTACACAGATTGCAACGGGAGATGGTTCAGTCATTTGTTTACCTGCACTGTATTTTCTATTCTCGGAACCCACATCACTTATTACTGGATCTACCTTTTAATGATGACGCTTTGCTTTACAGCGGCTTTGGCTTTTTTATTGCGGTCCTTGTCCGCGCGTTATTTTCATCGGCTTTCCTTTGTATCTTCTGCATACAGCGCCCTGATAATTACGGCCTGCCTTTATTTTTTTATGTATGAGGGCAGGTTTGAAGTGTGGCAGTGGATGAGCTCTGTAAGCATGCATTTGCTCAGTCTTACCTTTCTTTGTTTTGGCTTTGCAATGCTTGTTAAGCCCGGAGCTGGTGTATCAGCGTGGATAATTACCATACTGTGTTTTGCCGCGGCAGGCGGTCTCAATGAAACCTATGTAATTATTGCTCTTATTCTGCTATTCATCCCTGGATCTAAACTGCGGGGAGCAGTAAGCTCTACTGAAAGAAATAAGGTATTACTTGCTTTTGCAGTATTGCTGCTTTCCTTTTCAGTCAACCTTTTTTCTTCAGGAATAAGTACAAGACTTGGAATTCTTCCATCATTTACTTTGGTTCAGTCGCTAAAGAATACTGTTCATACCGCAGTCTTGCCTTTATTGCATTACCAATTATTGCCGCTGAAACTAATGACGCTTCTGGTTTTAATTCTCCATTGTAAGTATGTATCCGGAAAAATAAATAGGGTAGTTCCCCTGAAATTAGAAACAGCGCTGTTCACATTTTCTCTTGTGCTGTTTCTCTTTTATATAAATTGCTATGTGCTCAGCGATATTGTCCCTTTCCGTTCACAGAGTCTCGGCTACCTGCTGATCACTTTATTGATTATGTGGATGGCAATGCTTCGTTTCAAAAAAAAAGCCCCGGAAAGGGCTTTTAAATCGGACAGGTAATTTGGCTCATCCTTACTTTACAATATAATTTGTTATGTGTTACTGCATGTTAAAGATCCATGAACCCGGGAACTGTGTCTTAATGATCGTCAATATTTCCTCGGCAGTCTCCTGGCTTTCTCCTCTGATCACATACACATAGTGTAATTGTTTTTCCTTATTAAAGAAAAGATCCGTTTCCCCATATTTGGATGTTACAGATGATTTAACTTTTTCCGCATTGGCAATATTTTTAAACGCGCCTACAACAACATAGAATCCGCTTGGAATATTTCCTCCGTTTTCCGCTTTATAAGCATTGACATCTGCGTTCAGAATATTGTTCCCGGAAACCGCTACAGTTTTGGCATTCCTCAGAGAATCTTCTTTTCTTAAACGATCCACTTCCGAATTCAAGCGGTTGATCTCTGCCTGTTGTGCGTCATTATTGGTTTTTAAAGCAGAATACAGGCTGTCAACCTTATTGTTGTCGGCCATTGAAGCCATTTCGGTATTTGGCGCTTTTTCCTCTTTGGCTCCGAAGGTGTAACCTAACAAAAGTTCATGAGCTCCTCCTGCGTAATTCTTCACGGTATTTATTGTCCAGTCAAAAGCATATCCTGCCTTCAGTGTCTTGTTCAGCCTAACGCCAAGATTGAGTCCGAGCGCGTAATTACTCCGGTAAGAAATAGCAGCCCATCCGAATTTTTCCCAGTCGAACACAGCGTTTATATCGTATTGCACGGGAGCATTCTTTGCATAACGTACCAGCACAAGCGGATATACTTTCATTCCTTTTTCTTTATCCACATCAAAGGTATATTTAGCCGAGAAGATAAAGTGACGCGACATATAATAGTAAGAGGAAGAATTCGTACTAACGAAGGAAACTTTTGTTCCGAGCAATTGCGGCACAGCAATGCCAACCTCGAGGGTTTTCCAAACGTAGGTGGTACCCAGGGTTGCATCAAAAATGGTTTTATGTTGATTCTGCCTGCTCATCAGCAAGGGATCATTCTGGTCGCTCACGATGGATTTGGTAAAATCGATCCTGTTGTTTAATACTCCCAGGGATAATCCAAAAAGGAACTTATTGTCCTCGTCTATTTTTAGCTTGTAAGAGTAAGAAGTATAAAAACCGGTACGCTGAACGATATCCGTAACGTCGCTGAACATGGTAACTCCCAAACCGATGTTTTTTTCCTGCACGGGACCCTCAGCTGTTAATACGCTGGTAACCGGGGCGCCTGGAATTCCTTTCCATTGTGAACGGTGTAAAAGATTTGCATTGATCCCTCCCTGGTAACCCACCATTGAAGGATTGTAAAGGTAAGGCAGTGATGTATACTGGTTGTATAAGGGTAATTGCTGGGCAGCCGCTATTAAAGAGATGCCGGTAAAAAGCGCTATGAATATATTTTTTTTCATGTTTTCTGTCTTTAATAGATTAGTTGCCTGATTTTAATATAGTAATAGCTCCCTTGAAGGTTTTGTCGTTGTCCGGCAACTTCAGTACATAATAATAAGTTCCATCCGGGAGAATGTTCCCGTTAAAAGTACCGCCCCAACTGTTGTCATAATCCGTCATTCCGAATACTTTTTGTCCGTTACGGTTGAAGATCACTACTTCAGTATTGGTGAACAGGTTTATATTTTTAATGTACCACACGTCATTGTGTCCGTCACCATTTGGAGTAATAAGATTTGGAATGACCAGGCTGATGTTATCGTCTACAAAGATTCTGACGGAATCCGAAGCTGTACATCCGTTCGCATCTGTTATGGTAAGAATATAAACTGTAGTGAGGCTTGGCGTTGCAACCGGCTGCGCGATGATACCTGAGCTTAAGGTAATAATTGGGGTCCAGTTGTAGCTAAGGCCTCCGCTGCCGTTCAGGTTAATTGTACCTCCAAGACTAAGTGTATCATCAAGTCCCGCATTGGCTACTGGCGCAGGAAAAAGGATAGTGCTCAGGGAATCCGTATTTAAACAGCCGCTAACTGTATCAGTGGCCAAAATGCTGAACGTTCCGCTTGTATCTATTTGCGTGGTGTTCAGCGTATCTCCATTGCTCCACAGGTAAGTATTATTAGCAGAGAAAGGAACACTTACGGTTACCGAATCGCCAGGACAAAAGCTGAGCGGTCCGCTTGCAGTAAATACTACTGAAGGAAGCGCGTTCACTCTTACCGGTAAGTTAAATGTGTCGAGACAACCAAGGCTTGACAAAGCAACCAGGGAAACATTGTAGCTTCCGCTGTCTGCGTACAGGTGAACCGGATTACCGCTGACGGAAGAATTATTATCTCCGAAATCCCAGTTATAAAGCTGTATAAATCCGGAAGAAGTAGTTGTTGAATTAATAAAGCTCATTGTGGCTCCTTCACACACCGCGGCCGCTGCAAAAACTGCATTTGGCTTTGGATTTACAGTTATTTTGAGACTTGCTGAAGTATCAGGAGAACAAACGCCGTTTTTTACAATAATGTGATACCAGGTGGTGTCGGTAAGGTTGAGGTAATTTTGTTGCGCTGTAGCATTGCCGATGGGCGTCCAGGTGATCCCATCAGTTGAGCTTTCCCAATCGAGTATGGATCCTGTATTGGTTCCCGAAAGCAGGGTGCCATTATTCGCGCTCTCGCAGACAACAGCAGGTGAGGATAAGGAAGAAGCCAAGGAAACCGCATCGACTGAAATCTTTGCAGCAGCTGAAGTATCGGATGGGCAAACACCGTATTTTACTTTTGTACGGTAGAGTGTTGTTGCTACGAGGTTCGCATATCCCTGAGAAGATGTGGTATTGGATAAAGAGATCCAGGAAACACCTCCATCAGTAGAATATTGCCAGTCGATCACACTTCCGGTGTTCCCTGTCAGGTTCACCGTCCCGGCATTCGCTCCGGCACATACGGTATCATCGACAGTAACCATTCCTCCCACAGATACCGAGTCAACATTAATTGTTGTAATGGATGAGGTATCATTCGCGCATACGCCCGAGCCTACGATAGAAAGGTAAGATGTTGTTGAAGTAAGATTGCTGTAATTCTGTGTTGTCGCTGTGCTTCCCAGTGGCGTCCATGTTGCTCCGCCATCTGTAGAGGTCTGCCAGTCGATCACATTCCCTGAATAGCCGCTCAGTGCAATTGCACCCGCATTTGCTCCGCTACACACAGTCGTTCCTCCTGATAACGTTCCTGCAACAGGGACCTGGTCAACAGTTATGGTTCCAAGCCCTGAGTAAGCTGCAGGGCAAACCCCGTTCTTAATTTGTGAGCGGTATTGAGTTGTAGCGCTAAGATTTAAATAACCCTGTGAAGTGGTGATATTGGATAAAGCGATCCAGGTTGTTCCGTTATCCACGGAGAACTGCCATTCAACTACGTTACCTGTATTTCCATTCAGATTCAGCATTCCTGCATTTGCTCCCGCACATACGGTATCATCAACAGTTATCAGTCCGCCCACTGAAACAGCGTCAACACTTACGGTTGCTATGGACGAAGTGTCGTTCGGGCAGGCTCCGTTCCCAACAATGGATTGGTAAAGAGTGGTTGTAACAAGGTTGGTGTAATTTTCAAACGCAGTGGTGTTTGCAATAGCGTTCCAGGTTGCTCCACCATCAGTTGAAAATTCCCAGTTGTTGATGGGACCGACTGACCCTACAAGTGTAAGCGTTCCGGCATTTGCGCCACTGCAAACGGTTGCTCCACCATACAAAGTGCCGGCTACCGGCGGTTGATCGGTGGTGATGGTTGCAAAGCTGGAATAGGAAGAAGGACACACGCCGTTTTGTACCAAAGCGCGGTACATAGAAGTTGTATTCAGGTTATTGAAGCTTTGAGAAGCGGTTGCATTGGCAATGCTGAGCCAGGTTAATCCGCCATCGGTTGAATATTCCCAACTCATGATGTTTCCTCTTTGACTCGATAAATTCAATGTTCCATTGTTGTTGCCCGCGCATACGGTATCGCTTAGCGTTACGCTTCCTCCCAGGGTTGTGGAATCAACACTTATTGTAACCTGGGTTGAAGTGTCTGCCGGACAAACACCCTCTTGTACAATTGCCTGGTAAATCGTTGTTCCGGTAAGATTCGTGTAATTGTTGCTTGTAGTTATGTTTGCGATCGGCGACCAGGTAAGTCCTCCGTCTGATGAAAATTCCCAGCGCTGCACACTTCCTGTTTGTCCGGCAAGATTGAGTGATCCTGCATTTGCACCTGAACAAACAGTTGTGGCTGCAGAAGTAACTCCGCCAACTGAAGTTGAATCAACACTTATTGTAACCGTGTCTGAATAAGCGCTGCTGCATCCGTTGCTTTGCACTGAGGCCCTGTATAATGTTGTTGTGGTAAGGTTGTTATAATTCTCAGTTGTTGTCGTGTTTGCAATTGGCGTCCATACGGCTCCACCGTTTACAGAGGATTCCCAATTCACTATATTTCCTGTTTGTCCTGCCAGTGTTATTGTCCCGGCATTTGCTGCATTACAAACAGTAGCATTTGAACTAAGCGTTCCGGGAACTGTAACGGGGCTAACGATGACATGTGTGGTATCCGAATATTTGCTTGGACAAGCGCCGCTTTTCACAAGACTCCTGTAAATAGTACTAACCGCAAGGTTTGTATAGGTTTGATTTACTGTAGCGTTCACAATATTCGACCATGAGGCGCCGCCGTTGATCGAAGACTCCCAACGGGATATTGCCCCGGTCTTTCCGGATAGGGTCATGGTGCCGTTATTCACACCTGCACATGCGTAAAGCGTATCGGGTGCAATGGTACCGGCGACGGTAACCGGACTAACTGTAATTGTACCATTGGAAGAATTAGCTACAGCACAGACACCGCTTTGTACGACTGCCCGGTAAAGCGTATTTACAACAACATTCGTATAGGGTTGCGTATTCAAGGAATTTGCTATTGCCGTCCAGGTTCCTCCACCATTCGTTGAGAACTCCCAGTTAACGATCGTTCCTGTTTTGCCTACTGAAGTAAGATTCCCAGCATTGCCGCTGATACATACTGTGGTGCTTCCTGAAATAGATCCGGGAACAGTTACGGGGTCCATCTGAATAGAGTCAAGCGTTGAAAAGGCAGTGGGACAACTTGCATTTTGTACTTTGGCCCGGTACACAGTATTTACAGAAAGGTTATTGTAGAATTGGGAGTTGGAAGTGTTGGAAATGCTGATATAGGTAGCGCCGCCATCTGTAGAATATTCCCAGTTAAGGATGGAGCCGGTGTTCCCACTTAAGGTAAGTGATCCCGAGTTTAAATTCTTGCAGGCGTGGCCTCCTCCTGAAATGGTACCTCCAATGGAAGCCGCATTATTGGTGACATTGTATCCAGTGATGGCATCATTCGTCATGTTAATATCTCCTGCAGTTGTTGCGCTCGCGGTAAGCGTGTAAGTACCAGGAACCGAAAGATTGGCCGGGGTACTTACGGTATATGTTACAGTAGAGTTGGTAAGAAATGACGCGAAGACAACGCCGACATCAGTTACTGCTGCGCCACCATTAATTGTATAGGAAACATTGAATGGCACACCACTCATGTTGGTTCCGTAATTGAAGATCTTTACAACTACATTTTCTGTGCTCGTAAGCGAACAGCCCGAAGAGGGAGAAGTAATATTAACTACTCCAATATCCTGAGCGGTAAGAGATCCGGCTAGTAAAATTAAGGAAGTGGCTAAAGCGTATAATTTCTTCATACAAATAGGATAAGGTTACAAAATTCTTGCTGTTTAACGGAAATTAACATAAAAAGGTTTCGGGACAAATATAGCTTTTACTAACCTAAGTATTTCATTGTTAACGATAAATCAACAAAATTATCAGATGAACGGTTCAATTTTCTTATTTCACTGAACATTCCTCTTTAATCCGAAATCAAGGATAGTATCTATAAACTCGTAGGGTTTGTAATGGTTGATCGCGGCCTGGTGAAAAATACAAGTGGCAGGGGTCATGCCTGGTAAAGAATTTACTTCAATAAAAATAACTTCACAGCGGCCTTTATCGAAGACACGCACAAAGGCATCGATGCGGCAATAACCGCTTACTTTCAACACCCGGGCCGCATCTCCAAGAATTTGCTTGACCTGCTCAGAAATTCTTCTTCGTTCTTCCGGATCACGCGAATAACGTGCAGGCGTGATGTTCTGACCTTGTCCCGCAAGAAATTTCTCCTCGAGACTAAGGACATCCCCTCCGCTCAATGCTTCACTCGCCTCAAACACTTCGTATTCCAAATCTCCTTTGGAATTATACCTGGTTAGCATGCCGCCGGTGATCTCCAGGAAATGTTTGGCATTTCTTTTTGAAATGAGCTCTTCCACCAGGATCACATTTTTTTGCGGAAATTCTTCCTTTGAACGAATATGCAGTGTTTCCGCAGCTTTCGGGTCCAATTCTTCCGCGCTTCGGAAGATGAGCTTTGCAAAAGCTTCAAACTCCTCCAGAGATTTTATCTTTTTTACGGCGCTGCTGCATCCGTCATCAACCGGTTTTGCAATGAACGGTAACTTTATTGTATTCACCAGTGTTTCCTGTAATCCGCTTTTATCCCGCTCCCAATTCTGCTTGCTGATCAGTAGGTGTTCTGCGACCAGAAACCCGTTTTCTTTCAAAATCTCATTGGTGCGGTATTTATCTATGGTTATTTGTGAGCTCTCACGGTCTGAGCCATTATAAGGCAAACCCACAGCATCCAGTTTTTCCTGGATGGCGCCGTCCTCGCCCGGCCGTCCGTGAAGCGCGATGAATACTTCATTTACGCGCTTTGCCAGCTCCGCATAATCAATGCGCTCAGGTTTTGCCAGGTTGTCTGAAGAAGAATATTTTTCAGTAATCAGATGACAACGCGCAATAATTTCTTTTACTACCGGGTGAATGCTGTATGAATTGATCTTTTCGCTGATATCATCGGCATTGTCTTTCAGTAAGGCATTAATCGGGATCTGGTAAAGAATATGTTCTTCGTTGTTCCCCGTTAAAAAAACAGGAACGGGCTGATATTTTTCCGAACTGGCAAGCTTCTCATAAATATTCCTGCCGCTTTCCACTGATATGTGTCGTTCGCTGCTATAGCCGCCAAGTATTACTGCAACTTTTATTTTATTGGTCCTGGTTGCCTTATCCTTTGCTATTGCCCCATCCAGTTTATTCAACAAGTGATCGTAGCTTTTTTTTCCTTTGGAATCAATGATCCGTTTTGCAAGGGAAGTACGAATAATATAGGTGAGGAATTGCGAAGGGTTCAATCCGATCTCAGCCGCCTGGTGAAAGAAAAATGAGGAAGGCATCATTCCGGATGTCGTATTCGGATCGTTCAGGAAGATCTTTCCATCCTTGCTGATAAAGCCATCGATACGCGCATAAACATCAAAATTCAATGCGTAGAACAAGCGCTCGCATTCGCTGCGTATGGAATTGATCTGCTCATCCGGAACATTGATGGGTGTTATTTTTCGCGATAGTCCGGGTAAATATTTGCTGCGGTAGTCAAACAATTCTTTTCCTTTCCGTATCTCAGTCGGAGGCAGCGCTATGGCTCCGCCAGATTCATCTTCCAGTACAATGCAGCTAAATTCCTTCCCTTCAATAAAGCCTTCGATCACTACCGTACTTTCGCCATCCAGCGACTCGAGTACAAACCCTTCTTTACCGGAAGCATGTTTGTTGAGGTGGTCCAGAAGTTCCGATGGCCCATATACTATTTTTCCATCAATAGATACAGGCATGCCTATTCCTTCACGGATATCAGTGAGCACGCGTATGTAATCTTCTTTTCCTTCAGGGTTCAGCTTATTCCATTCCGCCGCATCGATCCATTTGGTGAAAAGCGCTTTTTCAATTGCTTCCATGAACCTGAAATGATCTTCATGCTGCAGTATGCTTATGCCAATGGAAGATCCCTGGTTGGCAGGCTTAATCACCATTGGAAAGCCAATTTCTTTTTTTGCTTTTTCCCAAACGCTCTTTGCGTCGCCACTGATCCAGGTATCCCGCTTAACAGTAATGAACGGTGGACTGTTGAATCCGGCATTTACCATTAAATTTTTCTGAACGCTCTTATTGATGCCAATGGCTGAGGGCAATATACCTGAACCGGAATAAGGAATATGGTGATATTCCAGGAGACCCTGGATCCGTCCGTCTTCGCCGTAGGGTCCATGAAGACATAAAAAAGCAAAATCGATTATCGTTTTTAACTCATGAGGCAGAACTTTTTTACCGATCGGATCGATGAGTTTTTTTTGAGCAGGTTCATCCAGGTCGCCAAGGTTTTCTGCGTAAAGCTGGAATTCTGAATTCCCCGGCGGGAGAAATTCAACAGGAGGATAAAAATCACGAATGGAGCCTTTGTAAATATATTCCCAGTTCAGTAGTACAAAGTTTCCAAAGCTGTCTATAAATAAAGGAACTGCTTCAAATAAAGATTTATTCAGGTTATCGTAAACGGTACGGCCACCCGCAAAAGAGATCTCGCGTTCCTTGCTCTGACCACCGAAAATAATTCCAACTTTTAATTTGCTCATATCATTACAAAATTACCTGAACTTTCAGGAGATAAGGGACAGTTAACAAAATTAGGGACTTCAGTTGCGCTTGCTTGTAATGTTAGAGGAAGAAATCAACGTACTTATTAACTATTGCGCTAAATTATTCAGGAAGGCGATCAGCTTTTTAACTGCTCGTGCACGGTGACTGTGCAGGTTCTTTTCTTCCAGTTCCATTTCTCCAAAGGTTTTATCCTGTCCTTCGGGAATAAAGACCGGATCATATCCAAAGCCCTTGCTGCCTTTCTGAGTCCTTGCGATCTGCCCGTCGATAATTCCCTCAAACAGGTGTTCTCTACCCTCAATTATCAGTGCAATTATTGTTTTGAACCGTGCCTTGCGGTTATCCTGGCTTTCCAGCTTTAAAAGCAGCTTATTCATATTTGCCTGTGGGTCTTTTTTCTCTCCTGCGTACCGCGCCGAGTAAACGCCGGGTTCTCCACTCAATGCTTCTACTTCAAGGCCCGTATCGTCCGCGAAACAATTAATGCCGCTTTTAGCATAAACGTACCTTGCTTTTTGTAAAGCATTTCCTTCGATAGTGGGCGATGTTTCCGGAACTTCTTCTCTGATGTTTACTTCTGTAAGCGTGAGAATATCAAATTCAGCCGGTAAAAGTTTTTCTACTTCGATGGCTTTGTTCTTATTGGCTGTTGCAAATACCAGTTGCATATTAATCCTTGAGAAAGCGTTGAGTGAATGTCCTGTTGTTCATCCTGACCCTGAACGTATAATACCCTTTCTCCAGGCTTACAATGGAAACTCCCAGCAGGTTGAGTCCCGGGTTTGTAAAGCTTGTCTCTTCCGAAAGCACAAGCTTGCCGATCAGGTCAAAGATCTCGATGTTAACTTTAGTTTCTTTTCCAATAACAAAGGGAAGATGAATATAATCATTTGCAGGATTAGGAAATAAGGTATAAAGCGAGTTTAAAGTAGTGATCGCCGCACAATATTCGTCATTATCCCTTCGGTTATCCGGAGCTCCGTTGACGTCGAGTATCACGGAACAGAGGAATTCGCTTTTACCTGCATCCTTAATGAACGGTTGTGCCTGAAAATCATGCGTGACAGCACTCCCGGGATTTAGTGTGCCTGTCCAGGTTTCTTTAATAACAGTGGAGTTAGGTACGAGCAGCTCAAGGTTAAAAGTGCTGATCACAACTTTCCCGGTGTTGACCAGTGTAGCAGAAACAGAACAGAAGTTATCCGTCTGCAAAGAAGTAACAAGATCTACAATAGCCAGATCGGTAGTGCGCGAAATTACTGAAAGCATATTTTGCTTTGTGTTCTTGCAATTGTTGCTGTCGGCATACACAAGTGTAACAGTATATGTCCCCGTATCTGTAAATACTACTGAAGGTGAGTTCAAGGTTGAGCTGAATCCATTAGAGACGCTCCAATTATACGAATTACCGGTAGCATGATTAGAAATAAGTGTGATGTTTTGGAAGGGATACAAATACAGCGAAGGATTAGTAGAAAAGTCAAGCACTGGCAAATTATGTACTGTTATGTTTTTAGTGATGGAATCTTTACAGCCGGTGGAATCGGTTAGGGTTAGTCTTAATGCATGAACCCCGGCTGTTCCTGAACTCAGAAGCGGATTCTGTGAAGCGGAAAAAAAAGAATTGTCCAGGCTCCAGCTCCAGGCGGTGATGGCCTGGTTCCCGAAACTTTGATTATTTAACGCGATCGTATCGTTCTTGCAAAAATCCTGAGAGGAAAATAAAGCACCAGGTGAACTGTAAACCTTTACCATTTTAGTTACCGTTGAAACGCATCCATTTGTTCCGTTTACAGTTAAGGAAACAGGAAAGGTTCCGGCAATTCCAAAGGCATACACCGGGCTAATACCCGTTATGCTGCTGCCGTTAAAATTCCAGGTGTGCGTATGCTGACTAACAGGAAGCGGAGCAATGGTGTTATCGGTAAACTGTACACCTGCATTTGAACAGGCGTTTGTATAATTAAAACCGGCAAGAACTTCCTGTTTTACATTCACCGTTTTTTTCAGTGAGTCGGTACATCCTGCGCTGTTACTTACTACCAGCGTGGCGGTATAAGAAGTAGCCGAAGGATAAACGTATTGCGCCGAAGCCTGACCGGATGTATCTGAGCCT
>JBJMLS010000010.1:0-15042 GCA_045805185.1 Bacteroidia bacterium | reverse complement strand
GCACATCGTCGGATCGAGTCCAAATGAGCGCGCTGTTTCAAATGTCTGGGGATCGATTGGAATTTTCTCTTCGTATAAATTACATCCTGTTCCGCTTTGGGTACACAGGTGAAGGATCTCAGAAGCCAATCCGTCGCTGATGTCAATCATGGAAGTCGGTTTAACTTCCAGTGTTCTTAATAAAGTCGGAATGTCATGGCGGGCTTCAGGTTTTAATTGTCTTTCCAAAATGTAATCATGACCTTCAAGGTCCGGTTGAATTTTCGGGTTCTCTTTAAAAACCGATTTTTCCCTTTCCAGGATCTGCAGTCCCATATACGCTCCGCCAAGATCGCCGCTCACGCAGAGCAGGTCTTTTTCCTTCGCGCCATCACGGTAAACAATTTTTTCTTTTTCCGCTTCTCCGATCGCTGTTACTGAAATGATCAGGCCTGAAAGGGAAGAGGTGGTATCTCCGCCTACAAGATCGATCCCGTATTTTGTACAGGCGAGCGTAATACCATTGTACAGATCTTCCAGGGCCTCTGTACTGAAACGGTTGGAAACAGCAATGCTGACTGTGATCTGCTTTGGCGTTCCGTTCATCGCGTAGATGTCGGAAAGATTTACGGTTACCGCTTTGTATCCTAAATGTTTTAAGGGAACATAGCTGAGGTCGAAATGAATTCCTTCAACCAGCATGTCGGTAGAAACAAGTACCTGTTTTTCCTTGTAATCAAGAACGGCAGCGTCATCTCCGATTCCCTTTACGGTACTTTCGTTTTTCAGTTCAACGAATTGCGTAAGGTGTTTTATCAATCCAAACTCGCCCAGCTCGCTGAGCTCCATTCTGCCATTGTTCTCTAACATATTATTTTAATTTTATACAAACGTTTTTGGGTTCGGTAAAGAAATCCAGCGCTTCAAATCCGCCTTCCCGTCCAACGCCGGAAGATTTCACGCCGCCGAAAGGAGTACGCAGGTCGCGGAGCAGCCAGCAATTGATCCAGACAATACCTGTATGGAGGTTTTGCGCGACACGGTGCGCCCTGGTAAGGTCCTGCGTCCATACGGTTGAAGCAAGGCCATAGATAGTTGAGTTCGCGTACAGCATGGCTTCTTCTTCTTTATCAAAAGGCATGATGGTAACAACAGGGCCGAATATTTCTTCCTGGTTGGTGCGACAGTCGTGCGGCAAGCCTTCAATAATAGTTGGCTCCAGGTAATAGCCTTCGCTGAATTCGCCTCCTACATGCGCTTTTTTTCCGCCGCAAAGAATTTTTCCGCCTTCCTGTTGAGCGAGCTCAATATAGCTGAGTATTTTCTCCATGTGAGCTTTGGATACCACCGCGCCTATCTTTGTTTTTTCATCCATTGGCGCTCCTATGCTTAACTTCCTGGTGCGCTCAACAAAATCGGTTTTGAATTTTTCGTAAATGCTTTTTTCCACTAAGATTCTCGAACCACAAAGACAGATCTGTCCCTGGTTGGCAAAAGAAGAATGCATGGTGGTGGAAAGCATTTTTTCATAATCGCAGTCCGCGAAAATGATATTGGGATTTTTCCCACCCAGTTCCAGTGAAAGTTTTTTGAACATCGGCGCGGCGATTCCTGCAATGTGCGCCCCTGTTTTTGTTCCGCCGGTAAAAGAGATCAAGGGAACATTCTTGTGCGAAACAATAGCATTGCCTACTTTTCCGCCAAGACCATGAACGATGTTCAATACGCCTTTCGGAAGGCCGGCCTGCATGCAAAGTTCTGAAAGCAGGTAAGCCGTATAAGGAGTTATTTCCGAGGGTTTCGCTACTACGCAATTACCCGCGGCGAGGGCCGGCGCTATTTTCCAGCTGAAGAGATATAATGGCAAGTTCCAGGGAGAGATGCAGCCTGCCACACCTACCGGCTGGCGGAGCGTGTAATTGATCGCGCTGTCCTCCATGCTGTGTGCATGAGCCGCATAATGTAAAATTCCTGTCCCATAGAAATGAAAGTTTGCGGCGGCTCTTGGAATATCAACTGTCCTGGCAAGCGAAAGGGGCTTACCATTGTCAAGTGATTCTGCTTTTGCCAGCCTTTCAAGGTTCTCTTCAATAAGAGAAGCGATCTTCAGCAAAATGGCGGAGCGCTTGTCTTTTGGAGTTACCGACCAGGCAGGGAATGCAGCCTGAGCTGCTTTTACTGCAAGCTCAACGTCCTGTTCATCGCTGTCCGGAATGAGTGAATATACCTTGCCGCGCGAAGGGTCATAATTATCGATGTAATTCTTGCTGATGGGCTCTATCAGCTCTCCGTTAATGTAATTTCTGATTTTTTCCATGTCTGAATTGAGGGAATAAAGATAGCTAAAAAACGAAAGCTGCCCGTTTCAGACGGACAGCTTTGTTTCGTAAAAAGTAGTCAAGAAAATTAGTTCTCCACGATCTGTTTAATGTTGTTCAGGCCTTCCATAAATTGCTTGTCGAGGTTTTTGGTGATCATAGGTCCCATTAATCTCGCCATCGGGAAAGGAAGCGGACCGGTGTTTTTCCAATTTACGGTTGTTTTTCCTCCGTTTTCGCTGAAGGTCCAGATGTCGTCTGCTTTGGATTTGAAAGGTTTAAAAAATTCAAGATCAAGCACTGCTGATCTGTTGGGCTCAACCGATTTAACGATGAGCTTTCCATGTCCGATCTTTTTCCCGATCCATTCATAACTGTGGCCGGGAGTTTTCGGAGTTCCGCTAATTGTTTTCTGCGCATCCGGCTCCATTTTGCTCCAGGGGTTCCAGTCCCTGTAATTGTTGAGGTCCGCCACCATGTCATAACATTTTTCTGCCGGCGCATTCATTTCCATTGTTTTCTCAACAGTATACCTGCCTGGTAAGATCAATGCGATGAGCAATACCAATAAGATCACTCCGAGGATACTATACAATACGATCATAAGTTTGTTTTAAAAGGTTATTTAATGGGAATGTAAATTTTCGAGAGCCATTTTGCAGGATCTTTTTCGGTCATTGGATCGGTAATGTATTCTTCGAAAGTTGGAAGATCAGCTTCCATTTTATTTTTTTCAAGGAAAGCTCTCATTTTGTCGTAGGCCATGAACATGTTCTTATAATCTCCGTAATAATCATAAGCCAGTACTTTTTGTGCAGGAACTTTTTTAACGGAAACTCCCTTGCACATTTTAGAAGGTGGGGCGCTGATGGGAACGGCAGCTTCAAATACCATCATGTCCTGTGTGTTCTTATAATAAAACGCGCCAACCGGCCCGGTGAATTCCATTTTGTTCTCTTTAAGGCAGGCGCCGATCTTTGAATAAAGCTCGCCGAATTTTGCTGAGATGGCCTCCCCGGATGCTGAGTCGCGTATTACAAGGTAAACTTTAGGTTCTGTTTGAATGGTGGTAAAATTTTCCGCGGCCGCAGGTGGAGCAAGCTGGCAGACCGAGTCAAGGTAATGCAGTCCTCTTTCAAAATCAGGTCCCACCCATTTGTCCATCATTACCGTGATCCACCTGAAGAAGAATGGAGCATCGGATTGCATGGTCCATTTTACGGTTGTTTTTCCATCAGTTTCCATAAAGTAGAAGCTGCCCTTTGCAACACCGTTGTCCATAAAATTCATGTCGTTCTGAATAGAATCCGTAGGATAGCTTCCTGTTATCGTCATTTTTCCATTACCGACTTTTTTGTGCTTGCTTTCCCAGGAATACCACGCACCCTTACCCTCCACCGTGTCGGAATAGGTTATTTTCATTTCAGGATCTATCCGGTGCCAGGGCGACCATTTTTCCCAGTTCTTCAGGTTATTCACCTGGTTAAATACGGTTTGCTTATCTGCATTAATGACCAGGCTGCGCTCAACGTAAGCTTTGGAAGAGAAGAAGAACATCGCTATGGTGTAGACAACGAGAAGGACCAGTAAAAAGATCCCGGTTTTTTTTAGAATTTTCATATCGCTTGTTTTAGCCGTTTTAGCTTGGGCTGAACGGTTTTGGTTTGCGCAAATATAGAGTATTTCATTTAAACCTGTGAGCGGGAGCATTCAGGTCAGGAAGCTGGGATCAGAGATAGGTTTTCAGCCAGGCTATTGCTTCTGTTTCGGAGCTGAAGGCGCGGGAAGGCTTTGAGGGTTTGTTCACTTTCAGGTAAAAATTAGCGATCAGACGATGAGCAAGGCTCTTTACAATAAACGCATCGGCTTTGGTAAACTGTAATCCGCGGGGACCTGCAGAAAAATCACGCGCTTCCTTTTCAATAACCGCATTTTCTCCAATGGAGGTCATGATGGGCACTTCCTTTCCATGGCACAGCGCTTCAACCGCGTCCATCATTTCTTCGCACTGTTTTGTGGTTACCACCTGTTCGGCATGAATGCTAATGTGAATAATACCATCCGAACGGAGGCAAACGTCTGAATGCTCAAGCCTGGTTATATTTGTATTGCTGATGCTGTAATGAGGCGCTTCCATGTATCACAAAGCTATATAATTTTGCTTAGCCTGACAAAATATTACCGTCAAAAATACGTGTTGAGGGCGAAAGCCTCTCTTTTTCTAATGCCTTTTTCAGTTTGTTCAAGGCTGCAGCACTCATTCACGCTGTCGTGCTCGAAAAAAAGCAGCCAGTCTTCTTGAGCGGCCCTGGAAAGCAGGGTCGTTTTCTCTTTCAGTGTCTCGAGGGGACGAACGTCATATCCCATTACATAAGGAACAGGTAAATGGGCAACAGAAGGAATAAGATCTGCGCAGTACAATAGTTTTTTCCCCTTATGACTGATCAGTGGCAGCATCATGCTTTCTGTATGCCCGTTTACGATCTGCACCTCGAAGCCGGGAAAGAACTCACCTTCTTTTTCTATGAATTGTAGTTGCCCGCTTTCCTGGATGGGAAGAATATTCTCTTTCAGGAAGCTCGCTTTCTCACGTGGGTTTGGATTTGTGGCCCACTGCCAGTGTGAAGGATTGCTCCAGTAGGTTGCATTCTTAAAAGTAAGTTCGAGCTTTGTTTTACCCGCATCGGCGTACTTTACCGAGCCGCCGCAATGGTCAAAATGCAGGTGCGTTAAAAAAACATCCGTAATGTCATCGAAGCTGAAACCCGCTTTATTCACTGATCTTTCGAGGCTATCGTCTCCGTGCAGGTAATAGTAGCTGAAGAACTTTGCATCCTGCTTATCTCCCATTCCGTTATCGATAAGAACAAGGCGGTTCCCGTCCTGCACCAATAAGCAACGCATGGCCCAGCTGCACATGTTATTTTCATCTGCCGGGTTAAGCTTGTTCCATATTGATTTAGGTACAACGCCAAACATGGCGCCTCCGTCGAGCTTAAAATTTCCGCTGTTCACCGAATATAGTTCCATGGTCAGTTTTTTTTTGGAAAGATACAAAATCAATTGTTGAATTGTTAAATTGGAGCATCTCTGAATTTTGTAAGTTCATCTTAATGAACAGTACCTGGTGACTGTTGTTGAGGATCATTATTGTTCAAGTCCCCGATTCCCTCAGTTTCCCAACTAATAACTATCTTCGCGGCCATGAATTTACTATCGGTTGAAAATATTTCGAAGAGTTACGGAGATAAAGTGCTGTTTGAGAACATCAGTTTTGGAATTGATCACAATGAAAAGCTCGCCCTGATCGCGAAGAATGGCGCAGGAAAGTCGACGCTCATCAGCATATTAAAAGGAAAAGAGATCGCTGACAGTGGAAAGGTTACTTTCCGGAGGGATATTCTCGTTTCCTTTCTTGACCAGGAACCGCAGTTCGATGAAAGCAAAACGGTCATGGATACGCTCCTGAATTCCGAGAACCGCCTTACAAAGGTGATCCGTAATTATGAAGCCTTACTGGAAGCTACGCAGCACGATCCTACGCCTGCTACGCTGGAGAAATTCGATGCCGCGATGAACGATATGAACGAGCTCAACGCCTGGGATTACGAAACGAAAGTAAAAGAGATCCTTTTTAAATTAAATATAACGCACCTGGAACAGCAGATCAGTTCACTGAGCGGCGGACAAAAGAAAAGGGTTGCCCTGGCGCAGGTTCTGATCAATGAGCCGAATTTGCTCATAATGGATGAGCCGACCAATCACCTGGATGTGGAAATGATAGAATGGCTCGAGTATTATTTGTCAAGCAGGGAGATCAGCCTTTTGCTGGTTACGCATGACCGTTATTTTTTAGATGAAGTTTCGGATTCTATCATCGAGATCGATAATCATCAATTATACAGTTATAAAGGAAATTTCAGTTATTACCTTGAAAAGAAAGCGGAACGGCAGGCGAATGAATTAAGCGAGATCGACAAGGCGCGCAATACGTACCGTAAGGAACTGGAATGGATGAGGCGCATGCCGAAAGCGCGCGGTACGAAGGCGAAATCGAGGATCACCTCCTTTTATGAAGTGGAAGAGAAGGCAAAAGCCAAAAAGCAGGAAAGAAGAATTGAGATCCAGGTGAAGATGAGCCGCCTCGGCGGAAAGATCCTGGAGTTGGTTAAGGTCAGTAAATCTTACGGCGATAAAAAGATCCTGGACCAGTTTACCTATACTTTTAAAAAAGGGGAAAAAATAGGTATTGTCGGGAAGAATGGGGTAGGTAAGAGTACCCTGCTGAATATTATCATGGGCCTCGAACAGGCGGATAGTGGAAAGATACAGACGGGAGATACAGTTGTTTTCGGGTATTATTCCCAGAAGGGAATTCAACTGAAGGAAGATAAGCGCGTGATAGAAGTGATCAAGGATTTTGGAGAATATATTCCTCTTGCAGATGGAACAAAACTGGGCGCATCGCAATTGCTTACGCGCTTTAATTTTCCGCCTGACGTGCAATACAGTTATGTTTCCCGCTTGAGCGGAGGAGAAAAACGCAGGTTATACCTGATGACCGTACTGATCAAAAACCCTAATTTTTTGATCCTGGATGAGCCAACCAATGATCTCGATATCCTGACCCTGCAAACCCTGGAGGAATTCCTCATGGAGTTTTCCGGCTGTGTGCTGATCGTAACGCATGACCGTTATTTTATGGACAAGCTGGCCGACCACGTTTTTGCTTTCGAAGGAAATGGCGAAGTAAAAGACTTTCCGGGTAATTACAGCGAATACAGGGAATGGAAGGATGAAGGAGGGGACGATCCCGAAATGTCCCTGAGCGGCGCTGAAAAAGAAGATAAAAGCACCACGCCGAAAGAAATTTCCAATCAGGCCGAAATAAAAACGGATAAGAAAAAGCTTTCCTTTAAGGAGCAACGCGAGCTGGAGCAGTTGGAAAAGGATATCGCCCAGCTGGAAAAACTGAAATCCGAATTAGAAAATAAAATGAATGGCGGAATAACGGATCACAACGAGCTTCAGAAAATAAGTGAAGAACTATCCCGCGTCCTTTCCCAGCTTGACGAAAAATCAATGCGTTGGCTGGAGTTACAGGACTAATCGGTTTTCTTACATAATCATTTCCCGCTTTTGCTTAATTCATGTTAAAGTATTCTGCTGCTTTGAAAAGCCGGGCTTTATTTTTAATTTAGCTTTCGTCCCTGATTCATCCGGGTCCTTTACCCACTGCATGAGCTATAAAAAATATATTCCCCTGGCGTTTTTGCTCCTGATCAGCACTTTTTCTCTGGCGCAGTATGAAAAGCTATTGAATGAGGCGCGAAGGTATTACGATAAATCATTGCTTTTTGAAGCCAGGCAGAGCTATGGAAAAATCCTTCAAAAGGACAGTATGAACAGAATTGCCAATCTTGAAATGGCAGAACTCCTCTTTTTCGATATTGAGGACTATGACGGAGCGTATACTTACCTGAACAGGTATTTACGTAGTGAAAAAGATACATCCCCGCCTTTTATTTATGCGCTGGCAAAATGCGAAGAATACCGTGGAGATTATACAGCTTCGGAAAAGCATTTTAAACGCTTTAATGAAAAAACAAAAAATGAAGGAAAGGATGAGTTGTACCGTGATGAGGTTAGGAAAAACCTCGCCAGCCTGGATTACCTCAGAAGGAACGGCGAAATAAACAGCAGGGTAAAGGTTGTGAACCTGGGTAGCGCCATTAACACAAGATATCCCGAATATGTACCTGTGGTAAATGAGAATGAAAATGTGCTGATGTTCACTTCTAAAAGAAAAAACGAATTAAATGCAGCGCCATCCACTGAGGACGAACGTTACCGGGAAGATATGTACATCTCTAAAAAGAACGGACCGAATTTCGAAAGCCCGGCTGTCTTGCCTTCCCTCGACAGGGAAACGCAGCAGTTAAAGAATTCTCCAAGGAACGAATCACTCATTTCGCTTTCCCCCGATGGAAAGACGCTGTTCTTGTTCAAAAAAGGTTCCATTTATAGTTCTGAATTCAAAGTAGGTTCCTGGAGCGAGCCGAAGATTCTTGATGAAAAAATAATTTCAGAAGCTTATGAGAACCATGCTTCTGTTACTGCTGATGGCAAGACGATCTTTTTCACAAGCGAAAGAAAAGGCGGTTCCGGGGGACTCGATATTTACAAGGCAGAAAAGGCGGTTAACGGATCGTGGAACAAGCCTGTTAACCTGGGGAATGAGATCAATACATCTGCTGATGAGGAAAGTCCCTATATTGCACCCGATGGAAAAACGCTTTTTTTCTCATCAAATGGCTTGCCCGGTTATGGCGCTCATGACATTTACAAATGTGAATGGGACGGAACAAAATTCGGTAAGCCGGTCAATATGGGCTTGCCTTTCAATTCTGTCGCCGATGATATTTTCTTTTATCCGCACCAGGATCTTTCCGAGGGCTTTCTTTCTTCTAACAGGAAAGGCGGGCTGGGGGATTTTGATATCTATCGCTTCTATTATACGGATAAGCCCGGATTTAAAAATGTACCGGGACAGCCTTTGTCGCCTGAACTTAGCTCTAAAGTTAGCATGCTGCAGGAAAATTTTATAAAGGATCCGGCGAAGACCGGCAAGGCGCTCTCCGGTTTGAAAAGTGATCCCGGTGTTGCCGGCATTTATTTCCGACTCAATGATTCACTTGTTAGTGAAGACCCGGAACTGATCCGAAAGAACTTAAAGAGAACAGGAAAAAATAAGTTAGAGGTAGAGCTGATCAAAAATTGTGATACCTGTCTTTACAGGCAGTTTTATGTAAGCTCCGGTTTTATTACCGGGGAAAATTCCGCTGTTCCAAACGATGAGCTTGTATCTCCCGAGGCAGATCTTGTGCTCAGTGGGATAAAAAAAGTATATTTTGAATATGGAAAATTCAGCTTAACCGATGCGGCTATAGAAGTAATGGATGAGAATGTTGTTCTGCTCAGGAAAGCGCCGGCGGTTAAAATTGTGATATATGGCCACGCCGACTCCAGGGGCTCTGAGGCGCTGAACAGGGATCTTGCACGACAGCGTGCGCAGGAAGTGAGCCGTTACCTGCTCAGTAAGGGCATTTCAAAGAAAAGGATCAGTACAGTTATTTCAAAGGGAAAGGATGATCCTGAAGTTGATTGCGGCGGCAATTGTACAGAAGAGCAACATGCTCAAAACCGCAGGGTGGAAATAAAAGCTGCGAAATAAATTCTTTGCTCAGCCAGGGAATTCCATTCACCTTCCTTCAGCTACCACTCACCTACTTTTCATGTTTTATGGCCTAATTGTCCTTGTGTGTCGGTGGCACATGCTGTAGTTTTGCTTCATCAAATTAAAAAACAAGAAAATGGAAAAGCAGGAAAATAACATGAACGAAACGGAAATGTGGAGGAAGTGGGAGAAAAGTCATCGCAGGGGAAGAGTGTTTGGAGGATTCCTCCTCGTTGGTGTGGGCATCGTATTTTTAATGCGGGAGCTGGGTGTGGAAATACCGCATTGGGTCTTTACCTGGAAGCTTTTGCTGATCGTATTGGGATTGTTCATCGGGTTCAAGCATAGTTTTCGTCATATTGGCTGGCTCGTGCTGATAAGTATAGGAGGAGCGTTTCTACTTGAAGAGATTTACCCCGGAATTAAGATCGGCTACATTTTACTCCCCGCGCTGATCATTTTCGCAGGCCTGATGATGATCTTTCGTCCGAAAAGGCAATGCAGGGATCACCGCTGGAAAAAATGGCACAAGTACCACGACTGGAAACATTCCGGTGGAGGCAATGAATCTTCGGAGGACTACATAGATTCAACCTCGGTTTTCGGAAGTGTAAAAAAAAACATCATTTCAAAGGACTTTAAAGGAGGGGACATAAGCGTTTTTTTTGGAGGCGCTGAGATCAACCTGAGCCAGGCCGACATCAACGGAAGAGTTGTGCTGGAGATCAGTCAGGCCTTTGGCGGCTCCCGTCTTATTGTTCCGCCTCACTGGGAAATACAATCCGAGCTTGTTACAGTATTCGGCGGCATTGAAGATAAAAGACCGGTTCATAAGGAAGTAATAACCGATGCGGCAAAAGTACTTGTACTGAAAGGAACAACTTTTTTCGGTGGGATCGATATTAAAAGCTATTAGCCACAATCACCAATCACCAATCACCAATAACCAGCACCATGTGGTACATCACAAAACTCATCTTTAACATTAATATCGGCGAGGGCGTTCATGCCAGCCAGTTTGATGAACAGCTTCGTTTGATCAATGCAGGGAGTCCTGAGGAGGCTTTTTTTAAGGCCCGCGCTCTGGGCCGGCAGGAAGAGGAAAGCTTTACAAACGAAAATAAGCGGAATGTAAGCTGGAAATTCATTGACGTAGCTGAGCTTTCGCCGCTCGGCAACCTGAAAGACGGAGCGGAGATATATTCCAATACCTACGAAGCGGAAGAAGCCAATGCTTATATTAAATTTGTAAGGCATAAGGCAATGGTGATCCAAAGTGAGAACCTGGTCTTTGTCTAATATTAGAATAATTTGAGCACTTCGGTTATAATGTCGCGCAAGCGTATTGCACTTGCCTACACCGCCTGGTGGATGTTCTGGATCCTCGCGCATACTTTTGTAATGCACAGGCTGAATTTTAACTGGAGGGTTTCATTTACCGACGCCGTTATTTCAGACCTGATGCTGGCTCTTGCAGGTTTTGTTACAGGCAATGCCCTGCGGTTTTATCAACCCGGCTCGTCGAATAAGATCTACAGGTTTGCCTGGGGTTTTGTACTTGCGCTGATCTATGCTGCTGCTGTGCACTTTGCTCTCGCTTATACATTTTCCGGTATTCCTGATTATTTAGTGTTCCTGGAGAAATCGATGCCGCTTCGCTTTATGTTTGCCCTGCTCATGCTTTCGCTTGTTATACTTACGGGTTGGTTATGGTTTTATATACAGGATCAGCAGGAAACGAAAAGCCGGAAAGACGACGCTGAAAAATTATTGCGCGACGCTGAGCTTTCAAGATTACGTCAGCAATTGCAGCCTCACTTCCTGTTCAACAGTCTCAATTCAATCAGCGCACTCGCTGGTTCTCATCCCGGAGAGGCAAGAAAGATGATCCAGCAGCTTTCCGATTTTTTGAGAGGGACCTTGAAAAAAGACGATCAGCAGCTCGTAAAGCTGGAGGAAGAGCTCGAACATTTGCAATTGTATCTTGATATTGAAAAAGTGCGTTTCGGCCACCGCCTGAATACAGTAATAGAAAAAAGTGAGGAGAGCCTCGCACTGACCCTCCCTTCTTTATTACTGCAACCTATTGTGGAGAACGCGATCAAGTTCGGACTTTACGATACTACAGAAAATGTTACGATCCGGATCAGCGCCGGAAAGGAACAATCGCATCTTGTGGTGGAAGTAGAAAACCCTTTTGATCCGGAAACCGCGCAGCCAAGGCAGGGCGCCGGCTTTGGACTCGAATCCATACAAAGGCGCCTCTACTTATTGTATGCGCGAAACGACCTCTTAACCATCCGGCAGAAGGAAAATTTATTCAGTACACGCGTTAAAATACCGCAAAGCAAATGATTAAAACAATTTTGATCGACGATGAGCCATTGGCCAGAAGCATCGTCAGGGAATACCTCGAAGCTTATCCTGACATACAGGTGATGCAGGAGTGCAACGATGGTTTTCAGGGTGTAAAAGCAATAATGCAGCATCAGCCCGATCTGATCTTTTTGGATATACAAATGCCGAAGATCAACGGATTTGAAATGCTGGAGCTGCTGGATCCGGCTCCATCTGTTATTTTTACCACCGCCTTTGATGAGTTTGCAATTAAGGCTTTTGAAGCACATGCAGTGGACTATCTCTTGAAGCCATTCAGCAAGGACCGGTTCGAAAAAGCGATACGCAAGTGGCAGGAACAGCGTGATCAAAAAAAAGAAGCCAGGACCGGGGCTTTATTGAATACAGTTCTAAAGTATCCGGAAGAGCAGCAGCGTGTAGTGGTAAAGAACGGAAGCAATATCACCATTTTGCCGGCCAGCGAAATTTATTGCATTGAAGCTTATGATGATTACGTAAAGATCTTTACAAAAGATACGTATCACCTGAAAAAGAAAACCATGTCGCATTTTGAGGAAGTGCTCAGCCCTGCTGAGTTTTCCCGCGTGCATCGCTCCTTTATTGTAAATCTTCAACAGATCACAAGGATAGAACCGCTCGAGAAGGGGAGCCACATTGCTTTACTGAAGAATGGAAGAAAGGTTCCGCTAAGCAGGACAGGATACGGTAAGTTAAAAGAAGCTCTGGGATTATAACCTAAATAAATAATTTACTCATTTCTTCCGGCATCTTTTTCCGTTCGATCATTTCTTTTACAAAATGTTTCCCTTCCAGTGAACGGATTATGAATTCTGTTTTTGTGCCGTTCTTTCCAATCAAATTGAAAACCAGGAGAAAGGTACTCTCGGCAACTGCTCCGTATTGAGTAACAATAATGTTGTATTTATGAACATCGACACGCTCCACCTCTTCCCATGGAAAGTATTTGCCCCCCAGCTTTTTTACAAGTATTCCGTTTGCATCCGTGCTAACCCGGTGGCAGCCCGCGGCAATTACATAAACAAGGAGCGGAAGCGGCAGGAGTAGTCCAACAAGTGTGAGCATTCCGTAGTTCATCATGATCTGAAGTCCGCGACCTGATCCCGCAAGAGTTTTACCCTTGATGAACCACATGATCTGAAGGTCATACACGCGCGAAGCGGATTTGCCTTCCGGATACGAGACCTGGGCTTCCAGCTTATCGTTCCAAATGCATCCCATGGGAATTTTGCATCTCAGCTCATTAATGAAGCGAATCCCCTGCTCATCCGCGGAATCGATCTGAACGATCTGAAAGATCTGCTCTTTACCATTGTCCTTTCGTGTTTTAATGTCATATTGTATCTTGGAAGTGAGCGCTCCTTTTTTAATGTTCACGCTACTGATGGTAGTCAAAGGCGTCACCTTTTTTACGAACATCATTTTAGTAAATAACTGCTCATCTGTAGTAAAGCCCATCTCAATTGTTGCTGAGCCCATATTGAATTCATATTTGCTCGCAAGTGTTATATCCGCCATCTTTTTAATTTTTTAGATACCTAAAGGTAGAGTTTCAGCCTGAGCCCGGCAACGAAAAAACAGGCTATTATTGGAAGTTCAACGATATGATGACCAAGCTAAAGTATAGGAAGCCCTTACGAATAAAGGAGCGAAGAGATAAAACAGCTTGAAGTTAAAGCAGCTCCTTCAGCTTTTCTTTCAGCCAATTGATATCCGCCATGTTCTTTCCTTCCTCGATTTCAGGTTTTAAAGTATTGATGTTTCCTTTATCAAACATTTTATAGTTGAACAGGCGTATCGTGATCTTCAAAAAATTCTGGTAACTCAATTGCTGGTAGTCCGAAACTTTCCTGTTACGCTTCAGGTAATTATTAAAGCTTGTAAATAAGGGCATCAGCGATTCAAAGGCATTCGTATCGTAATAGATCTTGATCAGTAATACTTTTGCATCGAGGTGATAGTAGATATCTGTAAACTCAACATCCTGCATTAGCTTGAGCGCTTTTTTTATTTCACCGCTTGAATAATAGAGCCGGGAAAGGTTATAAACTTCCGCGTTCTTTCTTTCGGTAGCTGGCAGGTAAGCCAGGTAGTCTGAAATGAAGGATTTCACCCAACCGTATTTGTGCAGGCGCAATGCGATCACCACTATATTTTTGAAGTCGAACTGCGAAAGGTTATTGTCCGCGATAATGATCTTTTCTTCCAGGAGAAATTCGTAATTCTGGAAAAGCTCTTCGAGATAGTGGATCTTTCCGGTATTCAGCTGGCGAATGCAATAATTCTGCGCAAAAGTAAACATGTCGCGCAGCTCATTGTTGGAAAAAACCTGCCGGTGCTCTGTCAGGCCCTTTTTCAGCTTACGGTAATGCTTTTCTTCCAAAGGCTTCAGCAGGGAGTTCAGGATATGGTAATACAGGGAAACGGCCGGAACATTAAGAAAGGACGAGCCGGAAAGAAATACCTTGATCTCTTCAATGAAATGGATGTTGTAATTCACCTGTAATACGTTTCTCCGGTTGATCATCTCGCAGGCGTATTTCAGTTTTTTTGCCAGGTAATACGTGTCGATGCTGTCGGAGAGCTTTTGTAAGCGGGAGTCAACGGAACGGTTGTCGTATTCCGAAGCGAATTTAAAGGATACTTCCTCCGATTGAAGTTTTACTCCCAGAAAATCACTGTCCTGCAGCAAATTCTTTTCCGTGCCGGACAACAACAGCTGCTGGTGCTGCTGAACGAATTTGTTAAGCTTTTTATCGTGAAGGTTTTCGATCAGTAATTGTTTTTTCAGATCCGTATGCTGTGTCCATTTCTTTATGGAAAAAAAATCTTCAATAAGCAGGTTAAGGTTCGAAAGCAGGTAACGGAATTTTTGCTCTTCGTATTTTTTCCCGCTTATTTTCTCATAGAACTTCTCTTCTTTTATTTTTTCCCGGGGCAGGGAGAGCAAGGGCAGTAGTTCAGCATACAAAAGAACAAGCTGTTCGTTTTTATTGAAAAAAGGGGATGAAATAAAGTCACCCAGTTCTTTTTTTTCGGAATTAGATAGTGAATCCAGGTAAAGAAGGGTCTTTGAATTGGGTAATATCATTGATAAATTAAATAATTTGACTTAGTTAATATATTGAAAAT
>JBJMLS010000009.1:0-10113 GCA_045805185.1 Bacteroidia bacterium | reverse complement strand
TTCGCCCCACACAAAGCTCAGGTGAGGGATGGTATTGATGAATGTATGCGGATCCTTGATGTATCCTTTTTCAACCAGGTAGGCCCAGAATTGCTTAGAGGTTTCGAACTGCTCGGCGATCTTGATCGCTTTTGAAATATCTACGGTACCATCTTCATGCTCCGGCGTGTAATTCAACTCACAGAATGCGGAATGTCCCGTCCCTGCATTGTTCCAGGCATCCGAACTTTCCCCTGCGATCATATCCAATCTTTCATAGATCTCTATCTTAAGTGAAGGATGTAATTCTTTCAGCATGATTCCAAGCGTTGCGCTCATTACTCCGGCTCCTACTAAAATAACATCAGGATGAGAAGTAGGCTCGTGGTGAATGTGGAAGAGGTGCGACATCAGGTGTGACATGGATGGAGTTGTTAGTTGTTAGTTATTGTTGAATGAATAGGATAATGATGATGATACATTTTCAATATGAACAAGAACAAATTTAATGGTTTTTCAGAAAAAAACTATGGAATAGTAGTAATTTCGGGTATCTTAGTAAACCTTTAAAATTCAGACATGAACATTTTATATGGCGTTCCCGGTGAAGGAATGGGACACGCCACCCGCAGTAAAGTGATCATTGATCATTTATTGAAAGAGCATAATGTACAAGTGGTTTCCAGCTCCAGGGCATATCAGTTCCTTGCTAAGTCTTTTCCTGACCGCGTCCATGAGATCAGGGGATTTCATTTTTCTTATAAGAATGCGCAGGTTTCCAAAACCGGGACCTTTATGCTTAACCTGAAGAATGCTCCAAAAAACCTCCTGCACAATTTTACAGAATACTTCCACCTGGATAAAAGCTTTAAGCCGGATCTGGTGATCAGCGACTTTGAATCCTTCTCTTTCGTTTTCGCAAAACAACACCGCTTACCTTTGATCAGTATCGATAATATGCAGGTAATGGCCAGGTGCAAGCTTGACATTTCCGTTCCTTCCACTGAAAAGAAAAACTTCAGCCTTGCCAGAGCTATTGTAAAAGCGAAAGTACCTGGATGCAACCATTATTTCATCAGCAGTTTTTTTGACGCAGAGACCCGTAAGGAAAATACTACACTCGTCGCTCCCATTGTACGCGAAACGATCATAAAGGCAAAGCCATCTACCGGCGATCACATCCTGATGTATCAAACTTCGAGCACACTTTCCACTGTAAAAGAAGTCCTGCACCGGTTACCGGATATCGCTTTTTTCGTATACGGCTTTAATAAGGATGAAAAAGACGGGAACATTACTTTTAAGTCTTTCAGCGAGGAAGGTTTCGTGAAGGACCTCGCTTCAGCCAAAGCTGTTATTGCTAACGGCGGCTTTTCTTTTATATCTGAAGCAGTTTACCTGCGAAAGCCTGTTTATTCCTTTCCATTGAAAAATCAGTTCGAACAATATATAAACGCGGCTTACATTGGCAAATGCGGTTATGGAAGGCATTTCGAAGAACTAAGCGCGGATAACCTGAAGGCCTTCCTTTATGACCTTGCGGTCTTCACGAAGAAGCTCTCCGCATACCAACAGAATGGAAATACACTACTCTTTAAGGCCCTCGAAAAAGAACTGAAGAAGATCAGCGCTTAAATTATTTTTCTAAACAAAAAAACACTAATTTGGTTTTGAAATTCCGCATTATGAGATCAACCCTTATTTTTCTATCGTTTTGCCTGACCTTCACTGTGCAGGTGATGAGATCACAAGCCGATTCCATTCAATATAAAAAGACCTATACCAGTCTTTATTCGGCCATGAAAGAGCCCGATAAGGTTTACCGTCTTAACCTGAGCAACCTTCCTGCAGATAGTTTCCCGATCGATCTTTCGAAATTCAAAAACCTGGAATACCTCTGCCTGAACAATGATCATATTGAATTTATTCCACGTTCCATTGGTGACCTCAGCAAACTAAAAGTACTGGAGCTGAACGGTGACAACTTTAAAACGCTTCCCCCTGAGTTTTCAAAGCTCACTAATCTGCAGGAACTTTACCTGAACGTTAACAAGAATATTGATCTCACTAAGAGTATTAATGTGCTGAGTACTTTACCCCGGTTAAGCATTCTTCACCTGGAGAACGATGGCATTTCCATGCTCCCTCCCAACCTCGCAAAGCTAACTCACCTGGAGCAGCTTTACCTCAACAACAATAAGCTTACAGTGGTTCCAACTGAGTTCAACAGTATGAAGAATTTAAAATATGTGGAAATGCAGAACAATAAGATCCCTCCTTATAAGATGAATGATAATAAAGGATTTGGAGTGAAGATAAAGTTTTAATAGAATAGTTAGATTTCGATCAGGAGCAGATCTAAATTTAATTCATAATATTCCTTCGGCTTTGTGTTTTTTCTTTTTTTCCTTGATCCCTCGACTCCGCTCGGGATAAGTTGCGAAAAGAAACAAAAGAAATCAAGACGATCCTCCAACCTGAAGCTTCCGCTTTTCGCACAAGACCACGCGAACAAGGGCCGCGGAACTTGCTACTCACTTCCTGGCCCTTCGTTCCTCAGTCCCGCACCGGATCGTCGAATCCACGCGCTCAGCGATACTAAAATTGTAACTTAACTTTCAAAAGGAAACCCTGACTACAACAACGATCATTCAATGAAACTAATTCACCGCGATTACCGAGATCTCTACATTCACATCCAAAGGCAAGCGACTCACCTGTACCGTTTCCCGTGAAGGAAAATTTCCTTGGAAGAAAGAACCGTACACTTCATTTACAGCAGCAAAATCATTCAGGTCCTTTAAGAAAATTGTTGTCTTTACAACGTGTTTGAATTCCATTCCTCCATCGGTTAAAATAGCTTTGACGTTGCTCATCACTTTTGCTGTTTCACTTTTTATATCGCCAAGCGTAAGCTCGCCGGTTTTCGCATCTTTGGCAACCTGTCCCGATACAAAAAGCATATTACCGGAAGCAGGAACTAAATTGCCATGTGAGTAAGGACCAATTGGCAGAGGAGCGTTTTCGGATGTGATTATTTTTTTCATAATTTGTTTTAATTTGAGGCAGCGTTTACAGTTATAAGATCAGTTGTAGCAAGAGTTTCTTCCAATGCCCTGTATAATGTATCCAGATCTTCCTGCGAGTTAAACGCCTGTATGGAATAGCGAAGGAATATGTATTGCTCGTGTCGCATCACCGGTACTTCTATCCGGTAATGGTCAAACAGACGGCGGTATAACTTTTCCGGTGAGGAGGTTTTCAGGGGAATACTTAACATCTGACCCAGGAACTCATCATTCACCGGGGCCAAAGGCTTTGACCCGAGCAATTCGCAAAAGCGCACTGCATTTCTTTGCACCAGGGCGCGGCAATCCGCTGCTACCTTTTCCCAATTATTTTCTTTCATAAATTGAAGAGCCGCCGGCACCGTTAAAAATGCCGTGAAATCCCGCGTTCCCTGCAACTGATGGTAATCCAGGAATTGTGAATGAGAAGGGGAAGCGCTCTTAAATCCCCAGCTGATCAGCAAAGGATCGAACAAATGCTGAAGCTCTCTTTTTACGTAAATAAAGGAACAGCCTTTGGGCGTCATCATCCATTTGTGACAAGCTCCGGTATAAATATCCGCTTTTATAGCAGCAAGATCGATCGGAACATGTCCGGGTGCATGCGCGCCATCTACAAAGGTCATTAGTCCCTTTTGCTTCGCGATCTCACAAATTTCCTTTACAGGAAAGATCAGCGCGGTAGAACTGGTAATGTGTGAAATGAAGATCATCTTCGTTTTTGGAGTGAGCCCTCTGAAGAACTGCTCTATGAAGTCTTCCTTTGAAACAAGAGGGAGACCGATAGGCTGCCTTACATATTTTGCCCCGCTTTTCCGCAGTAATACTCCCAGGCCTTATCCGCTGCGCCATATTCCAGGTTTGTTGCCAGGATCTCATCTCCCGGCTCCAGCTTCAGGCTCTTCGCAATGATATTCGCGCCATAGGAAGGATTGGTAATGTATACCACATCGTCAGCATCGCAATTGATGTAATTAGCAAGAGCTTCACGTGACCGCTTCAGGTATTCATAAGCGTTCACCGCAATGAACTGTACAGGCTCGAACTCCATTTCGCGCTGCAATTGCTGGTAATTTTCAAACATGGGTTTTGCACAGGCGCCAAAGGATCCGAAGCCAAGATAGGTGATGCCCGGGTCGAGAAGAAAATGGGATTTAAAATTGTTTTGCATCTCTCAAATGTATTAAATTTTGTCCTTGAGATCTGCTTAAAATATCAAAAGCCACTAACTTTCGTTAAATGGCTTTTGATTTTTTTGAATTGCTATGGTTAACACAGCTTTTCAAATTTATTTTACCTTATCTATCTTTACTTTCGTATTGATAGGTTAAAGTTACCTTTTGGATTTTTCCGGATATCCTGCCTTTGTATTTTTCAACTTCAGGCTTTTAAGGTGAATAACGCTTTACCTTAAGCAAAAAGGTGGCCTCAAATCAAGACTTTGCACTTCAGCCACTTATATTTTTGCACCTTTCCCAATGTGAAACGTTTTTCGCAGATTGGGGGATTTTGTGTCCAGGCTCCTGCATTTTCTGACGTATTTTCCTACTTTTACGCAACAAAATCCCGTTCATGAAGAAAATTTTACTCGCACTCACAGCGATTGGCGCGCTGGGCTTTACCGTACTTCAACCTAAAAATGATAAAGACAAAGATAAAAAACCCTGGGATGTAAATAATCCCCCCGGAAAGTACAGGGAAGTTGAGTTCACCGTTAATGAAGGTACCTGGATGAACCTGGATGTGAGTCCCGATGGAAAGGACATTGTTTTTGATCTGCTGGGCGACATCTATACGATCCCGGTAAGCGGCGGCGAGGCAAAAGTACTCCGCAGCGGAATGGCCTTTGAAGTGCAACCGCGTTTCTCACCGGATGGAAAAAAGATCTCTTTTACCAGTGATGCGGGTGGCGGAGATAATATCTGGAGCATGAACCGCGACGGATCGGATGCAAAACAAATCACTAAAGAAAATTTCCGCTTACTGAATAACGCGGTGTGGAGCAACGACGGTAATTACCTGATAGCGCGCAAACATTTTACCTCAACGCGGTCGCTGGGCGCAGGTGAACTGTGGATGTATCATTACACAGGCGGTGACGGGATCCAGCTGACAAAGAAAAAGAATGAGCAACAGGACCTTGGTGAACCCTGCGTTTCACCTGACGGTAAATACATTTATTACAGCGAAGACATGTATCCGGGCGGATATTTCCAGTACAATAAGGATCCGAACGCTCAGATCTATGCTATTAAGCGCTATAGTATTGAAAAAGGAGAAACCGATAATATTGCCGGGGGAAATGGCGGCGCTTTTCGTCCCCAGATCTCAAAGGATGGAAAGACACTTGCCTTTGTAAAAAGGGTTCGCACTAAAACTGTTCTGTATTTGCTGAATGTGGAAACAGGTGAAGAATGGCCCGTGTTCGACGGGCTAAGTAAAGATCAGCAGGAAGCCTGGGCAATTTTTGGTGTTTATTCTAATTTCCAATGGCTTGACGCTTCGCACATCATTATCTGGGCTCAGGGGAAGATCTGGAACATTGACATTACTACTTCCAAAGCAGTAGAAATCCCTTTCACCGCCAAATGCAAACACAGGATCCGTGAAGCTTTAAAATTCCCGCAACAGGTGGCCCCGGATAAATTCACGGTAAAAACGATCCGTCATGCTGTCACTTCACCGGATGAAAAAACGCTGATCTTTTCAGCTGTGGGTTATCTCTGGAAAAAAGAATTACCGAATGGAATACCTGAACGACTCACGGAGGCTGAGCGGAGCCGAAGCCTTGAATTCGAACCTTCTTTTTCTCCTGATGGGAAAGAAATAGTTTACGTAACCTGGAACGATGAAGAAATGGGAGCCATCATGAAAATGAACCTCGGCGACAAAAAAACGATTAAGCTTTCTACAGCGAAAGGGATCTTTCGAACACCTCGTTTTTCACCTGATGGAAAAAGTATTGTTTACCTCAAGGAGCAGGGAAATGATGCGCAGGGTTTTTCCTTTTGTACAGATCCGGGAATTTATTTGATGGGCGCTACAGGAGGAGAACCGAAGCTGATCACGAAGAATGGCGATGATCCCCGTTTTGATAAAGAAGGCAAAAGAATATTTTACAAAGATGGGGATGAAAGTAATAATCTTTACCGCAGTTGCGACCTCAGCGGCAATGATGTTCGTACTCACTTCAGCTCGAAGTATACGAACGATTTCGTGGTAAGCCCTGATAACAAATGGGTAGCTTATAAAGAATTATTTAAAGTTTATATCGCGGCTTTTCCCGCAACAGGAAAAACACTGGAGCTTTCATCAAATCCCGGAACAGTTCCTTCCACCGCAGTTACTAAGGACGCCGGCTTTAACATCCATTGGAGCGCAGATGGCACAAAACTTCATTGGGTAAACGGAGATGAATACTTCACCAATGATGTAAAGAACCGCTTCACATTTGTAGAAGGCGCACCTGCTAAATTGCCGCCAATTGATTCTACCGGCGTGAAAATTAATTTAGTATTGAACAGCGATAAGCCTTCAGGAATAACCGCTCTTACCAACGCGCGCATCATTACCATGAAAGGAAATGAAGTGATTGAAGAAGGAACTATTATCGTCACCGATAATAAAATTACAGAAATAGGAAAAACAGCAGAAGTAAAAATTCCTGCCAATGCAAAAGTGATCGATTGTAACGGCAAGACCATTATGCCGGGACTGATCGATGTACATGCGCACATGGGAACATTCAGGCAGGGGCTGAGTCCGCAAAAACAATGGAGCTATTACGCGAACCTTGCTTATGGAGTAACCACAACACATGACCCTTCCTCCAACAGCGAAATGGTTTTCTCCCAATCGGAAATGGTGAAATACGGCAGCATGACGGGGCCGAGAATTTATTCAACCGGTTACATTCTTTACGGCGCCGAAGGAGATTTTAAAGCAGTGATCAATTCGCTGGATGATGCGAAATCAGCTGTACGCCGGACAAAAGCGTATGGCGCCTTCTCTGTAAAAAGTTACAACCAGCCGAGACGTGAACAAAGACAGCAAGTGATCGAAGCTGCTTCACAAAACAGCATGATGGTTTATCCTGAAGGGGGTTCTACGACCTGGCACAATTTATCAATGATCCTGGACGGCCATACCGGCATCGAGCATAATTTGCCGATCGTTCCGCTTTACGACGACGTAGTGAAATTGTGGGGCGCTTCCAAAACAGGCTATACGCCTACCCTGATCGTTTGCTACGGCGCAATGAATGGCGAGGATTACTGGTACCAGAAGACAGATGTGTGGACAAAAGAACGCTTACTGAAATATATGCCACGCTTTATTATTGATCAGCGCTCACGTCACCGCACCATGACACCGGATGAAGAATATGAGAACGGCCACATCCTTGTTTCCAAAACCTGTAAGAAATTATTCGACGCGGGCGTATGCGTAAACCTTGGCGCGCATGGGCAGATCCAGGGAATAGGCGCGCATTGGGAATTGTGGATGCTGGCACAAGGGGGAATGAGTAATATGGAAGCGCTGCAGTGCGCAACAATGAACGGCGCAAAGTATTTAGGCATGGATAAGGAGATCGGCTCGCTGGAAAAAGGAAAACTCGCGGACCTTATTATCCTGGATAAAAATCCGCTGGAGAATATTCAGAACAGTGAGAGCGTTCGCTACACCATGGTAAACGGCCGCATGTACGATTGCGAAAGCATGAATGAAACAGGCAATCAAAACAAAACAAGGAGCAAATTTTACTGGGAAGGAAAATACTCTTCATCCTTTGACTGGCATTTGAATACCGTTGGGGATGAGGATTAACAGCAGCGGATCCTAAAATAAAAATAGCCGACAGTTAAACCGTCGGCTATTTAATTGTTTAGTTGTATTTATTTGATAACCTCAATACTCCTGTTCTCAATTCCTCTTACAGAACGGATGCGCAGAAAATAAAATCCTCCTTCAATCGCTTCTGTTAAGATACGGGCGTTTAAACCTTCAGGCTTTACTTTCGTGATCACTCTTCCTGAAATATCGATCAGCTCGATCTCTTCCATACTGTTTTCCGATACAATGTTGATCGTCTCTTTAGCAGGATTGGGATATACTTTTAAGGCGGAACTTTTCACATAATCCGCGATACCGTTAGAACCTGCAATTGTGATCGAATCTTTCTGCGTATTCACCGTGATCACATTTCCGTCCTTGTCAATCACCGTCACATTGCTGAAGGTAAAATAGCCTGTTGACGGCGACATCATTTTTCCGGACACATTATCAATTGTAATTATTTTTAACTCGCACAACAATCCGTTGCCGGTGATATTCTGCTGATCGGTTCTGCTGATCGCAACATCCACGCTGCTGCTTGCAGAAAAATTCTTCCTGATCGCAACTGAACCTGAACCGACAGCGCCCATCCAGGAATTGCTGAAATCCACATTTACATTGCTTGCATCCACGGCGCTGGACGGGTAATTTACCGTAAAAGCAAGGCCATAGATATTTGCTGCAGGAACGCTCGCGGTACCCAGGTTCACCGGAATAGTAACCGCAGTTCCGATCGAATAATTACCGGCAGGGAAATCAATAGACAAAGTAGGATCGCCCGGGTTGGTCATCAGTTGCGGAGCCATCATTTTCAATACATGGGTTTGTCCATAATTTAAAAGGATGTCTGTTGTATCCGGGAAATCCACAAGACCATTACCATCGCAATCGCTGTGCTTATAATTTAAGCCTGAAGAAAAACTCTGCGTCCAATCGGTACAGGCCTGTGCGGTCCATGCTGAACTTGCTCCGGGCCGTGTAACTCCTGATGCCCCGAAAGTTTGTCCAAGGGTCAACAGATCATAATTGTTCGCTATTCCATCACCGTTCGCATCACCGGGATAAACGTCGGAATTGTTGTTGATGAATTCAACTACATATACGGAATCAGCCAGGGTACTATTGAAAGCAGTGTAGGTAATTTTATATACGCCTGTAGTTGTATAGGTATGGTTAAAAGTATACGGGCCGGTAAAATTCCCAACGGTGGCCGTATAGGTTTGAGCTGTGTTATCGCCAAAGTCAACCTTGACCCCTATCGCTGTCGTAAAAGTACCGATGCCTTGCATCATGGGAAGAACAGAACGGCTCAGGGATTGATTCCCTCCTGTAAGATAACTTACAGAGCTATCGGTCACGCCGCACAAGCCAATATACCAGTGGCTTTGATCAACAGCTGTGTAACCTAAAGCTGTATTCGTCTGATCCACTATGCAGCCGCTTCCATCGACCATCTTATAGGCATAAGATCCCAGGTTCAGGCTGGTATTGTATGTAGTGCCCGATGTCGAGGTAAGGAGATTAAAATTTGTTCCATCATTTGTATAATACAATGAATAAGGCGGCGTTCCCGCGAAACTGAAACCACCCTGAGCCTGGTCAGCGCAAGTAGATCCGTTCACAAACGAGTGGGAAAGATTCGGAAGATCGTTCGTAATCGTAAACATAACAGAATCATAACAGTTCCCATGTGCGATATCAATAATGTAGATCTTATAGGGCGCTGCTGAAAGACTGGTCATAGTATAGGTAGGTCCGGGATCATTCATGCTGATCGGAGCCATCGGACTCCCCGGGAACATATAATCAATCGCGTATTGAATATTATAGGGCCCGCCTAACAGACCCAGGTTCAGAATTACATTGGTTGAGGTTCCATTACAAACGATCCAGTTTTGTCCGTTGGAGGCCGAGGGCGGGATCCCGCATTGGGCCCTCCCGGAAATACCGCTGAACATGCAGGCAAGCAGGCAAATTGTAAACAGGCTTCTTGTGTAGATCTTTTTCATGTTATAAAAATTTAAGTTAGTCATTTTACACTTATTTTATTGTTTATTTCTGATACTCCTTTAGTTTTTTTTGGGCTCACAACAGTATCCGTTCTTTCACATTACAAATGTAGAGCGATCGTATTGCCGGTTAAAACATATTTTAGTACATTTATCTGATTAAATTTAAAGAAATAAGTAAGTTTTTATATTATTTACAATTGATTTTCAATATATTAACT
>JBJMLS010000008.1:0-4776 GCA_045805185.1 Bacteroidia bacterium | reverse complement strand
TGTTGAAACAGGTAAGGTTCGGGTTCCAGTTATAAGTAATTCCTGCAACAGCCGGGTTTGAATTAGCTGCGTTAAGTACAAGATTAAAAGGAGTATTTGATCCGGAGCAAAAAACAGCGGTGGGAGATGTCACCGAGATCACAGGATTTGGAAGTATAGTAATGGTTGTAGTAGCCACAACGCTACAGCCAGCCGGAGTTGTAACGGTTACGGTATAACCTGTAGTAACTGCCGGGTTAACATTGATCTGAGGAGTGTTTGCTCCATTGCTCCATAGAATAACACTACCCGCAATAAGTGGAGCAATATTAGCTGTAAGCTGAACAGGAACCGCATTGCTTGCACAAGTGACAGGCGAAGGATTATTAATAGTTACGCTGAATGATGGCGTTGCGGTTACTGTTCCGCTTGCAACGCTTGAACAACCATTAGCATCTGTTCCGGTAACATTATAAATTCCCGGAGGCACAGTAATATTTGGAGTTGTTGCTCCTGTTGACCAGAGATAATTTATTCCGCCGTTAGCATTAAGCGTTCCATTAGAACCAGCACAAACGTTAACACTTGTAATAGTAATATTTGGCAAAGGATTAATTGTTATGCTGCCTGTAGCAGTTGAAGCGCCCGGACAATTCGGAGAATTAATAGTAAGCGTATAATTGTAAACACCCGGAGCAGCAAACTGTCCTGTTACGTTTTGCTGATTAAATACGCCTAAGCCCTGAATATTCCATGAATAAGTGTAGCCCGGAGGCACAGGATTAGTTGCAGAAAAATTCGCATTTTGATTAACGCAGGCAGAAGGTGTTGCGGTATAAGTTGCCAAAATATCGGATACTTTAAGGCTAACATCGTCAATATAGTAATAAGCCCATACATTCGCAGATGGGCTGCAAACTGCACCAGTTGGGGTAGTTGAACTTAAATTCGGGTCATCAACACCAAGATAAAGATGCTTTTCTCCACCTATGGCTGTATAATCCAATGCTATTTCATACCAACACCCAACAGTATTAAATACGCAAAGGCCATTGTTTGTTGAGATGTTATTTAAACTTGTTACCGACGGCGGCAGTTGTGAAGAAAGAATATTAGTCCCAACTGTGTTAACAATAAACGCACTTGTAAACCACGCACCAAACGAATTCGCTTTTTGGGCGGAACGTCCTGCTAATGAAACCCAAAAGGTTAATTTGTACGTTACTCCTGCGGTAAGCGGTGGGAAATCCGTTCGTAAACATTCGTACCAAGGCAATCCGGCTGGGTTTTGAGGACTTACCTGAGTACCAGAATTGCAATTTCCTATTCCTGCATATCCAACGCCGCTGTGCGGAGTGATTGACCCTTGACCATTACAAGGAGTACCAACTCCGCTACCTGCGCTACAACCACTATTAAAATAGTCTGGGCTGCAATGTCCGGTAGTCCAACTACAGGCATCATTCATATTACTATAAGTACAGTTTAATGCCCCGGTTAAATTTTCAAAATCAGGATTGCATATTAAATCGCACGGATCTTTACAGGTAACACAGGGGGTGAATACATAAAGAGGCAATTCGGAAATTCTTAAATCATAATACGCGGCATCCGACGGATGGCACTTATGCTTATTATGACAAGGCCATAAACTGCCTTTCGTTAGAGCAATATAATAAGTTTGACCAATTACCATAGAATCCAGATCAACTTCCAAAACAGTGTCGCTAACAGAAGCAAGGCTATCTAATCCTAAAAGGCTAAGTGAATTACAAGCACCGCTGTAAACTTTCATGTTTTGAATTTTCCACAACGAGGGATTATAAAAGGAACTGATAAGAATTGAGTTGCCGGGACTGAAAGCCTGATATTTATACCAAATAATATTTCGTACATCTGTATTATTTAACTGATAAATACCATCGGTGGCAGGATCGGGTACATAAGTTAGCGTATAGGCATTAGCGCAGCTATCGCCCTGCGCCTTTAGTAAGGCCGTGCAAAACAGCAGGGCAATAAAACTGATGAGTAATTTAATTTTTGTCATTTTGTTGCTTTTATTGTTGGGGTATGTTTAAATTTTCTGACGGGCTAATTATTATTTTTAATAATGGTTCAAACTAAAGGATTAAAACGAAGTCTTGGTCATTAATTTCGATGAGTTGTACAATTAATCGGATATATAAAATTCAAGGTTTTTTTGCTTTATTCGCTGAAATGGACTATTTTAAATTAGCCATTGACATAAAAGGTTCAGTGACATGTTTTAAAATGATTTTGAAAAACTATGAGGTGTCCAATCTGGTCAAATTAACCCGGGCGCGAAAACCAAACACCGCCAAAGCCCGTCAGTTATTGCCTTCCGCAGCTTTAACGGTTAATTACTTTTTTATTTTTTTCCTGTTTGTCTTTACTAAAGTTTTAATTTTATACTGTTTTTGAAACACCATGAAACCTGAAACCAAACCTACACCAGCAGAATTTGCCTCACGCTTTGTCAACCACACTTCGAGACATATTTTTCTCACCGGTAAAGCCGGTACAGGGAAAACCACTTTCTTAAAGCATATTGTTCAGCACACACATAAAAAAGCTGTTATTGTCGCGCCAACCGGCATTGCCGCCATCAATGCAGGAGGATCAACCATTCACTCCTTGTTCCAACTGCCTTTCGGGAGCTTTGTTCCGGTAACACAAGCTTACTCCACACAGCAACAATTCAAGATCACCGATCCCTCCTCGCTTGTAAAAGGAATGCAGATGAACGGGCAAAAGCGAGGCATCCTGCGGGAAATGGAACTACTGATCATTGATGAAGTGAGCATGCTCCGGGCTGACCTCCTCGACGCGATCGATACTGTTCTACGGCATGTAAGAGGCAAACGCGACAAGGCTTTCGGGGGAGTGCAGGTTTTATTTATCGGCGACCTGCTGCAACTGCCCCCTGTGGTAAAGGACGAAGAATGGAAAGTGCTGAAGGCTCATTATAAAAGCATTTTCTTTTTCGACGCAAGGGTACTGCAACTGGAAAAGCCTTTGTATATCGAGCTGGATAAAATATACAGGCAAAGCGACGACACCTTTATTTCCCTGTTGAATAACCTGAGGCAAAATAAAGTAACGCCAGCCGATGTTGAATTACTGAATAAATACTACAAACCCGGATTCAAACCCGCTTCTTCGGATAATTACATCACCCTTACCACACACAATTACAAAGCCATTAACCAGAATAAGGACCTGCTTCAAAGCATTAAAAATCCTTCTTTTTTTTACGAAGCAAAAGTTGAGGGTGAATTTTCCGAGTACGCTTATCCTGTGGAAAAAGTACTGGAGCTTAAAGCCGGCGCACAGGTAATGTTCGTAAAAAATGATCCAACGGGAGCGCAGCGTTTTTTCAACGGGAAGATCGGTATTGTTTCAAAGCTGAGCGCTGAAGAAATTGAGGTGGAATTCAACGATTCGCCCAAACCCATAGTTGTGGAGCTTTATAACTGGGAAAATGTAAAATATACATTGAATGAAACGACGAACGAAATAGAAGAACAGGTTACCGGAACCTTCGTCCAGTTTCCTGTTAAGCTCGCCTGGGCGATCACCGTTCATAAAAGCCAGGGACTTACTTTCGATAAGGCCATTGTGGATATTAGCGGGGCATTCGCGCCTGGACAGGTTTATGTAGCCTTGTCACGCCTGCGCTCGCTGGATGGGCTTGTACTGAGCTCTCGGATCAATTATAATGAAATGGGACAGGACAGCAGCGTGGCCCAATTCGCGGAAACAAAAGAACAGCAAGGCAGCCTGGATGAGCTTGCGGAGAAAGAGGCGCTTGTATTCTTAAAGAATTACCTCGTGCAGAGCTTTGATCTGGGTCTGCTGCGTTATAACTTAAAAGAGCATTGTGAAAGCTACTCCAAAGATGAAAAGCGGTCGGCGAAACAAAAACATGAAGGCTGGGCGCAGGAATTAAAAGACAGGCTGGAAACGATAAAACCTCATGCGGATAAATTCATTCAGCAGCTTAGCTACATTCTCGAAACAAAAGAGGAGAATTACCTGGTTCTATTGGAAAAGCGGGTAATTTCTGCCAAAGAATATTTTAGCCCCTTATTAAAAACATTTTCCTCGGATATTCTGAAACAATTGGAAGCGATCAAAGGAGAGAAAAAGATCAAAGCTTACTTCGAAGAGCTGATCGGGCTCGAACTATCCTTTTATGAGCAGCTGAAAAAGCTGAACAAAGCCGTTGCCTTATGTAAAGCTATTGTTTTAAATACCGAGTTCACCAGACAGGACATTGCAGATGTTGCACGTGACCAGGAGCGCATGGACAGGATCAACCGCATCTTTTACGGAGAACCCCAAAATCCGGGCGAAGAAACTAAAACTCCTCCTGCGAATAAGGCAAAGGAAAAAGTACGAAAAGCAAAACTTCCCAAAGAAAAGAAAGTGGATACCAAAGAAGCCAGCTACCTGCTTTATGAAAGCGGAAAATCCATCGCGGAGATCGCGGAACTGAGGTCCCTTACTCCCGGAACGATAGAAAATCACCTGGCGCATTATGTGAGTCTTGGGATACTGGATGCGAAAAAGTTCATTGCAGAAGAAAAGATCAATACCGTACTGAAGCTAAGTATGGAAAGCGGCTCTGTACAACAGGGCGAGCTCAAGGTCGCTCTTGGAGAAGAATACAGCTACAGCGATATTCGTTTTGCCCTGGCAACGCTCGGCCCCCAGGAGAAAGGCAAAAAGAAAAAGGAAAAAGATCCGGACGAGCTGCTGGAAAAATACAAATTA
>JBJMLS010000007.1:0-8985 GCA_045805185.1 Bacteroidia bacterium | reverse complement strand
TGAAGTATAAAAAATGAAGTGTAAATATACCATTCCTGCAGGATTTTTTGATCTGGTTTCTACTGTTTTTATTAGTATTTTTGATTAATTATTTTAACCATGCCATTAACGACCATTCCTGATTTCAACCTCAGCCCGACCGTTGACCAGGTCGGAATCGAAGAACGTGTTGCCCGTTTCAATTCGAGAAGTATAAAAAAAGAAAGCAAGTTGAAAGGCCTTAAGCTGGCGCTCAGCATGATCGACCTTACAACCCTCGAGGGAAAGGACACGGAAGGAAAAGTGAAGCAGATGTGCTACAAAGCCATGCATCCGCACGATACACTTGCAGGATTACCGGCAGTTGCCGCGGTTTGTGTATATCCGACGTATGTAAAGGCTGCAAGGCAAGCGCTTAAGGGAAGCAATGTGAAAGTCGCTTCTGTATCCACTGCTTTTCCAAGTGGAAATGCACCATTGGATGTAAAGATCACTGACACTAAATTTGCAGTCGACAATGGAGCAGATGAGATCGACATGGTGATCAGCCGCGGAGAGTTTTTAAAGGGAAACTATAATTTTGTTTTTGACGAGATCGCAAAGATAAAAGAGGTCTGCGGAAAAGCGCGGTTGAAAGTGATCTTTGAAACAGGGGAGCTTTCCACCCTGGATAATGTGCGCAGGGCGAGTGATATTGCCATTTATGCAGGCGCCGACTTCATCAAGACCTCAACCGGCAAAATTTCACCGGCTGCCACCATGCCGGTTACATTGGTAATGCTACAGGCAATAAAAGATCATTACACTAGAACAAATAAGATGGTAGGGATGAAACCCGCAGGGGGAATTTCTACTTCGAAAAGCGCGCTGCAATACCTGGTCATGCTTTACGAAACGCTTGGGCCCAAATGGATGAGTAATGAATGGTTCAGGTTCGGGGCGAGCAGCCTGGCGAACGATATTCTTTTACAATTGGAAAAAGAAGCGCATGGGGTTTATTATTCCGCGGATTATATTAGTAAGGATTAATGCAAATATCCAAAGAATTAAAGTCACACCGTAACTAATAAATCAATCGACTTAATACTACATTATCTACAAAAATCTGTAAATCTGCGGCTAAAAATATCATTATAAAAAACCGTTTCAACTAATGAAATCTGAGACAAAAAAAGAATTCGACTGGACATACGCTCCTGCTCCTGAAGCCAGGGACCATATTCGCTTAAACAAGAAATACGAACTTTTCATCAACGGAAAATTTGTCAAGCCGGGCAAAGGAAAATATTTCGAAACCATTTCACCTTCTACAGAAGAGAAACTGGCAGATATTGCAGAAGCCGATGAGAAAGATGTAAACCTTGCCGTTACAGCGGCGAAAAATGCCTACGATAAAGTCTGGAAAAGAATGCCAGGAAAAGAACGCGCGAAATATATTTTTCGGATCGCGCGGATGATCCAGGAACGCGCACGGGAATTTTCTGTGATCGAGAGCATGGACGGCGGAAAACCCATCCGTGAAAGTCGTGATGTAGATGTTCCTTTGGCGGCTAACCATTTTTTTTATTACGCAGGATGGGCCGATAAGCTGGAATATGCTTTTCCCAACCGTAATCCTCAATCCCTTGGTGTTGCCGGACAGATCATTCCCTGGAATTTTCCATTGCTCATGGCTGCCTGGAAGATCGCGCCCGCGCTCGCTACAGGAAACACCGTAGTGTTAAAACCTGCTGAAAGCACTCCCCTCACCGCCTTAAAGCTTGCAGAGATCATCCAGGAGAGCGGCCTGCCCGAAGGTGTTATAAATATTGTCACAGGATTTGGAAAAACAGGAGCAGCCATCGTTAATCATCCGAATGTAGCCAAAGTTGCATTTACGGGTAGTACCGATGTAGGTAAGCTCATCCAGAAATCAATTGCAGGCACGGGCAAAAAAGTAACCCTGGAGCTGGGTGGAAAAGCGGCCAATATCATTTTTGAAGATGCACCTATCGACCAGGCTGTAGAGGGAATAGTGAACGGGATCTTCTTTAATCAGGGACATGTGTGTTGCGCCGGCTCACGCTTATTTATACAGGAAAGTATTGCTGATACAGTGATCCGCAAATTAAAGGACAGAATGGAAACTCTTATTGTAGGTGATCCATTGGATAAGAATACGGATATCGGCGCGATCAATTCAAAGGAGCAATTGATGAAGATCAATGAATACATCAGGATAGGAAAAAACGAAGGCGCTGATTTTTACCAGAGCTCCTGCAGTATTCCCTCAAAAGGCTTCTTCTGTAAGCCAACGCTCTTCCTGAACACCTCTCAGTCACACCGCGTGGTTCAGGAAGAGATCTTTGGACCGGTTTTGACCATACAGACCTTTCGTACCATCGAAGAAGTCATTGAAAAAGCGAATAACATCCCTTATGGTTTATCTGCCGGCGTATGGACCGATAAAGGCTCGAAGATATTCAACCTTACCGGGAAGCTGCGCGCAGGCGTTATCTGGGCCAATACATACAACAAATTTGATCCTACTTCTCCTTTCGGGGGATATAAGGAAAGCGGCTTCGGTCGTGAGGGCGGACTTCACGGGTTAATGCCTTACCTTAATCTGTAAGAGGCATACGAATTGCATTGATGAACCGTTACTTAATATGAAGCATTTTATTTCAGCCATAGCGATCTTATTGATCTGTGTTTCTTTCACTGCTGATGGATGGAAAGCGCTTTTTACGATCAAAACAAGATCCGACTTCTTCACCAGCGATAATATCGGGAACATATACACTGTAAAAGCTGATGAGATCCGCAAGTACAATACGAATGGCGATCTGCTGAAGATCTACAGCAATAAAAAACTCGGAAAAATAACTTCGGTTGATGCTTCCAATCCTTTACGCGTACTTGTGTTCTACAAAGACTTTGCTAAAGTAGTGCTGCTCGATTCACAGCTCAGTGAGAATGGAGAAGGTATTGCCCTGGAACAGCTCAGCCTTGAGCAAAGCGACCTAGCTTCCACCTCTTTTAATAACGGATTATGGTTCTATAACCGCCAGAATGCTGAGTTAGTAAGACTGGATGAAAGCCTGAATAAAATAGTGAGCACAGGAAACCTGAACCGCATCCTCGGCACTGAATTGCACCCGAACTACCTTCTTGAATACAATGGCTATGTTTACCTTAACAATCCGGCAGACGGAATATTGGTTTTCGATATTTACGGAACCTATTACAAAACCATTACGCTGAAGAATTTAAGATCCTTCCAGCTGAAAGACGAAGAGATCTTTTATTATAAGGATAAGCAATTGAATGCCTATCAAACAAAACTGCTGAGCGAATATAAAATGCCTGTGCCCGATACCTCCATTGCAAATGCAAGAGTTGACAAAGGAAGGTTCTATTTTGAATATGCGGATTCTTTAACGGTGAAGGAATTCTCAAAATAAAAGAGCGTCTTCCCTTCAGTTATAGTGACCGGATAACCCTTTCCCTGGTGATCTTTTGTTAGTGACAGGTCGTCTGACTTCAGGAAAGATTAAATTCTCTTATTGAGTTAAGCTCAATCGCAAACATTCTTTTTAAAAAAAGAAAACCGCCTTAAAGACGGTTTTCAGTTTCATTATTCTATAACAACGACTCGTTGTGTGGAAACTTTATTGTTGGTTCGTAAGCTTATAATATAAACGCCGCCTTTCATATTCAGCGCCCGCACATCGAGCGGACAGCTGAATTTGCCCGGCTGTTGCCTTCCGCTATAAATACCGGCGATCTTCTCACCGATGGTAGTGTATACTTCTATCGTTACCTGTGCATTATCGGCAAGTTCATAGCTCAGGTTTGCCAATCCTTTTGCCGGGTTGGGATAAATGCTGAAGTTTTCGGAGTTCTTTATACTGCTCGAATAAATTCCGACTACTGCGGCGGTATCTAACACATACACTTTGCTGGAATCAACGAAATAATCGTTATGAACACTTGTATCCTGAGCGGTAATAGCAACCTGCCGTGTGGAATCCATAGGAAGGTTGGGAATGTCAACATAGATCCTGTAAGTGCCCTGGTCCACATTATCAAATTCGTAGTAGCCTGTTGAATCGGTAAAGGTTCTTGCTGCAGCTCCTCCGCCGGGGTTCTTGCCCAGCTTCACATCAACGCCGCGGATCGGACCTCCCGGAACCATAACGTGTCCCGGACCACCGATCAATTTCTGTCCAAAGCCCGGACCTTCCAGAACGTATCCTGAGATCGCTCCATTACCTATCATAGGAACAACTTCGATCACCTCGATGTTCGCCGTGTCGATCTGGGCGCAACCATGGTGGTAGATCAGCGATGAATCCCAGATATAATCGTTACCATAATACGTGCTCCAGGAATCCGGATAAAGAAGCGTATCTGCGATGGCCTTAATTAAGTAATCACCGTTAGCCAGCGAAGTATAAATATAATCCCCTGTCGCGCTGATCGATGCTACCGGCAATATGGAATCAAATGCCGCGCTGCCGGGCTGGTGCTTGAACAGGTAAACATTTCCGGAAGTTACCAGGCCGCCCGTCTGTTTGGTTATATTACCTGTAAGATCAGTTAAAGAAATAACGTTGAGCGGCTGATAATTAAAGCCGTAAGAACATCCGATCGAATCGACAATATAAACGTTCACAGATACCGAAAATGTCGTGTTGATATTACCGGTGTTGAAGACAGTACCTGTAAATGGCGGATCATTCACCCATGCCTTGACCCAGGTAAATGTATAAGGTGCAGTTCCACCGCTTGGTGTGGCTACAAGGTTGAGCTGATCGCCCAGGCACACATTTGTTGTCGGCCCGAGCACTGCGCCGCTTATTCCTGGTCCGACAAGCACCTTTACAGAATCACTGATATGACAAATGCCATCCACTCCTGAAACATGGTAAACTGTTGTTGAAGGAGGATAAACCTGTATATAGGATGAAGTGGAATCCGTCAGGAACGTTGTTGGCGTCCACATGATACTGTCAAGTACTTCAGCTATTACTTCAAGAGTTGTTATTGTATCCGGTGAACAGATCCTTGGGCTTGTTGATGCAAAATTTATTTTAGCAACGTAAACCTCGTAATCAAAGGTAGAAGTGCAACCGTTTGGACCGTTGGAAGTAAGTGTATAGGTAATTGTTGAATCAGGAGTACAGTTCACTGTACCGCTTGTTCCGCTCAGGAAGGTGGAAGGGCTCCATGTGAAAGACACAGGAGGGGTTACCAGGGACGCATTAGGATAAATATTTCCATTGAGGTTATTCCCGCTGGAATCAACAGCAATTGAACCGCTACCCTGGTTGAATTTATAATAAGCAGCAAGTCCCGGAGTTCCTGGTGCAAAATTGGTATTCATATTCGATGAGATCTCTGAATTGGTTCTTCCAACGGTCCAGTAGCGGAATTCACGGAATTGGCCTGGGAATGCAGCGCCTGAACCCAGATTCTGTGAACAGTATTGACCTAACAGATACATTGTTGACTGACCATATTGAATGGCTGATTGTCTTCCTACCGAATCAATGGAAGCTACGAGAGCTCCGTTCAGAAATGCAGAAAAGGTAGAATCAATTCTCGTATAACGGTAAGCCACGTGATACCAGGTTCCATAATTAAGATGTCCAAGATTAATAATTGGCCCGTTCCATACCCTCACCAGTAAACTATCTCCGCCAACCAGTTCAGCCTGACTATCGCTCCAGCTTGACTGCGATTGATCGTTTACTTCGCTTAGCATTACACCCTGACCGAAGGGTTTTACCCAGAACTCGATAGTCTCCGTAAGTGAATCCGTTGGAATAAGCTGGGAAGTTAGATCGCCCGTGTTAGCGTATTCGTAAGCATTTCCGGTTGTGTTTAGCGCCAATACATCAATAGAAGGGTCCGAAGGAGTTAGTACCACTGTTGAACCTTTACAGGCCTGCATATTTTGAGTTACATAGGGAGCATTCGGGGGAGTAAGCCCGGTCACACTAAATCCTGCAGAATTGAAACAACCGTTCGCGTCGGAAACAGTCAGCTGGTAATTTCCCGGAACCGACACTGGCCCATTGGCTGAAGTACTTCCATTGCTCCATGAATAAGTAGAATGAGTGGAAGTAACATTCACATTTAAATTTGCCCCGATACAATCCACTGCATTATTGTTACCGAAAGTTATAACAGGAGCCGGACCCGAAAGGCATAAGCGCCAGATCTGCCCTGCATGTCCGCCACCGAATCCGGAAGTTGAGCCCGAACTAATTTTAAAACCGCCGCCGCCGGAATATTCTGAACCATAATACAAATGATTATTGAAAACAGTAAACCTGCCCAAACCTCCGTAATTTCCCGGCACACCAAAAAGATCCGGAGAAGAAACAGTGTAAGTTACACCGTCAGTTGTCCGTTCGATCATACCTGGCGAAGAAAGCGAATTATTCTCAAGAGCAATATACATGGTTCCTCCTGTTACGGCAAAATCCGTAACCTGGAAATAACCGGGATAAGATCTTACGAGCTGCCAGGTGATATCATCATTGGTTCGCAGGAGCTGTGCCCCATTGGTTGAATTGGCGAAAGCAACATAGAGATAACCGCCAAAAGAAGACATCGCACTTACTGATTCATTAAAAGTATCATATCCTGCGGCTGTTCTGAATAAGGTATCAAGGGAATAACTTAAGCCATCGCTTGTTTGAACCATTTGCGCCGAAGTACTTGTGCCCTTGGTCAGGCCGTAATACAGTTTTCCTGCGTGTATTGCAGAACTTGAAAAGGATGAACCCGGCGCGATACCCATTACAGAATCAAAATTACAGGTCACTCTCCATGAGTTGGAGCCGTTGTATGGATCATTGGCATCAATGGCGCCTTTCCATACTTCGCTGCCCGCAACAATGTAAGTAGAATCCGTTGCACCATTTCCTTTGTATGCTTTTATATCTTTAATGGAATTCAGGTGCGTATTCAGGTATAAATTCCAGTTTTGTCCGTCGGAAGAAGAATACACCTGCCCGTCGGTATTGGGTCCATACCAGCCCCCAAGATACAAGTACCCTCCGCCGTCAAGCGTCTTTCCAACCTTTTCATGTGTGAACTGGCCGCAGCAAGGCTGCCCCGAAGTATTGGACATGCTCCATGAGCCGGGGTTCCCGGAAGAAGAAGTATGCAAACGCACAGAAAAATTTCCGGTGGTTGCATATATATTCGGGCCGAATGTGATCAGGTTTGAAGTAGCTGTGTTATTCAGCGAGGTAAGACCCAATGTATCGGATATCACCCAACCATCCTGGGCTTTCAGGGATAAGGTTGAAATAAGAAAGAAAAGCGCGTAAAGTTTTATTCTCATGAAATTTTTTTTGAAGAGTAGCAAATGTAGTGATTTTATTGATGCTCCGCAGCTATAACGTTAAAGTAAGAGACATAATTGTTAATTTAGCACCCATGCTTGAAAGCTTCCTGCAGAAAAATCGTAAATTATTGCTAGCCAGTTTAGTATTGCTGACTTTGTTTGCCTTTTGGCCTGTCGGGAAGGCGGATTTTATCACTTACGATGACCCCGATTATGTCACCGGAAATGTGCTGATAAAAAACCTGAAATCAGATAACATTACGTTTTACTTTACACACAAGACAACCGACCTGTTCGTTCCAATGGTCTTCTTAAGTTTCGGGATCGATAACGCACTTTTTGGAATAGATCCAAGGGGCTTTCACTTAATGAATCTGTTCTGGCATCTCCTGAACGTATTGCTCGTCTTTTTCCTGGTAAAAAGCATGAGCAAAAAGCTCTTCTATCCTTTCCTCATCACTGCATTGTTCGCTCTTCACCCCCTGCATGTTGAATCCGTAGCTTGGGTAACCGAGCGCAAGGACCTGCTTTATTCCTTTTTTTATTTGCTGGCTTTTTTTGCCTGGCACAGGTACCGTCAGAAAAATAAATCATCATTTTTATTTGTCAGCCTGATCTGTTTTATTCTTTCCTGCTTCTCAAAGCCAATGGCCATTACATTTCCTGCCATGATCATACTTTATGATCACTTTTACGGCAAATTGCCCCTGCTGAAAAACAGTTTGTATTACCTTCCTTTTGCTATGGTTTCCCTGATCTTCCTTTACATTTCTCTCCGCTTTATGGATACTTCGCACAGAGGATCCTTTCATGCCGGCTACACTGGCTTTGATAAATTCCTGGTGCCTTTTTACGGATTGAATTTTTACCTTTTTAAGATTCTCGCGCCATTTAATTTGTCAGTGGTATATCCGTATGCAGCGAAAAGCGGAAAATTGCTGCCTTTTGCTTACCTCATTTCCCCTGTAATTACAGGGTCTTTATGCTGGCTCGTCTTTTTCAGCAGAAGGTCCTCCCCTCTTATAAAAGCAGGCTTTCTCGTTTTTGTGCTCTCCATGCTCCCGGTTTTACAGATCATCCCCAATAATTATACAGTAGCGGCTGACCGTTATGTCTATCTTCCCTGCCTCGGATTGTTCCTGGCCCTCGCTTGTATGCTGAATAGAATAATGGAAAATAAAAGAGTCAGTCCCGGGGGTCTTAAAGCAGGACTTCTTGCGATTATTCTACTTTACGCATTTGCTGTCCATGCACGCTCTCAGGTGTGGCAGAACAGCATTAGCCTGTTCAGCGATGTTATTGAAAAGCATGAGGATGCTGCAATAGCTTATCATAACAGGGGCATCGCTTATAATCATCTGGGAAATTATGGCGCTGCGATTCCGGATCTGAAGAAAGCAACCGAGTTGGAACCCGAAAGCTTTGATGCCTGGAGCAATTACGGTTGGTCCCTTGGAGCAGCGGGAAGAACCAGTGAAGCCATTTCTGCCCTTGAAAGATCAGTCGCCCTTAAGCCTGATCTTCTTAAAGGACACAACGACCTGGGAAATCTGTATGGAATGTCAGGGCAATTCGATCTTGCCTTAAAACACTTATTGACCGCCGATAGCCTGAGTCCCGGTAATCCTGCCTGCTCTAACAATATCGCCTTTACCTATCAG
>JBJMLS010000006.1:0-19440 GCA_045805185.1 Bacteroidia bacterium | reverse complement strand
CTCTGGAACACGAAACCGATATTGTGCTTGCGTACTTCGGCTCTTTTTCTTTCGTTGAATTTGGACACTTCGATGCTATTGAACATAAAGCTGCCTTCATCAAAGTCGTCGAGCAATCCGACAATATTCAGAAGGGTAGACTTGCCGCAGCCTGAAGGACCCATAATTGCTACAAATTCCCCTTCGTTGATCTCAAAGGAGATCTTGTTCAAGGCAACGGTTTCTACTTCTTCGGTACGGTAGATCTTTTCTAATCCCTGGATTTTTATCATGATTATTTATTTATATTTTTTATAGAGCTGAATTATTCATTTTGCTTAAGTACCAGTTCCTGCGTGTTCTCGTAATTGTCATAGCCGGAGGTGATCACCTTATCCCCTACTTTTAATCCCTGAAGGATCTCGTAGTATTCCGGGTTTTGTCTTCCCAACTGGATGTCCACCTTATATGCCTTGGAACCGTCATCTTCCACTTTAAAGATCCAGTTACCTCCCGTCTGCTGGTAAAATCCTCCCTTGGGTAAGAGCAAGGCTTCTGTTTCATCACTCAGCGCTAAGCGGATCTGCAGGGTTTGCCCGCGACGGATCCCTTTCGGCGGCTCCTCTTCGAACTTCATGTCTACCTGGAATTTCCCATTGGTGACCTGCGTGTATACTTTATGGATCTTCAATTTGTAGGTCGCGTTATTGAATGTAAATTCACCGATCAGGCCGGTATAGATCCTGGAAATATAATGCTCGTCTATGTCAACCCTCACCTTGTAACCGCTGAGCACATCAATCTGACCGAGACGCTCGCCTTTATTTTTATTCTGCCCGATCTCAATATCGAAAGAAGTCAGCTGACCATCAATAGGAGACCGCACCACAAGGTCCTCCACTTTTTTGCGCATGATCATTAAGGCCTGCTGCGTTCTTTTGTATGATTCTTTTGCCTGGTTCATTTCCTGTTTCGTAGAGATGGAATCCTGGTTGAGGATCTGCTCGGTCAAGGTTTTTTTCTTCAGGTAATAATTGTAATTGTTTTCCGCCTGTTTGAATTCCTGCATGGAGATCGCCTGCTGATCGTACAATTGCTTGTTCACTTTATAGATCCGTTCCGCTTCTTTTAAGCCATTCTCCACATCCGTTCCCTGGTTCAGCTTCATGATCGTATTTTGCTGGGCCGCATTTCTTGAGATCTGCATTTGTGTCAAAAGATTGAACACTTGTGTTTCCTGGTTCGCAAGACTGAGCTCAAGATCAGTATTCGCCAATCTCACTATGGGATCCCCTTTTTTAAGCATGGCTCCGTCCTCAACAAATTTTTCCTCTACCCTCCCGCCTTCAGTTGCGTCCAGGTAAATGGTGGTTACCGGGAGCACAATTCCATTAACAGGTATGAATTCCCTGAATGAGCCCTTCTTCACTTCGCTTATTGTCAGGCGCTCAGCATTCACATTCAATTTTGATCCGCCGGAGGTAAAATACAAGCTCCCGAAGATCAGCAGGGACAGTCCTGCAATTGCACCAATAGTTAAGAGCTTCTTTTTTGTCCACTTCTTTTTTTCAATTACCCGATCCATACCTAAAGATTAATTTTTATTGAACACTGGCATAAAATGCACAACAGCTCCGATTCCCCCCTTGTACAAATTTAACCGCAATTCGACAGCAGAAGCCACAATACGCGAACTATCTGGTTTTATTGCGGATTTAAAAAATCAAAGCGAGCCATACATTTTATACCGTGCACAATTGTTTAATCTGCGCGGGACCTGTCAAATGTGTGCCAATAGCCGTATAAACTGGAAATGAATTGTTTAAGTTTAATTCATGAAATAAAACTGCCTGAAAGCGGACATCAGGTGTCCGGTTTTGATACACATTTTTTTGTCCGGATGTTAACATTCATTTTTACCAGCTATTTACATTTCCGGTATATTTATAGTTCGCAAAAAATAACCGTGAGCCTGAAGAACGCAAGCATATTGGTAGTGGATGATGACAAAGACGTGCTTACCGCTATTGAGCTCTTATTGAAGAAGGAAGTTGCTGAAGTAATCACGGAAAAAAATCCTGAGAACCTTAAAGCATTGCTTAATAAGCACGCATTTGATCTGATCCTGCTGGATATGAATTTCAATGCCTCCATTAATACCGGCAATGAAGGGATCTACTGGCTGGAACGCGTGAAAGAATTAAGACCTTCCCTTCCGGTCATCATGATCACCGCTTATGCCGACATCGATCTTGCCATTCGCTCCCTGAAAAAAGGCGCAGATGATTTTATTGTCAAGCCCTGGAATAATCAAAAGCTGATCGAAACCCTTCGGGATATCCTCAGGAAAAAAGAACTGAACAGGAACTCAGGAAAAAGATCAGTTCCTGGTGAGAACGAACTGCTTGGTGAAAGTGAGGCGATGCGCCAGATCTTTATTAAAATTGAAAGGATCGCCCCGACCGATGCCAATATTCTGATCCTGGGTGAAAATGGAACAGGAAAGGATCTGATCGCAAAGGCAATTCACCAGCGCTCGTTGCGGGCAGGACGAGCCTATGTGAAGGTAGATGTTGGCGCGCTTACCGAAAGCTTATTTGAAAGCGAATTGTTCGGCCATAAAAAAGGTTCATTTACGGATGCGCGCGAAGACAGGGAAGGACGTTTTGAAGCGGCGGACAAAGGAACTTTATTCCTGGATGAGATCGGAAACATTTCCTTACAACAGCAGGCAAAATTACTGACTGTATTGCAGAACAGGCAGGTTATAAGGCTGGGAACCAATGAAGCAAAGCCTATAGATATTCGCCTGATCTGCGCAACCAATCTTCCCCTGAGCGAGCTTGCAAATGAAACCAGGTTCCGGAAAGATCTTATCTACCGGATCAATACCGTGGAAATAATCGTTCCTCCTTTGCGCGAACGCGAAGAAGATATTCTCATTCTTGCAGAGCACTTCGCAGGAGTATATGGTAAAAAATATTTTAAGCCTAATGTCCACTTCGACGATAAAGCGATTCAAAAATTAAAATTATACCATTATCCGGGGAATGTAAGAGAGCTGCAATATATTATCGAGCGCGCGGTCATCATGGCTGATACGGAAATGCTTCAGGCAGGCGATCTTATTTTTTCTCCAATTGAAGCGAAAGTTGAAAGTTCAGGAAAAGAAAATCCGGATACCCGCTTAAGCGCGATTGAAAAGCAGACCATATTGCGCGTTATTGAAAAGAACAAGGGCAATATCAGTAAGGCGGCGAAAGAACTGGGCATTACACGGACCGCACTTTACAGGAGGATAAGTAAATATGAAATCTAGACGCTACGGCTGGAGTATTTTAATTCGTTCCGTGCTCGCATTTTTTACTTTTTGCGCACTCGCCTTCTCTCTTGTAAAGGGCTGGTACCTTCCCGTTGTCATTCTTGTTCCGGTAATTGTCTTTCAATTCTTTGATTATTTCAATTACCATAAGAAAGCGCAGCTGGAAATTGAGCAGTTCGTGGAGTCCGTACATTACCGCGATTTTTCGAGGCATTTCAATGTAAAGCAGGCGCCGCCAGAATTGCAACCCTTCCGTACAGGGTTCAATGAAATTAACTCTACGTTCAAGGTCATCAGCAAAGAAAAGGAAACACAATATCTTTATTTGAAGACCATCCTTGAAATTGTTGACACCGGGATCCTCTCTTATGAAGTGAGCAGCGGCGATATACTCTGGATGAACGAGTCGTTAAAAGCAATGCTGCAGATCCCCTATTTAAAAACCATTCACTCCCTGCAGAAAAGAAACAATGAGCTCTACGATCAGGTCGTGGATCTTTCACCCGGCGGTAGCCTGATCAGCACCTTGCAAAAAGACAAAAGCAGCCTGAAAGTATTATTATCGGCAACAACTTTTCAAACCGATGAAAAAAAATACAAACTCATCGCTTTCCAGAATATCAATGAAGCGCTGGATGAAACAGAATCCAGGGCCTGGCAGAAATTGCTGAGCGTAATGACGCATGAGATCATGAATTCTGTGGCTCCTATTTCTTCTCTCGCAGACACATTGAAGAACCGGATCCAGGAAAGCGCGGGACAGGAACGTCCGCCCCAGGAAGCGTTGAACGATATTGAAATGGGGATCAACACCATTAAGAAAAGAAGCGAAAGCTTGCTTCGCTTTACGGAAACCTATCGCAACCTGAGCAAGATCACAAAGGCAAATGTGAGCAGGGTAATGGTGATTGAGTTATTCGAACATGTCCAGCAATTGCTTCAGCCCAGCATAGAAAAAAAGAAGATCAGCCTGGAGATCATTCTTAAAGATCCTTTTCTTTCCGTGGAAGCCGATCCGGACCTTTTGGAACAGGTATTGATCAACCTGTTGTTAAACGCCATGGACGCGGTGAAGGACCATGAAGATCCAAAAATCACATTATCCGGCGATGTAAGCGCGGGTAAAGTAATTATTAAGATCAAGGATAATGGCTGTGGAATTCCGGCTGATGTAATGGAAAAGATCTTCATTCCTTTTTTCAGCACCAAGAAAAACGGAAGCGGAATAGGATTAAGCTTGTGCAAGCAGATCATGCTCCTGCACAAAGGGAATATTAAGGTACAGTCGGAAGAGAATGGAGGCACAGTGTTCAGCCTGCAATTTTAAAACGGGAAATTAAACCGCTTCACTCACTACTTCCTTCACCACATCCGGCAACAGGCGCTTCAATAAGCCTTCGATCCCGGCTTTCAATGTAACCGTACTGCTTGGGCAACCGCTGCAGGCCCCCTTCATTTGTACGGTAACCACACCTTCTTCAAAGGACTTAAACGTGATCAGGCCGCCATCCTGCTCCACGGCCGGACGAATATATTGCTCCAGTACCTCAACGATCTTTGCCTCCACTTCATCTTTTGGAGCGGAATGTTCGGTAAAAACAGTTGTGGTCGTGCTAAAGGTATTATCTACCGCAACGTCCTTCTTCGGAGCTTCGAGTATCACCGGTTTCCCTGCATTCAGGTATTCTGTAAGGAACACACGGACCTCCATCAGGATCTCGTCCCAGCTTACAAAAGCATGCTTGGTAAGGGTAATATAATTCGCGGAGATAAATACCTGTTTCGTGAAGGGAAATTCAAATATTTTTTGCGGAAGAGGGGCTCCGCCTGTTTCTGCAATGTTTCTGTATTCGGCAGTAGCGCCTTCAGCCAATAAAATCTTATTGGCAACGAACTTCATCGACTCAGGATTAGGCGTACCTTCAGCGTATATGGTATAAGGAATTTTTTGCGGTTCCATTTCAAAGTAATTTTGTTATTTTGCAGTGCAAAGGTAAAGATTAATCCGCCATGCGCGGGCTTTTTAACCCAAATTATGGGTTTAACCCTTCAGCATAAAATAGGATGAGGCAAAAAGTTGATTTTCTCGTTTTGGGTTCAGGCATAGCCGGACTGAGTTACGCATTGAAAGTTGCGGACCAGGGCCAGGTATTCATCATTACCAAAAGTAACGAGGACGAATCAAATACCAAATACGCGCAGGGAGGAATTGCCGCGGTAATGTACGAAGGCGATACGCACGAAAAGCACATTGCAGATACCCTGAACGCGGGAGCCGGACTATGTAACGAAGAAGTAGTGCGCATGGTAGTCACCGAGGGTACCCTGCGCGTAAAAGAACTCATTGAAATCGGCGCGAACTTCGATAAAAAACAGAGCGGGGAATATGATCTCGCAAAGGAGGGGGGCCATTCCGATCACCGCATTCTTCATTACAAAGATGTAACAGGCAAAGAAATTGAGCGCGCCCTGCTTGCAAAAGTGCGCGAGCACAGGAATATTAAAATACTTGACCATCACTTTGCCATAGATATCATTACCCAGCATCACCTGGGAGAGATAGTTACCTCAAAAACTCCGGGGATCAGGTGTTATGGCGCTTATGTATTGAATACAAAAACCAATGTTATTGAAACCATACTGGCGAAAATTACCATAATGGCAACAGGCGGGGCAGGACATGTGTACGCTACAACGACCAATCCTAAAATCGCCACCGGTGACGGCATTGCCATGGTTTACCGCGCGAAAGGGCATGTAAAAGACATGGAGTTCATGCAGTTTCACCCAACCTCGCTTTATAATCCCGGCGAGAATCCCAGCTTTCTGATCACCGAGGCCATACGCGGTTTTGGCGCCGTACTGAGAACGATCGACGGTAAGGAGTTTATGCAGAAATACGATGAGCGTAAATCGCTTGCTCCACGCGATATTGTCGCCCGAGCCATTGATAACGAGATGAAAATGCGCGGTGAGGATTTTGTTTTCCTGGATTGCAGGCACCTCGACCGTAAAGGATTCATAGAACACTTTCCGAACATATACAGGAAATGCATGGAGATCGGCATCGATCCCTTTGCGCACATGATCCCTGTGGTTCCGGCAGCGCATTACCTTTGCGGCGGAATAATTGTGGATACGAATGGCAGATCCACCATTCAGGATCTTTACGCGATCGGCGAATGTTCCTGTACCGGCTTACATGGCGCCAATCGTTTAGCAAGTAATTCCTTATTGGAAGCCGTTGTATATGCGCACCGTGCAGCTATTCACTCCATTGCAGCTAAGGAGCAGAGTTCTTTTGAAGAGAAGATCCCCGACTGGAACGCTGAAGGAACCGATCACCCGGAGGAAATGATCCTCATTATACAAAGTCTGCGGGAGGTTCAGGCGATCATGAGCAATTACGTAGGGATCGTGCGCTCAGAATTACGCCTGCAGCGCGCCTTCGACAGGTTGGAGATCCTCTATAAGGAGAACGAGACCCTTTACGAAAAAACAATTGTCTCACCTAAGCTTTGTGAATTGAGGAACGTAATCTGTATCGGGTACCTGATCATTAAGCACGCCCGGATGCGTAAGGAAAGCGTTGGATTACATTACATGGTGAAATACGGGAAGTAATTTGAAAATGTGTTGATTTGAGGATTGTAATTACTCCATCTTTTTAGAACCTTTAATTTTGGCATCCCTGATTTTAAATCTTCAAATTGATCAATTCTCAAATCACTCCATCCCTAACATTTGCCTGAATGTTTCTTTTCCTTCAGGAGCTCTTTTTAGATTTGTAATAAGAAGAACCGCACGTTCCAATCGTTTGTTTGAGCTTTTCACCGTAGAGACATAATGTATGATGTAACGTTGTTTTCCCGGGCTGAGCATTTTAAAACGGCGCATTCCTTCGTCGTCCTGCTTCAATAGCTCATTCAACTCAGCAGGAACCTCCATTCCGTACTCGCTTTTATCTTCTTTTAAGGCGACCTTAACCTCATCGCCGGTTTTCACACCGATCTCTTTCATGCGCTTCGCATTAATGCTGATGTATGCATCGCCGTCTCCAAGTGCAACAAGTCCTGCCTGGAAAGTGAGTTTGCCGTTAACAGTACAGAGCAAACGCATGCTGAATTTTCCACCCAGCTTTTTTACTACTCTGGCCGGGATCAGCAGGTAATGCATTCCCACAAGGTGCTTCAGCTTATCAATATAAGTGGTGAATTTTACTTCAGGCATAGAACGATTACCTTTTCAGACCTTTTTCATACGCTGCTATCCAATCAGCGGGGGTCATTTTAGAAGCAAGCTCCCCGATCAATTTGAAAGGGATCTGCTCCGGTTTTTTGAAGCGGATGCATCCTTTTCCCATGTCCAGCTTTGCAGCGCTCTGTTTTGCATATTCCGCAGTGAACCAGTCAAGCAACTTTTTACTGCCATAAATACCCATGTGGTAAACAGCAATAAAATTCTTTTGCGAAGCAATATTCATAAAAGGCAAAGGTAATTTGGGATCGCAGTGATATCCATTCTTGTAGATAGAATGAGGCACAACATAACCGATCATTCCGTAACTCATCACTTCCTTAAATCCTTTTGGAAGGTTTTTATTAATGACTTTTCTTAGCTCCGACATGGCTTGCTTTCTGTCATCGGGAAGCTCATCGATATATTCTTTTACAGTGCTTGCTTTTGATTGCATTTGAATTTAATTTAGTACTGCAATTTAGTGAAAATTTGGTCGGAATAAATTATGCATAGTAAAACGTTAGGGCCAGAGTCAGAATATTTTTACATTCAAGCCCTTCAGGCTTGGGAACAATATACCTGAAGGGGTTACTTATGTCCAAGCTCTTCGGACCTGATGAAAAGAAATATTATCGTATCATTTACCCGGTCTGGTCGCCAGAATTGGACTGGTATACGATACAATCTTCAGGCTTGAAAATATTAACCTTAGATCAATTTTCGGATATGGTTAAAGTATACAATGTCGTTAAACCCTTTAGACCTGATGAGGAGAACATTATCACATTATTACCTGGCCCTGTTACTATGATTGTCGAAGGTTAGCGCGGTTATGCGATACACCCTTTAGGTTTGGGAGATTTAGCGGTGTGACTTATAGTCAGGCCCTGCAGCTTGAGGAAAGCTTGGTGATGTTACCCATTATGTTCGCTATTTTCAGTACAACCCTGAAAGGGTTGAATTTCTCATTAATTCAAAACCGTATCATCCGACAACCCTGAAGGGGTTGAATACTACAACAAGTATTTTTCCTCGAAAGTTATATTATGTTCCGTTAACAGATCAATATATTCCTCCCTGAAAGATCTTTTCTTATGATGTTCTTCCTGATTCTTAATATAATTGATCAACATATCTTTTTCCCTTATTGAATACGTAAACGCTCCGTAACCTTCCTGCCAACCTTTGAAATTAGAAAACAACTGATTAGTCTTGATGTATAATGAACTGGATAGTTTAATATCCTTTACCAGGGAAGCCAGTGTAATTGCAGGATGAAGATCCGTTAATATATGAATGTGATCCTCGACTCCACCAATCCGGTATAAGTGACAATTTTTATTAGCCAATACACCCCAAATGTATTTATAAAGCTCATCACGCTTGTCCTTGGTTAAGGTTCTTTCCCGGCCTTTGGTTCCGAAAACGATCTGGTAAATTATTTGAGTGTAAGTGCTCATTTATTCAATTTTAATTCATCCTGACAATTTACAAAATGTTTTAACAAAATCGCATCTAATTATAAAAACTGAATAAAAACATTATACATTTCGATGAAAATAGGAAATCAAGTTAGCAAAGGAAGTTATATTCAAGCCCTTCAGGCTTGGGAGATAAGGCGATGCGGCAAGGTTCTTACTCGTTTTCAAGCCCTTCAGGCTTGGATGCAGATGTGGATCACGAACAGTGATGGCCTGTATATATCTTAAAGACTCGGGAAAGAGTGTTTTCGTGGCAAGCCCTTCAGGGAGGATCTCAGAACGCGAATTCTTGAGAGTATACTATTCGAATTGAAAAGATATAGTGACAATAGTATCCTAAAGTATCAGGAAGAACATCAGTATTACAAAACCGGAAGAGGTTAAACCTTTCATTAAGCCGATACGCCATTGCCTAACCCAAAAAACTGAATATCTATTGAGATCTTTTCAACTCCCATAACATTCTACATCTCTACAACCTTATTCTTCTCTTCTTTCTAACTTCTCTCCCGGCAGGTAAATCGTGAATATTGTTCCGATGTTCTCTGTGCTGTCCATTGAAATGTGACCTCCCAGCTTTCGGATGCAATGCTTTACGGTATAAAGTCCAAGCCCGCTTCCGCTTGCCTGGTCGGTTGCCCGGAAAAACATATTGAATACCTTTTTTTGCAGATCATCCGCTATCCCTATTCCATTGTCCGCAAAAATAATTTTCACCCCTTTATCTTCATCAGTGACGCTTATTTTTAAAAAAGCCCCGGCATAATTTTCTTTTTTGTATTTGATAGCATTATCGATCAGGTTTTGAAACAGCGAAATGAGGAGTGACTTGTCGCTATAGAATTTTTTCGTCAAAGCAATATCCTGCTCGATCCTGATCTCCTTAAATCCTTTTGCAAAGGCAAAGGACTTCAGGGTATCCTGGATCAACTGTTGAAAATCGATCAAATGCAGGATCTTTTCATTCTGCCGTATTCTTGTTGTTTCAACAAGTCTTTGCAAGATACCGTCCAGGCGTTCGGCCTGCTGCTTAATGATAGTAAAATAATTCCTGGCAGTAGCAATGTCCTTCATGTCGCTGTCGGCCACATTGATGAGGCCCAGGATACTCGCGATAGGCGCCCGCATATCATGTGAGGACCTGTATATAAACGTTTCCAGCTCCTCTGTCGCGTCATTCAGATCCGTAATATTTACTGCTGATAATCCGAGTCCTTCCCCAACTTTAAAGATACTGATCCGCGATACAAAGTTTCCCAGGCTGGGATGCATTCTTACCTCATCCAGGACAACTGGGTTTCCGGTTCGGATCACTTCAAGGTAGGATTGATAACGCTCAGTTTTCTCAATGCCCGGACTCAATTCCCGGACATTTTTTCCTACTATCTCTTCTTTTGTAAGGTTAAGCGAATTGACCAGCGCCTGATTGACATCAATAAAATTGAGATCCTTATCGAAGATCGCAAGGGATTCCTGCGCTTTATCAAAGAATGCCTCACGTAGGTTATCAGCGCTTGTTGTCATTGAATATAACTCAACCGAGATACAAAATGTATCTCAGGGATCTAATTCAAATATACCGTAATTATGTAAGACCGCAATACTTCCATCCGCCGTCACTATAATGACTTAAGTTCCAGCTTATCGCATATTAAATTGTCCTCCTGTAAATTAGCCAGGACTTCTTCTCATCGGGAACTTCACCACCCGCTCCTTTCCATTCTGCATTCCCGAGATCTCAGCATAAACTGAATCGGCGTTAACCTGCTTATAGCGTATTTTTTGCGGGAAATCATGGCCTGGGTTTTCAAATAAAAAAACACCATTGGCAGATGCGGTCAGTTTGAAGGGAACGGGTTCCGAATTATTCTGATCCTTTACAATCGGAATGTAGTACAAGCCGTCGCTTCTTTCCTCAATTTGGAGCCTTTCAAAAAACACAGTGTCGGTATTTACCATTACAAAACCGATTCCACCGTATTGTGTATCGCTGATCTTTTTCCAGCGTTCGTAGGAATTTCCCTCCGGTGAAAGATTTTCCCAATTGCCAAGGAGCCAGGATAATTTTTGAATCTCCGGCTGCTTTGCCTCTGTTTTCGCTTTTTCCTCCGTAACCGTAGTCGCGCAGGATGAAAAAACAAGAACGCCCAAAAGAATAAGTATTTTTTTCATAAGCTAAAAGTAAATTTTGTAATGGAAGGCTGACGTCCGGAAGACTTTACTTCCTGAGGGTGCCCGCTTTGTATCTTTCCTTTTTCACGAGCTTCCCACTCTCATCAAATTCCTTCCACTCCCCTTCTTTCTTCCCTGACTTGTAAAAGCCTTTGGTCTTTATGGTCCCCTTTTCAAAATACTCCGTATATTCTCCCTCAGGCTCGTTATTTACATAATCCGTTTCGTTATTTTTGACACCATTCGTAAAATAGACGATGAGCTTGCCATTTATCTGTCCGTTCACATAATCAATTTCTGTGTTCAGCGTTCCGTCTTCATAGTACCAGGAACTTCTTCCGTTCTTCAGCCCTTTATTAAATCTTTGTTCTTCCTGAAGTTTTCCATTTATGTAGTAGATCTTCTTGGTCCCGTTAAGTTTTCCCCCTGCATAGATCGCCGTACTTTTCAACTTACCGCCGACAAAAAAAGTTCGTTCGATTCCTTCAATGGAGTCATTAAGATAAGCCGTTTCATAAAAACATACCCCGGCATTATCGATCTTAAGCGCAGGGCCATTTTTCTTGTTTCCGCAATAACTCATCGATTGACTTACCATCCAGGAATTGTGATAGCTTAGCCAGGTACCTTCTTTTTTATCATCTTTATAATTTCCGTACCAGGTCCTATTCTCTATTTTTTCCTTCCAGAATCCCTGTTTTTTTCCCGAATTATCGATCTTATTGGTGTCTGTACCACTAATGGAACCGAAGGAAAAGGCATAAACCGGAAGAAGGAACAGAAGAAACAATAGCCTCATTATATTTTTTTCTGACACAATAAAAACGTTATCGTGTAATTTGTTGAGCAGTTTATTTGATATATTTGAAGCATAAAATTAAACAAATAACTTATATGAAAGGACTACTTAAATTATCCATAAGCTGTATTTTAGCATTGAGCCTTTTTTCCTGTAAGAATTCTGTGGAGCTTATGAAGCGCCATTATAACCAGGGATTCTATGTTAGCCATAAAAGCAGTAAAAATAAGGTCAAAGAACACAAAGTTCACACTAGCGGAGACAATGAAGCAACAATAGCAAGTGTTCCCGTTAAAATGCTTCCTGAAAAGAAAAATGATCCGGTAATGACCGCCAGCCTTCAAAAAAGCGCGCTTCCTTCAATTGTTCCCGCCAATCCGGAACACAGCCTGAACAAGCGTACCGACAAGGCCATCGCTGCGCCTCATAAAAATGTAAGCAAATTATCCATGCAGCACCAGAAGCATAAAAAAGCAATGAAAGCCGGCAGGAACGAATCTGATCTCAATATTGTGATCATGATCATTCTTTGCTTCTTTCCATTCATCTGCCTGATCCCTGTTTACCTGCACGATGGTAAAAAGGTAACCCTCAACTTCTGGCTAACGCTGCTTCTGCACCTCACCTTTATCGGTTATATTATCTATTCCATATTAGTGGTGCTTGATGTAGTGGACCTTTCCTGACGAGGATAAGAAATTTAAGGAGCCCTGTCCCTAAACGGACGGGGCTTTTTTATTCCCAGCCGCTTACAGAATTTTTCCTACCTTTTGTGGAAATTTCTGCTAAAGCACATCTGAATTCAAACTAAAATTTATGCGCATCAAAAAAACAGTTACCACGGCATTTATCCTGCTCGCTTCCGTGGTCATTTCAGTTGGATTCTTAAGCAACACTTACACAAAGCCTCCAGCTCAGCCTGAGCTGGTGTTTGAAAAAGGAAGCACATACGAAAAGGAATGGAAACGCGTGGATTCACTGGCCAATAAGGGACTTACCAAATCCGCCCTTGAGCTGATCGAAAAAATATACGCGAAAGCAAAAGCAGAGAATAACGCCGCCCAGTTTGTAAAATCCATTTTGTACCGGATGCGCTTTGAGGCTTACAAAGAAGAGTTTTCCCTGGAAAAATCCATTGATAATCTCAGCAAGGAAGCAGAAGGCGCCAAATATCCTATCCGCCCGGTTGTACAAAGTGTACTCGCAGACGCCTACTGGCAATATTACCAGAATAACCGCTGGAAATTCCTGAACCGGACCGCTACGGTGAATTTTAAAAATGATGACGTTTCCACCTGGGACCTGAGCCACCTGGTGGATGAATGCATTAAAAACTACATGGCCTCCCTGCAAAATACAGACAGCCTCAAGCGCACGAAGCTGGACATATACGAAGAAATCATGGTCAAAGGCACTAACGAAACCCGGGAATTCCGTCCGACACTGTACGACTTCCTGGCTCACCGCGCCATCGATTTTTTTAAAAGTACAGAGGCCGACCTGAACCGTCCCGGGAACCAGTTTAACCTGAACGATGAGATCTTCCTGAAGCCTTATACGGAATTCAACAGGGCAATGATCAAAAAACCGGTAGATTCCCTCAACCTCAAATATTATGCGATCAGCCTTCTCCAGGACCTGAGTAATTTTCATGCCGATGATAAAAGTCCGGAAGCACTCATAGATGTGGAACTGGAGCGCCTGCAATTCGTTCACCTCAATTCCGTAAATGAACTTAAAGACAGCGTGTACCTTAAATCACTTTACCACATTGCCGATAAATTCAAGGAGAATCCTTCTTCCACCGAGGCCATGTACAGGATCGCGGAGTGGCACAACAGCATCGGGTCAAAATACAAAGCCTTACAGGGCGATGACTTAAAATGGTACCGTAAAAAAGCTTTGGAGATCGCCGAAGCCGCCACAAAAAAATTTCCCACTTCATTCGGAGCGCTGAGCTGTCTTACCCTCATCGACAACATTAAATTCAAGTCCATCAATTTTTCCATTGAGCATGTGAATGAACCTGGCAAACCCTTCCGTTCCCTGATCAGTTACAGGAATTTCTCTAAGATCTATTTCAAGGTGATCAAAACCACCTATGAAAAAGACAGGGACCTGCGCAGTACTTATTGGGGTGATAAGCTGGCGAAAAAATACCAGGCAATGAAAGCGGACAAGACCTTTGAATACAGCCTGCCTGATGACGGAGATTACAACCTGCACAATGTAGAAGTAAAGATCCCGGAGCTGGGTCACGGTTACTACGTAATTGTTGCAGGAACCTCGGCGGACTTCTCTTACGACAAACAGGTGATCGCTTATGCCAACTGCTGGATCAGCGATATTGCCTACATCAGCCGCAGGCAAAACGACGGCAGCTATGATTTTTATGTAACGCAGCGCCAGGAAGGAAAAATGATGCCCGGCGTAAAAGCGCAGGTATGGATCGACCGTTACGATTATGACTCGCGAAAATATGTACACGAGAAAGGTGGGACCTACACCACAGATGAGAATGGCTTCTTCAATGTCCCGCCGACCACTTCCACATACAGTAATAACTTTTACGTAGAATTTTCAAAAGGAGAAGATTACCTTCACTCCGAGACCACCTTCTACAGTTACAAGCCTTACGACTACAGCAACACCAGCAACCGCACTTTCTTTTTCACCGACAGGGCGATCTACCGTCCGGGACAAACAGTTTACTTCAAAGCCATTTGCCTGAGCACGGATGGAAAGAACAATAAGCTGAGAATAAATGAACCTGTTACCGTTACCTTCTACGATGTGAATTACCAGAAAGTATCCGACCTGCAGCTCACGACCAACGAATACGGAACCGTGAATGGAACCTTTACCGCGCCCATGGGAGTGCTCAATGGAAACATGCACATCACCGATGGTTACGGCACAGCATACATTTCCGTGGAAGAATACAAACGTCCGAAATTTGAAGTAATGTTCAATCCTGTAAAAGGAAGCTTTAAGATCGGCGATGAAGTGAAGGCGGAAGGAAAAGCCCTGGCCTACGCAGGAAATAATGTTGATGGCGCTGAAGTAAAATACCGCGTGGTGCGCAACATCACTTATCCTTACTGGTGGTATTGGTACCGCTGGTATTACCCGCAGAATACGCAGGTGGAGATCACTAATGGCATTGTACTCACGAATGACACCGGCGGTTTCGTTATCAATTTCACTGCGCTCCCGGATCCTACGGTCTCCAAAAAAGACGGCCCCACCTATTCGTATACGGTAATGGCGGATGTTACCGACATCAACGGTGAGACACACAGCTCGCAGACTTATGTCTCCGTTGGATATAAAATGATCAGCTTATCCCTCGACGTCGATGATAAGATCGAGAAGTCCGCGATAAAGCCTTTGAAGATCACTACAGCGAACCTCAATGGCGTGGATGAATTTGCCAAAGGAACCGTGAGCATATACAAACTGAAACAGCCTGATAAGGTTTTCCGTTCGCGCTTATGGGAGCAGCCTGATAAACACATCATGAGTAAAGAAGAATATTACAAGCTCTTCCCTTATGACCTGTATGAAGATGAGACCAACCAGTACAAATGGCAGCGCGGCACAAAAGTAGGAGAGATCGTTTTTGACACTGAAAAGAAAAAAGAAGCCGATCTGAGTGTACTTAAAACACAAGCCCCGGGCATTTACCTCATAGAAGGGATCTGTAAGGACAAGAACGGGGAAGAAGTAAAAGACATCCGTTACTTCACCTTGTATTCCAGTGAGGAAAATACCATCCCCGAACAGGAACTCGATTGGTTCAATCCTCTAAAATCAAGCGGCGAGCCGGGAGAGAAAGCATCTTTCATACAAGCTTCTGCTGTAAAAGACATCAATTACCTTTTCGAGGTGGAACACGATAAAAAATTAGTTACCAAAGTATTCAAGCCCGTAAGCATGAAAGCGGTGGAGATCGCCATTGAAGAACAGCACCGCGGGAACTTCGCCTACCATATTGCCTTCGTAAAATACAACCGCTTCTTCAATCACTCTTCCGTGATCACTGTTCCGTACACGAACAAAGAGCTGGACATTTCCTTCGAAACCTTCCGTAATAAATTACAGCCCGGTCAGCCCGAAGAATGGAAAATGATCATTAAGAATAAAAAAGGAGAGAAGGAAACGGCTGAGCTGCTTGCCACCATGTACGATGCTTCACTTGATGCCTTCAAAAGCAATAGCTGGTACTTCAATATTTACAACAGTTATTATTCTTCCCTGTATTGGGGAAGCAATATCGGTCAGCAGGTTAGCTCCTACGAATATTCGATTTACCTCAACGATAACCATTATGCGCCTTACCGCTATTACGACAGGATGAATTATTTCGGTTTGTATTTTTATTCCAACAATTATTACCGTTATGAGGGAGACGACATGAATATGCCGGCAGCAGCGAACATGTCAGTAACGGAAGAAAAAGCAATGGACGGTGAAGTGGATCTGCTGAAAAAATCGGAGAACGAGGTTTCAAAAGAATCTCTTCCTAAATCGAAAAGTACCGGCGGCGTTGTAAGTCAGACGGCAAATACAGGCTCGGATAAGAACCTGGAAGATCAAACTAAGCAAGGCGGTAAAGGCGGGGAAGGAAAAGATCGGTCCCTTGCAACCACACCGCCTGCCGATATGAGCGACGTAAAAGCGAGAAGCAATTTTAATGAGACCGCTTTCTTTTTTCCTGACCTGCAAACCAATGAGAAAGGTGAGGTCGTAGTGAAGTTCACTGTTCCGGAATCACTGACAAAATGGAAGATCATGGGCCTCGCACATACAAAAGACCTGAAGTTCGGTCAAATTCAAAAAGAGCTTGTCACACAAAAAGAACTGATGGTGCAGCCCAATGCGCCGCGCTTCCTGAGGGAAAATGATAAAATGACCTTCTCCGCAAAGATCTCGAACCTCAGCGACAAGGCACTGAACGGAACCGCAGAGCTGATGTTATTCGACGCGCTTACAAATAAACAACTGAACACGGAATTCGGGAATAAAACACCACAGCAAACTTTTGCAACAGCTAAGGGACAAAGCGCCGCGCTCAACTGGGACATCAGTATTCCTGAAGGGATCCAAGCAGTTACCTATAAAGTGGTGGCCAAAGCCTCAAACTTCAGCGACGGTGAGGAAATGGCGCTGCCGGTACTTACGAATCGCATGCTGGTTACAGAAAGTATGCCTCTGCCGATCCGCAGCAAACAGACAAAAGAATTTAACTTCGCGAAATTCATCAGCCAGAATAATAACTCAACCACCTTGCGAAACCATCAGTACACACTGGAGTTCACCGCTAATCCCGCCTGGTACGCGGTGCAAAGCCTGCCTTACCTGATGGAATATCCTTATGAATGTAACGAGCAGACTTTTTCCCGCTATTACGCGAACAGTCTTGCCTCACACATCGTAAATTCCAAACCGAAGATCAAACAAGTGTTCGATGCCTGGAAAATGAAGGACCCCGATGCTTTCCTTTCCAACCTGCAAAAGAACCAGGAATTAAAATCATTGTTGCTGGAAGAAACTCCCTGGGTGATGGACGCCAAAGATGAGAGCCAGCGCAAGAACCGCATCGCGCTTTTATTCGATCTGAATAAGATGAGCAACGAACTTACCCGCGCCATGGTCAAGTTACAAAAGAACCAGGTAAGCAACGGCGGCTGGTCCTGGTTCGAAGGCGGACCGGACGATTGGTACATCACACAGCACATTGTAACCGGCATGGGACATTTGGATAAGCTCGGAGTGGAGAATGTGCGCAAGGACAGCAAAATGTGGAACATGCTTTACAAAGCGGTAAAGTATTGTGATGAACGCATGCGCGAAGATTACGAATACATTAAGAAATGGAACAAGAATTACGAAAAGGAAAATCACCTGGGCTACATGCACATCCAATACATGTACGCGCGGAGCTATTTCAACGACATCGCGCTCGACAACCGGAACAAGACCGCCTTCAATTACTTCAAGGCGCAGGAACAAAAGTACTGGCTGAGCAACAGCAGGTACATGCAGGGAATGATCGCACTGGCGCTGAACCGCAATGAGGACAAGAAAACGCCGAAGGACATTTTAAAATCTTTAAAAGAAAATGCGCTGGTGAGCGAAGAGATGGGCATGTACTGGAAAGAAAATTACAGCGGCTTTTACTGGTACGAAGCTCCGATCGAGAGCCAGGCTTTATTGATCGAAGCCTTTGATGAAATTACAAATGACAAAGCCGCGGTGGATGACCTGAAGACCTGGCTGCTGAAAAGCAAGCAGACGCAGAACTGGCAAAGCACCAAGGCAACCACAGAAGCCGTGTATGCCTTATTGCTGCGCGGTACCGATTGGCTGGCCACGGAACCGAATGTGGAGATCAGTGTTGGAGCGATAAAGATCGATCCGAAAACAGATCCAACGATCAAAACAGAATCTGGCACCGGTTATTTCAAAAAGACCTGGATGGGAAGCGACATCAACCCGGAGATGGGCAAAGTAAAAGTAGTGAAGAAGGACGAAGGCGTAAGCTGGGGTGCGGTATACTGGCAATACTTTGAGCAGCTCGACAAGATCACGCCGCATGAAACGCCATTGAAGCTGAACAAGAAATTATTCCTGCAGAAGAACACAGCAGCCGGTCCCGTAATAGAACCGATAACAGCCGCCACCAAATTAAAACCCGGCGATAAAGTAAAGGTCCGTATTGAATTGCGCGTTGACCGCGACATGCAGTACGTACACATGAAGGACATGCGTGCGGCCTGTTTCGAACCCAGCAATGTGTTCAGCGGCTACAAATGGCAGGACGGTCTCGGTTATTACGAAAGCACCAGAGATGCCAGCACCAATTTCTTTTTCTCTTACCTGAACAAAGGAACTTTTGTTTTTGAATATCCTTTGGTGGTGAGCCATTACGGAAACTTCAGCAACGGCATTACTACTATTCAATGCATGTATGCGCCGGAGTTTACCAGTCATTCGGAAGGGATCAGGGTGAGTGTGGTGAAGTAGAAAATTGAGCCGCGAATGATGCAAATCAAACTAATGGATGAGTTTGATATAATGTTGTTTTTTGATCGGCGCACCTGTTCCATTGGCGTAATTTCGTGAAATTCGTGGCTAAACCATTCTCACTGCAATTGCAGTGGGAATTTTTATTTAATGCAACAAGCTAAATAATTGGCAGGGCTGTTTTATTGTTATAGATTTACGATGAATAAATTAATAATATCATGAAATCATTTTTACTGACCTTAGCATTATTCACCTTACACACAATAAAGGCTCAAATAGAAAACAAAACAGAATATAGGTGGAACTGTGGAATTACAATTAACAGCATTCAGGGACAGGTAGAGTTCCCCTTATCTGCTGGTGGGGGCGGAATAATTATGGATTCAGATGGCAACATGGTAAATAGTGGTCGTATT
>JBJMLS010000005.1:0-6470 GCA_045805185.1 Bacteroidia bacterium | reverse complement strand
CGCTTACCTGAAAAATTAAAATTGTCGACTGTTTTCATTTCAATTATAGAATTATAAATTTTTTTAATTACTCATTACTCATTACTCATTACTCATTACTCATTACTCATTACTCACTACTCATTACTCACTACTCACTACTTCTTCCCCGTACTCCCAAACCCTCCTGCACCTCTTTCGCTTTCTTCGAGGCTATCCACTTGCTTCCAGCTTGCGGTTTCGTGTTTTGCGATGATCATTTGGGCAATGCGCTCTCCATCGTTGATCATAAAAGCGGTGTCCGATAAATTTACGAGTAGGACCTTAACTTCGCCACGGTAATCGGCATCGATTGTACCCGGTGAATTCAGTACGGTAATGCCATTCTTAAATGCAAGACCGCTTCGTGGACGGATTTGCGCCTCGTATCCTGAAGGCAATTCAATGAAGATACCGGTTGGCACCAGAATACGTTGTAAAGGTTTCAATTCGATGGGAGCTTCGGTGTTCGCGCGAAGGTCCATGCCCGCGGAGAAACCGGTTGCGTAATGAGGTAGGGTATGCTTACCCTGGTTTACAATTTTGATTTCCATTTATGTTACTTTTCTTAGATTAGGTAATTCGAGTTTGTAGAACAGCCAGCAATAGATCAATACAAGTGAATTATTGATCACGAGTTCCGGCCAATAGCCAATTTTATCTTTGTAGAGAAGTGAAATAAAATAGAACAGGACGGCGAAAGTAAAGAAAAAGAAAAAATTACGCAGGTTGTACTTTACGGGATAGTGTTTTTTTCCAAGGTAGTACGAGAGCACCATCATTATCCCATACGAAAAAAAAGTGGCCCATGCCGAAGCGGTATAGCTGAAACGCGGAATAAAAGTAAAATTAATAGCGAGTGTAACGATAGCTCCCACGATCGTAATGTAAGCGCCGTATCGCGTCTGACCAGTTAGTTTGAACCAGATGGAGAGGTTGTAATAAATCCCAAGGAATAAGTTGGCAAGAAGAAGGATAGGAACGACATGTATGCCCACGCGATAGGGCGCGCTGATAAAATGCTGGATCCAACTGATATTCATCATTGTCGCGAGGAAAAGAAAGGAACAGCCGATAGCGAAATATTTCATCACCAGGGCATTGATGCGCTGTGAATCCTCATTCTTTACATTGCTGAAGAAAAAAGGCTCGGCTGCAAATTTGAAAGCCTGTATGAACATGGTCATCAGGATAGAGATCTTATAACAAGCGCCGTAAATTCCAACCTCAGCTTGTCCTATGCCTTCGGGTAAAAGATATTTTAAGATGATCCTGTCAAAAGTTTCATTGATCATTCCTGCCAGACCCACAATTAAAAGCGGAAGGGCATACGACATCATTTTCTTCCAAAGCGCTTTGTCAAATGTATAAGGAATACCTGTGAATTCTTTTCCTAACAGCAAAAGGCAAATAAGATTGGCGATGAGGTTGGCGAGAAAAGCATAGCCGATGCCTATATGCGGATTATAAAGGTTTGCAAGAAAAGAATCCTGGGAAGACATGATGTTTTCTTCATAGGCCTGCTTGCAGATCACAAAATAAAATACATTCAAAAACACGTTAATGAATACGTTCATTAATTTAATAAAAGCGAATCGCTTGGCACGGTTAGCCAGTCTGAGTCGGGCAAAAGGAATTGCCATAAGCGCATCCGTTGCAATAATGAAAATTGACCAGGTGATATAGTTGACATGATCCTCATATCCCATGAGGCCGGCTATTCTTCCTGAAAAAAGAAGTAAGATGAGCGATAATGAAAGCGTGGATCCGAGAACAGAGATCAGTGCGGTGCTGTAGACCGTATCTTTATTCTCGGCTTTGCTGGCAAAGTTGAAGAAAGCGGTTTCCATGCCATAAGTAAAAATGATATTAACAAAGGAGATGTAGGCGTAGATCTCGGTATTGATCCCGTAATCTACCGGGCGGTTGAATATGTAGGTGAGCAGTGGGACCAGCAGGTAATTCAGAAAACGCGGAAGTATGGTGCTTAAACCATAAATTGCAGTTTGTCCGGCCAGTTTTTTTAGTGGGTTCACCTTAATTTAAATCAGATTTGAAGTTAAGGTAAATGCAGGAATACAAGATCTCAAGTTTTGATAAAATATTAACGGTTACCATAAGGATTTACTTAATCCTTCCTGATCTTCGCCACAATCGCTGAAGTAGAATAACCCTCAACCAATGGAATGGTTCTTACTTCTCCTCCATTAGCCTTTACCACATCGTAGCCTACGATCTCCTCTGCTTTGTAATCATTTCCTTTAACCAGCACATCGGGTTGAATGAATTTTATAAGCTCATAAGGCGTGTCTTCATCGAAGAGGATCACCGCGTCAACAAAACGAAGCGAAGCCGTCAATACGGAGCGGGAATGCTCATCAACGATCGGACGGTTGGCTCCTTTTCCCTGGCGCTGAACCGAAGCGTCGGTATTTAAGCCGAGTATAAGAACACCTCCGAGGTCACGTGCTTTGGCGAGGTAATCCACATGGCCCAGGTGAAGAATGTCAAAGCAGCCATTGGTAAAAACGATTTTCTTATCATTGAATTTCCAGTAAGCAACCTGTCTTTTTAGCTGCTCCCTGGACATGATCTTTGAGTGGATAATATCAAGCTGGCTCATTTGTTTTTTTATTCATCAAAGGTAAAGCGATGAGGCTGATTGGTCCGGCAATAAGAATAAAAATAAATTGCGATCCCCATGCGAGCCAGGCAAAAGCAAAACCTGTAGTTTCATTGATTCCATAGTAAAAAAGAATATTCATCACGATCAGGTGATATGCGCCCAGACCGCCGGGAGTAAATATAACTCCGAATGTTCCGAACAGTAAAATAGTGAGGCACTCTTTAAGCCCGAGCTGTGAAGTTTCTTTCAAAGCGAAAAAGCAGAAATATAAAGCAAAGAAATACATTGCCCAGATCAAAACGCTTTGCAGAATAAAAGCTCCGGGATTTTTCATTTTCCGGATAGAGCTGATGCCATCGGCAAAACCTTTGATGAGATTGCCGAACTTCCCGGTGAGCATTGAACGTATTTTTTTCCGGAACAGAAAAAATCCTATGACCGCGCCTGCAATTGAAACGAGAAGAAGGACCATTAGTGCGGGATGGTCGCCAAGTTTGGCAAATTTCTCCTGCATGGGAGTGAGAATGTATTTATCCGTGAGCCCGATCAGCTCTTTGAACTGAAAGAGCAAAGTCAGTAGAAATACAAGGATCAGTAATGCGAAATCTACAATGCGTTCAGTGATCACCGTACCCAATGCCACCTGGAAAGGAACTTTTTCATATTTGGTGATGGCAGTGCAGCGCGATAGTTCGCCAGCCCGGGGAATAATGTAATTGACGAGGTAGCCGACCAGCACTGCGGCAAGAGAATTTTTTGTACGCGGGTGATAACCCAGGGGCTCGAGCAGGTATTTCCAGCGGTAAGCGCGGATGAAGTGGCTGATGCCTGCGACGATCACCGAGATTCCTACCCAGAAATAATTTGCCTGCTGAAAAGAACGGATGATCTCTTCTTTCTTATCGGCCATGCCGCGAAGCATCCACCACAATAGAACGATAACTAAACCAAACAGAACAGTGTACTGGAGTGTTGATTTGAGCTTCTTGTTCAAAATTATTTTTTTAGGGAGTTGGTTTTGCTGTCGGGGAAAACAACCCAGGGTTTAAAGCTTTTGGCTTTTTCAAAATCCATGGAGGCATAGGAAACAATGATCACCTCATCTCCAACCTTTACTCTGAGGGATGCCGGTCCGTTAAGACAAACTACCCCGGAGCCGCGCTCGCCCTTGATCACATACGTGTGGAACCGTTCGCCGTTGCGGTAATTGTAAATGTCGACCTTCTCGTTCTCGATAAGGTTTGCGGCATCCATCAGGTCCTCGTCTATCGTTACGCTGCCAATATAATCGATATCCGCCTCTGTTATGGTAACGCGGTGCAGCTTCGATTTAATTACTTCAATATTCACTTCTTTTCCCGTTTTTAATTTTTGATTTCACTGGCTTATAAGCCGCAAAACCAGCACAAAATTACGAATTAAATTGCTGGTATTTACATCATTTCAGGCTGTTTAACCTAAATTAAGGCAAGGTAATAAATGAAAAGTCCCACCATTTGGCGGGACTCTAATTTAAGTTTGGATCTCCACTGAAACTTTAGGACAGGTGGATTATTTTTTAGCAGGAGCTGCTGCAGTAGTTGCAGGTGCGGCCGCTTTTTTCTCTTCAACTGCATCAGCTGCAACTGCACGCGTAACGTTCACTGATATTACAGTAACATCTTTCTTGTTCAGGAACTCAACGCCTTCCATTTTAATATCGCCCACAGCAATCGACTTTCCAATACCGAGGTTCTCGATGCTGAGATCGATGGTATCAGGCAGGTTCTTCGCCAGACCTCTTACACGCAGCTTGCGTAATTTGATCATTAATTTACCGCCCGCTCTTACACCTTCAGAGGTGCCAACAGGTTTTACCGGGATCTCCATTGTTACCGGCTTATCATCTGATACCAATAAGAAATCAGCATGGATCAGGCGATCGTTGATCTTGTGGTACTGTGCTTCCTGGAGAATAGAAGGATATTTTTTTCCGTCAACATCGATCTCCACCAGGCTCACATTTGGGGTGAAAATAATGTCTTTAAAATTACGGGTGTCAGTGTAAAAATGGATTTGCTCCGCTCCGCCGTAAAGTACGCAAGGCACCATGCCTTTAGCTCTTAGTTCGGCCGCATCTTTACTCCCTACGTTCGCCCTTAGCGAACCGCTCAACGATACAGTTTTCATTTGTTTTGTTTTTTTGTTGGTGACCCCGGAAGCCCCGCTTACTTCCTGTTCCACCGTTTATTTTTTTATACGGGTTATTCTAAATTCTTATTCCTGTTTCTTCATCACTGAATGAACTCCGCTTGATTCTCCTTTAGCAGGAGAGCTACACTATAAAATGCGAGCTGATCGACTCGTAGCTATGCACATTGCGTATCACACGCGCGAACAGTTCTGCCACACTTACTACCCTTACCTTTGGACTTTCCTGTTTTAAAGGTATGGTATCGGTAACAATCAATTCGGTTATTTTAGAGTTCTCAATATTTTCATAAGCTTTTCCTGAAAGCAGGGGATGGGTACAGATCGCCCTTACGCTTGCGGCGCCTCTTTCCATCATCATGTCTGCCGCTTTGCAGAGTGTGCCACCGGTATCCACCAGGTCATCCACCAGCATGATATCTCTTCCTTCGATCTCGCCAATAGCAGTGATATGATCCACCACATTGGCTTTTGTACGCTGTTTGTAGCAGATCACAATATCGCATTTCAAATGTTTTGCATAAGCGTTGGCCCTTTTGCTTCCTCCCATATCCGGCGCCGCCATGGTTAATTTTGGCAGATTCAGTCCTTTGATATAAGGCATAAAGATGGTGGAAGCGTATAAGTGATCAACCGGAACGTCGAAGAATCCCTGGATCTGATCAGCGTGCAGGTCCATGGTCATTACCCGCGTCGCTCCTGCAACGTGCAGCATATCTGCAACCAGCTTGGCTCCAATAGCTACCCGGGGCTGGTCTTTGCGGTCCTGCCGCGCATAGCCGAAATAAGGAACCACAGCAATAATTTCTTTAGCGGAGGCGCGTTTTGCGGCATCGATCATCAGGAGCAGCTCCATTAGGTTTTCGGCAGGAGGAAAGGTGCTTTGTACAAGGAAAACCGTATTCCCACGCACGCTTTCTTCAAAGGAAACCTGGATCTCCCCATCGCTGAAGCGGATCACATTTACGTTACCCAAAGTGGTACCATAGGCTTTGGCGATCTTCTCCGCCAGGTACCTGGTAGAATTGCCTGAAAATATGCGTACCTGAGATTCCATAAAAGGGTTTTTACAAGGGCTGCAAATGTAGGGATATTAAGTAATCCGGGCAATAGGAGGGATGGATTTTTAGAAAAAAAGTGCATTTATCTATTTTGACTGTCAGGTTTTTACCTAAATCATGGCCTGTTACAGGACCAGTTCTTCAAAAAGGCGCCTCGTTGTCTCGTCAAGATCGGTACATAGCCCCGGATGGGGCCTCGAAGTTTGAATAACCGCGCTTTTTACCGCGGTGAGCCAGCGGAAGCGGGAAGGCAGGTCAAAGGCCGCGACTGGTCCGCTTCCCGGCTCGGCCAAAGCGATCTTTCTAAAAGCTTCCAGGTTTGTTCTCACTTGTTCCACATCAATTTCTTTGCAAAAGCAGCGAAGTTTTTCTGCATTCAAATGAAAGAGCACATTGATGTAGCCCGCTTTTTTGCAAAAAAGAATGATCCCCGAATTGAGGAATTCTTCCCTTTCTACGAGGGGAACAATGCGGATAACGGCATATTCATATAAGTGCTTGTCGGGCATTTTCTGCTTCCAGTGTAAAGTTATTTGAATAGTTTAAGCGCAGCGTTAAAAACCTCAGGTATTCTT
>JBJMLS010000004.1:0-10354 GCA_045805185.1 Bacteroidia bacterium | reverse complement strand
TTCTTAATTTTTTCACTCGTGGAGGGTTACGTTCTTAGCCTCCCTGGTATTAATGGCAGAATTAACCAATTTAAACTAAACAAAAATGAAAAAAGTATTATCAATGGTTGCTATCGCTGCAATGACAGCTTTAGTTGCTTGTGGACCTTCTGCTGAAGAAAAAGCAAAAATGGAGGCTGATTTAAAAGCAAAAACTGATTCAGCTATGGCTGCTATGTCAGCAATGGTTACTCCTGCAGACACAACTGCAATGCCTGCAGATTCAACTGCAACTACTACAACTACAACTGAAGAGAAGAAATAATCTTTTTGTAATTTCGTAATGAAAGGCCCTGTTGGTTAATTCTGACGGGGCTTTTTGCATTTGTAGCGGGTAATGCCTTTCTCATTGATCCATATATTCCCAGGCGGTCCCGTAACCACCGGTTTTCTCGCAATAATCGATCAGCTTACGGTAGAACTCATGTGCGGCCAGCGTTGCAGAATCACCGATCATGATCAGTTTCTTTCGTGCACGGGTCAATGCAACATTTGTCCGCCTCACATCGCTTAGAAATCCTATTTCTGAATTGGAGTTGCTTCTCACAAAGCTGATGTAAATGATATCCCGTTCTTCTCCCTGGAAACCATCGATTGTTTTAACTGAGATCTTTTTCTTCAATTGCTCATTCGTGATCAATTCGTTGAACTGCTCTTTCAATAATTCGGTTTGTTCTTTATAAGGAGCTATAATTCCAATGCTCAGGTCGAATTCGGTCTTGTTATGTGAACGCAAATATTGCTCTGTTAAAAGTGCAAGATGTTTCCAGATCAGTGCAGCTTCTTCGGGATTGGCAAGACTGAGGCTTTCCGGGTTCAGTTGTTCCTCAAATCCGCAACCGGCGGTATCTATAAATTCAATTGATTTATTCAGGAGATGGTCTTCTTCATTGTAACTCAGCAAAGTGTCTTTTACACTGGCATCCGCTTCAAGTTCGTTATTGTAAAAAAGAGCATTTGAAAAACTCATGATGTGATTGTGCATACGGTACTGCAGCGTGAGCAGTGATGCGAGCCCCGGCTTTTTAATGCAGCGCTCGAACAAAGTTTCTTTAAGTCCTCCAGCTTCTGCAATTTTACTTTTTACTACCGGGGGAAGCTGGAAGTGGTCGCCTGATAAAATTACCCGTTTACATTTGAGAATAGGGATCCAGCTCATTGGCTCAAGAGCCTGCGAAGCTTCATCAAAGAATAAGGTATCAAAATTTTTCCCTCTCAGGTAACGCGATGTGGATACCACCGGCGTACAGGCGATCACCTGCGCGTTTTGCAACAGGTTGTCCGTAATGTAATCTTCGAGCAATACTGCTTCTTTAATGCAATTCTTCGCTTCGGTGTAATAAAGTGTACGCTGCTGTGCTTCTTCCTTTCCAAATACGCGTTTATATTTGCCCGCCATTTTGAAATATTCTTCGGCGTTCTTTCTTAAGTTTTTAATATCCTTAAAATGCTCGTGTTTTTGCATTTGTCCATCGAGTGTTGTCTTTTGAGTTGCATCCGAAACTCTTGCAGGATGCCCTAAGCGCAATACATTTACTCCCTGCTCTGTTAATTTTTCCACCAACAAGTCGACAGCTGTATTGGTAGGCGCACAAACCAGTACCTGTTTTTCGTTTTGAAGCGTAAGCCGGATCGCCTGCACCAGGGTAGTTGTTTTCCCGGTTCCGGGCGGACCATGGATCACCGCTATATCTCTTGCGGCAAGCGCTTTTCTAACCGCCCTGTTTTGCGAAAGATTAAGCGAAGGAATAAGAATGTTTTCATTAATGAGCCCGAACTTTGCCTCTTCTGTTCCGTGGATGATTTCTCTCAGTTCAGAAAGGCGGTTCTCTTTTGCTTTGATGACGATATCAAGCGCCCGGTTCATTTCGCTGTAGCTGTTGTCGTCGAACTGCATGTTCACGCCCAGCTTGCCATCATAGCACCAATCAGGCAATTCATCCGTATTCAGCAGGATCTTCATGGTGTTCCTGTTCACCATGCGCACGGTTCCGCCAATCTCATGGATCTCGTTATTCTTGTTGCTGAACAGCAAGACATTTTTCCCTGAGCTGAATTGATGGGGAAGATTTAAAAATGTGGTGCGTTCCACTTCTACCTGGAGGTATTCGCCAACGCTCAGTTCGCTGTTGTTAATTGTTACAGGATACCAGGTAAGTCCGTTTGTCCGCCGCTGGTTAACATCAGCTCTCAGAAATTGCTCTTTATATTGCAGGAGGTCCTCGTCGCGCTCAATTTGCAGGAGGTCCTTAATTTTTCTCAGGTGTACGATTGAGGCCGGTTCCATTATTCGTTCTTTTTTTCGCTTAGCACCTCAAAGGTAAGGCTTAATGTTTCTCCCTGCTCATCAACAAGTGTAAGCAGGTGTTTTCCCTTTGCAGGATTCAGTCCCATTTGATGAATGTTTTGCGTGCTTCCGATAAAAACCTCATCGAGGTGCCAGTAAACGATCGCCTGCGGATTCCGGTGTGCAAGCTCAAAAACAGCTTTGCTTTGTTCCGAGTTAAGATCTATGGGAACGTAGATCCTTGCCCCGTTCTTTGGATAGATCATATCCATTGCTTTACCGGCGCTAACCGCGCAGCCGGGTCTGTACGGAGGAAGCGAAACGTAAGTCGGGTTTTTTGTCTTGTAATAATATTCAACGGTTGGCGGCAGGATGAACCAGGCTTTGCTGATCATATTGCTTACGCTTTCACATTCGCTGCTTACCCTGAATTTTCCTTTAGTATCCAGGTGAATGATCTTGTGGTAAGGGCAGGCGATTGTTTTTTCGCTTAGCGACGGGACCCATTCTTTTTTTGTTTCCGGACAATTTACGGAAGCGCGGTGACCGCTTTTTGCGCAGACTTTAACCTGCTTCATTTCTTTCAGCGGCTGAGAGAACCAGGGTGAGCGCTTGGGAAGTAAGCCAAAAACTTCGAATAATAAAGGAGCCGCGGCTGAAATTCCTGTGAGTGCCGGACGGCCTTCACCATCGGCATTTCCGACCCATACCCCAACGACATAATCGGGTGTCAGCCCAATTGCCCAGCCATCCCGAAAACCAAAGCTGGTCCCCGTTTTCCACGCTATTTTTTGTCCACTCCCTAACCTGCGCCAAGAAGCGTCAATGTCGGGCCGGCTCACTTCGGCCATTGCTTCAAAAGTGAGCCAGATGGCTGCGGCGCTTAAATTCCCGGGCATGTTTTTTTCTTCCTCTTTTACTTTTTTGTCCGCGATGTAATCCAGCTCCCTAAAGCCATTCGAAAAATAATGTGAGTTGTATTTGTTATAATGATTAAGTGTCCGCGCCATGGAAGCATAGATCCCTACCATGTCCCAAAGCTTGCCTTCCGATCCGCCAAGGATTATCGACATGCCGTAATGACCTGGCGCCTGGGTAATTGTTGTCATTCCGAGCTGTTTGATCTTTGCATGAAATTTTTCCAGGCCATAAAGCTGAAGCATTTTTACGGCGGGAATATTCAGGCTTCGGGCTAAGGCGCGCTTGGCAGGAACAGCTCCGTCGTAAGTCAGATTAAAATTTTGCGGAGTAAATCCCCCGATCTGTGTGGGAATGTCCTGGATCAGCATGTTCGGAAGCAATTCTCCCTCATTCATCATACTCGCATACAGGTAGGGTTTCAAAAGACTTCCCGTGCTTCGCGGAGCGTTGATGATATCGACGTCATTACCGTGGTCCTCATTGTTCATTGCCGGCGTATTTCCAAGGTAGCATAGTACTTTACCGGTATTTATTTCGGCAACTAATACTGCTGCATTGTGGATCTCATTTGCTTTCAAAAACCGCTGGTGATTCATTGTTACGGCATTGACCTGCCTCTGCAGATCAGCATCAAGTGTTCCCGCGATCCGTTGCCCCTCGCCGTATTTATTTACATAACGGTTGAGCAGGTGCGGAGCCTGTTGCGGAATAGGATAAGAATGTTGTGGAAGCTCTTCCTGTTTTGAAAGTTGCAGGGTTTCAGCGTCAATAATACCGAATGCATAAAGTTTATCAAGCAGACGGTTTCGTTTTAACTTAAGCTTGCTTTGATTTTTACCCGGGTAAATAAGAGAAGGCGCATTCGGCAATACCGCAAGCATTGCACATTCGGCCCAGGATAGTTGCCCCGGACTTCTTCCGAAGTATCTCCAGGACGCGGCATCCAGTCCTACAATATTTCCGCCAAAGGGCGCGTGTGATGCATAAAGCGAAAGAATTTCAAATTTACTATAGCTGAATTCAAGACGAAATGCTTTCAGCACCTCAATGCTTTTTTCGAAATAGGATCTTTTTTTGTTTTTCCGCGACAAGCGGATCACCTGCATGCTTATTGTGCTGCCTCCGCTTACGGTTCTTTTCTTTTTTATGTTTTGTACAAATGCGCGGCAGATCGAGAAAGGGTCTACACCACGATGAGAGAAAAAATTCTTATCCTCAAATGCGATGAGGCATTGCGCAAATTTGCGGGGAACGGTCTTTTGTTCCGGGAACCGCCATTGCTTGTCGCTCGCGATCTTTGCAGAGATCACTTTCCCGTTCTTATCGAGAAGTACGGTCGTGTAAGGATCATTGAATAATGGCGAAGGCAGGCAATTGAGGAACCAAATACACAAGACCAGGGCGCCCGATAAATAATAAAAGAATCTTGTTTTGGAAAAGATCCGGAGCTTGTCGGATAGGGTTCGTGCCATTGCTGTTCAGGTTAAACAGCATTTTCTTTTTGCAGTGAAACAGAAGACGCTTCTTCGTTCCCGATGCCATATTCTTTCCTGAGCTGGCCCGAAGTTTTCTTGCTGCCGTCGTGGCTCCATCCCGGTGGGCCAAATACATACATGAATTTTGCTTTGAAAGATGGAGACTTTTTCAGATCCCGGAGAATTCCCTGCCACTCATGGAAAACGACTTTTACAGGATTCCTGGTGTTGATGTTTTCTGTTAAGCCATAACGAACTTCTTCTCTTTCTTCGGCAAAAGTTCCGAAGAGACGGTCCCAGATAATGAACACCATTCCCATATTCTTGTCGAGGTAAGGAATGTTTGAGCCATGGTGGACCCGGTGGTGTGAGGGCGTGGACATGAACCATTCCAATGGCCCGAGTTTATGAATGTATTTGGTATGGATCAGAATGCCATAGATCTGGGTGGCGGAATAAATAAACATGATGTCTTTACCTTCAAAACCGCTAAGAGAAAGAGGTATGAAATAAATGAAGCGGTAGAGCGGCTGAAATACGGAAGAGCGGAATCCAACGGTAAGGTTGAATTCCTCAGATGAGTGGTGCGTAACATGTACAGCCCAGAAGAACCGGCAGTAATGATCAACGTAATGCAGAAGGTAAAATAGAAAATCCTGGGCGATGAGTAAAGTGATCCAGTATAGGTAACTATTCCCGATGTGTAAAAAATGAAAGCGAAAAAAGTAGTTCAGAATAAGAAGGCATAGACCGCGCATCAGAATATCCAATCCCATATTCAGCAACATCAGGTAAATGTTCTCAACGGTTCCCTTTTTGGAATAATTACCATGTTCATGGATATGGCTGAAAAGAATTTCCGCGCCGATCACGATCACATAGATAGGCGTAGAGATCATGATCAATATGGCTTCGCGAAATTCTTCAAACATGGCACAAAAATAAAAAATCCCTCTCGCTTTGGAAAGAGGGATCTTATAAAAGATGTTAGCAGGTGTTAATTGATTAGTGTTACAAAGCCCTTCACTTCACGTGAATCGCCTTTGGTGTCGGTATATTTCACCAGGTAATAATAAACACCGTCAGGCGCCCTGTTTCCGCTTTTCGCCTTGCCGTCCCAGGCTCCGTTAATGCCGTCCCAATCGTACATTTTTAAACCCCAGCGGTCAAAAATTGAGCAGCTCAGACTTTTCACGCTCGTCGTTTTGAAAGTAAACAGGTCATTCAGATTATCTCCGTTCGGCGTAAAAATGTTCGGAATGACCACCGTGCCATCGGCAGCCACTTCTATACAGCCCGTGCTGTAATTATAACACCCGGTTGTCACGGAGTTAAGCTCAAGCTTTGTGCAATATAAACCGGTAGTACTGTAACTGTGCGAAACCGGATTAGAATTGGAACTGTCTGCCAGTCCTGAGGCAGGATCTCCAAAATCCCAGTGAATACTATTGCCTGATGGAGATAAGGATGTATAAGTAACAGGTTCGTTAACGCCAACAACATAGAGGTCAATTGTAAAATAGGGATCGGGCAATGGATTTACGGTAACTGCGTTATTCACTTTGAATGAATCAACACATCCTTGCAGCGTGGTACATACAGCAGTAACAGTATATACGCCGGCGGAATCATAAGTGTTGCTTGGATTAGATCCGCTTCCTGTGTTACCATCACCGAAATTCCAGCTGAGCGTATTGCAGGAGCTTGCTGACGTAGTATTGAAAGTTACCGTTTCAGTCCGGCATACTACGGACAGGTTATTAAAGCTGAGCCCGGATGAATTGTTAACCGTGATCATGACAGTATCGGCATCGCCACAAGCTCCACTAATAGTATAAATAAGCTGGTGCGCGCCATTCCCTGCAATGGCAGGATCAAATACGCCTGAAGAATTAACTCCTGTTCCTGTCCATGTTCCTCCAGCCTGTGCAGTGGTTAAAGAAACTGCGCCTGCATTGGAGCAAAGTGTCGCGGGTGCATTGCTGATCGTGGCATCGGCACTCGCGTTCACAGTAATAATAGCTGAACTTGTGCTTCCGCAGGTTCCGCTTATAGTGTAAGTGATGGTTTGATTTCCAACACCGGCTGTAGCTGGATCAAATGTCCCGTTTGCCGTATTTGTAATTCCGTTACCACTCCAGGTTCCACCGGTATTAGCTGCGCTTAAAGTGGTTGATGACGCATTTGAACAGAATGGACCGCCAGGATTAATAGTGGAAGCGATCAAAGGGGAAACGGAAATACTGATCGTATCGGCATCTCCGCAGGAACCGGTAATGGTATAGATTACCTGGAAGTTACCTGTTCCGGAAATACCCGGATCAAAAGTGCCCGTGCTTCCATTGGTAATTCCTGTTCCCGTCCAGGTTCCACCTGCTTGAGTGGCGGTCAGGGTTGTCGCAGGATTTCCCGTACAAAGTGTTGAGGGAGGATTGGTAATGGTTGCGTCTGCAAGTGCATTAACAGTAATCACTACTGTGTCCATCGCTCCACAGGCCCCTGCAACAGTATAGGTAATCGTATCGGTTCCGGCATTTGCAAGTGAAGGATCGAAAGTTCCCAGGTTGGCATCGGTAATTCCGCTGCCGCTCCAGGTACCGCCTCCCTGTGCTGCAGAAAGTGTAATGGTTCCTGCATTCTGACACATTGGTGCAACCGTATTGATCGTTGGATCGGGGCTGGCATTGACCGCAATGTAAACAGTATCCGCATCACCGCAGGAACCGCTGATGGTATAAATAAGTTGTGCGTTTCCTGTTCCTGCGAGTGAAGGATCAAATGTTCCTCCCGCATTCACTCCCGTTCCTGTCCATATTCCCCCAGCCTGTGCCGTAGTAAGGTTAACAGGCGATGCGTTAAGACATAAACTTGCAGGGGCATTGGTAATGCTTGCATTTGCATTAGGTGTGATTGAAACCACAAGCGTATCCATCGCTCCGCATGAACCGGAAATGGTATAGGTAATAGTATCTGTTCCTGCGATTGCCGTTGCGGGATCAAATGTCCCTAGGTTCGCATCAGTAATTCCACTTCCGCTCCAGGTTCCGCCACCCTGCGCTGCTGTTAATGTAATTGCTCCGTTATTCTGGCACATCGCCGCAACCGGATTAATTGTTGCATCTGCTGTTGAGCTAACAACAATATCAACTGTGTCCGCATCTCCGCAGGAACCGTTGATCGTATAGATGAGCTGCCAGGTTCCCAGTCCCGCTACAGCTGGATCAAATGTACCGGCTGCGTTTACTCCAGTTCCCGTCCATGTTCCGCCACTTTGTGCTGTAGTTAAATTGAAGGGCGATCCGCTCAGGCACAAAGCTGCCGGCGCATTGGTGATGCTTGCGTTTGCATTGGGTGTTACCGAAATAACAACAGTATCCATTCCGCCGCACGAGCCGGAAAGCGTATAGGTTATGGTATCTGTTCCGGCAAGAGCTGTCGAAGGATCAAAGGTTCCAAGATTAGCATCGGTGATCCCATTGCCGCTCCAGGTTCCTCCTCCCGTTGCCGCGCTTAATGTTATTGGCGCGTCATTCTGGCAAAATGGCGATACTGCAGTAATAGCCGGATTACTTGTAGAAGTTGTCGTAACGCTAACTGTTCCCTGAAGTGAAGTGCAATTACCATCATTAACCGTTAAAGAATAGGTTCCTGCTTCAGCCGCGCCTGCATTTGTTATGGTTGGATCCTGAATGGTTGAGCTGAATGCTCCCGGACCGCTCCAGGCATAAGTTACTCCGGCGACGTTCGCAAACAGGTTAATGGTTTGTCCGGTACACACAGGTGAGTTACTTGTAGGAATTGGAGTTGCCGGAATTGAATTTACGTTAACTGTTATTGGTGTTCTTGGCCCATCACAGCTTCCATTGGTTTGGGAAACATAATAAATTGTTGAGCCGGCCGATGCGGTTGAAGGTGTAGGAGCAGTTCCCGATGAAACTCCGCCGCTTGAACTTGTTCCCCACCAGTTCAATGTATTTCCACCAGCAGGTGTTGCTGATAATGGAACCGCCGCGTCATTCTGGCAATAGCTAACAGGACTTGTTGCTGATGGAGCAACTGGTAATGCATTCACTGTAACTGTAATTGCTGTTCTTGGTCCCTCACAAGTTCCATTGCTTTGTGAAACGTAATAAGTAGTTGAGCCAACCGCTGTTGTAGAAGGTGTTGGAGCAGTAGCCGAAGAAGTTCCGCCGCTTGAGCTTGTTCCCCACCAGTTCAGCGTATTTCCTCCAGCAGGCGTTGCTGATAATGGAACAGCGACATCATTCTGGCAATAGTTAACGGGACTTGCAGCAGTTGGAGCAAGCGGAAGCGCGTTAATGGTAACTGTTATCGGAGTTCTTGTTCCGTCACAAGTTCCGTTGGTTTGTGAAACATAATAGGTAGTCGAGCCGACTGTTGCGGTTGAAGGTGTAGGAGCAGTTCCCGACGAAACGCCACCGCTTGAGCTTGTTCCCCACCAGTTCAGTGTATTTCCACCGGCAGGTGTTGCTGATAATGGAACAGCAGCATCATTCTGACAATAATTAACAGGACTTGCAGCCGTTGGGGCAAGTGGAAGCGCATTAACCGTAACTGTTATGGGAGTTCTTGGTCCGTCACAGCTTCCGTTGGTTTGTGAGACGTAATAAATTGTTGAGCCAGTTGATGCGGTTGAAGGTGTAGGAGCAGTTCCCGATGAAACTCCACCGCTTGAACTTGTTCCCCACCAGTTCAGTGTATTTCCACCTGCTGGTGTTGCTGATAATGGAACAGCAACATCATTCTGACAATAATTAACAGGGCTTGTTGCAGTTGGCGCAACAGGTACTGCATTTATGTTAACGGTTATCGGGGTTCTTGCTCCGTCGCAAGAGCCGTTGTTTTGTGAAACGTAATAAATAGTTGAGCCGACTGTCGCTGTTGAAGGTGTTGGCGCAGTAGCTGAAGATATCCCTCCACTGGAACTTGTTCCCCACCAGCTCAGCGTATTTCCTCCGCTTGCAGTAGCGGATAATGCAGAAGCAGCTGCATTCTGGCAATAATTAACCGGACTGCTTGCTGTTGGAGCTGCGGGAGCCGGATTCACCGTTACTTTTACGGAATCGCGGTAGGTTCCCGGACATGTTCCGACATAATAAACTGTAGTTGATGCAAGCACCGGAGTTGTAAATGTTGTTCCGCTTGCAAGTGGCGCTCCGCCGGTTGATGCGCTGTACCAATTGATGGTAATACCTCCGGGAACTGTTCCTGAAGTTGATGATGTTAGTGTTGCGGTATTTCCCGCACAGATCGTTTGCGGCGCGGCGCTGACAGAAAAATTAGAAATAACTCCCGAACCGGTTCCTGAGGTACCGTCTCCACCTTTCGTAGCACCATTGGGCGGAAAATTAGTTTTGATAAGACTGGAATTGGTGCCATTAACTACTCCATTTACACCACCATTCACTGAGCTTGTAGCGCCTGCAGCAGAAAGGGCAACGTATCCTCCGCCGCCTCCGCCTCCGGGGCCATAAGCCTCGTTGGTGGCGCAGAAGCCATAAATACTGGCGTTACCGCCGCTCCCACCATTAGCTGAGATAGCTGTTGCGGCAGTGAGGTTAATCATTCCCATAGTATTGATCACAACAGTTCCGCCGCCGCCAGCTCCGCC
>JBJMLS010000003.1:0-10279 GCA_045805185.1 Bacteroidia bacterium | reverse complement strand
GCGCCATAAGCCCCAACTGGCAAACCCCCGCCGATGATCTTTCCATAAGTAATGATATCAGGCTTTATGTTATAATAACCCGCGGCGCCTGTAAAGCCTATCCTGAATCCGGAGATCACTTCATCAAAAATAAGCAGGCTCCCGTTCTTCGTGCATACATCACGGAGGAATTGCAAGTAATCTTTATCCTGTAGCAGTAATCCATTGTTTGCTGGTATGGGTTCAATAATAATACATGCAATTTGATCCGGAAACTGCGCGAAAGCTTCTTCAAGAGCTTTTTTGCTGTCCAGCGGCACAACTATCGTTTCATTCACGAAACTTTCCGGCACTCCGGCGGATGAAGTGTTGCCGAAGGTCACCAGTCCCGAGCCCGCCTTCACTAAAAGAGAATCGCTGTGGCCGTGGTAACAGCCTTCAAACTTTAAAATTTTAGATCGGCCTGTAAATCCACGTGCAAGGCGAATGGCGCTCATCACGGCTTCTGTTCCGCTGCTTACAAAACGTATTTTTTCAATGAAGGGATTATTTCCAAGAATAAGTTCAGCCAACTCGTTTTCCAATCGCGTAGGTGCGCCGAAAGAAGTTCCGTTGCGCATGTTTTTTTCTATGGCGCTCAGCACTTTTTCATTGGCATGTCCTAAGATCAGTGGTCCCCAGCTGCAGCAATAATCAATGAACTCGTTATTGTCCGCATCCCAGATGTGAGAACCTTTTCCTTTTTCGATGAATAATGGCGTTCCTCCGACACTACGGAAAGCGCGAACCGGAGAATTTACACCACCGGGAAAATAGGCTTTTGCTTTTTCAAATAACAGGGTTGATTGATCTAGTTTCATAGGATGCAAAGATAAGATAAAGCGCGCAAAGTTGTATGCAAAACGTGTCGCGCAGAGACGCAGGGCTCGCAGAGGTGAAGACTTGGAGTTCGTGGAATAAAGAGGAAGTGGCCATTCAGATTACATGGAGATGTCGTTTCATAGGCTCAGGGTTCGCGGAGGAGAAACTGAGCTTAGGTTGCCGGTTTTAAAAAAGTTGTTGCGCAGAGGCGCAGGGCTCGCAGAGGTTGGGCTTTGTTTTTTAGGGGATAAAGGAAACTGGTTATTTCAATTTTATATGGGAGCTGTTTCGTGGAAGGCAGGTTTGCTCAAGTGGATGTAGATTTACAAAAAAGAAGAGAGTATAATTCAGGATCACGGTTCATGAATAATAAGAAATATTTATATTTAATTCCTTAAACTAAAACCTAAAATTATGAAACAAATTCCGTCATCCAACGATTCAGAGGAAAAGCGAGATCTATTAACAGAAAATGAAATTTCAAAGATGCTGTTGAATATATTTATTAAAGTACATACCAAACTGGGCCCTGGGCTTTTAGAAAGTGTCTATGAAGAAGTGATCTGTTATGAATTAGCCAAAACCAACTTAAAATACAAACGTCAACGAGGAATACCTTTAGTTTATGATGAAGTAAAACTCGATATAGGATTTCGCGCGGATATTATTGTTGAGAACAAGGTAATCGTGGAGATTAAATCGGTTGAACTCATGGCTCCGGTGTTTCATAAGCAGGTATTAACGTATCTTAAGCTTACTAACCTTAAGTTAGGACTACTGGTGAACTTTAATGTTCCGCTCTTAAAGGATGGGTATACCAGGCTGGTTAATAATTTATAGCCTTCCGCATCGTTTTATTTTCAATTACCAGGAATTAGTCCTGTGTTCTTGATATATAGGACAAAACTTTCATTTTAACCGTTAGAGTACAACCTCTGCGCTCCCTGCGTCTCAGCGCGACTCTTTCTGTGTCTCAACCATTGTACAAGCTACGCGTCCTTGCTTCAAAACTGTGGGAGCAGCATGACCCTTTTTATTTTCGGGATTATTGATTAATTTTATCCCAGCTCTTTTACTAATATAAACTCTGCGCTCTCTGCGCCTCTGCGAGAAAAAAATGACCCACGAAAACACCCTCGAATTCGCCCGTGCGGCGGACAACAACGATAAGCTGAAACAATACCGTGATAGATTTTATTTTCCCATTCATGAAGGAAGAGAAGTGGTTTATTTTACTGGAAATTCTTTGGGCTTGCAGCCGAAAACCACGCAGGATAGCATTGTGGATGAATTGGAAGACTGGGCGACCTTTGGAGTTGAGGGGCATTTTCATGCGCGGAACCCCTGGTTTTCCTACCATGAGTTATTAAGCGAAAAAACAGGAAGGTTAGTTGGGGCTCTGCCTTCGGAAGTGGTAATGATGAATCAGCTTACGGTTAATTTGCATTTGCTGATGGTTTCTTTTTACAGGCCGACGAAACAGCGCTATAAAATTTTATGCGAGGCAAAAGCTTTTCCTTCCGATCAGTATGCTCTTCAATCACAGGTTAAGTTCCACGGCTTGGATCCTGAGGATGCGATCATTGAAGTTGCTCCCCGTGAAGGAGAATATACTATACGGCACGAAGATCTCTACGCAGAAATTGAAAAAAATAAGAACGAGCTGGCGCTGATCATGATCGGTGGCGTGAATTATTTCAGCGGACAGGTATTTGACATGAAGGCGATCACAAAAGCCGGACATGATGCAGGGGCTGTTGTAGGTTTCGACCTCGCACATGCCGCGGGAAACCTGAAATTGCATTTGCACGATTGGAACGTTGACTTTGCCGCCTGGTGCAGTTATAAATATTTGAACTCGGGTCCGGGTAGCGTGGCCGGCGCATTTGTGCACGAGCGCCACCATAACAGTACGGAAATGCCGCTGTTTGCTGGCTGGTGGGGACATGATAAGAGCGAGCGGTTTAAAATGGAAAAAGAATTTCGGCCCATTAAAAGCGTTGAGCGCTGGCAGTTGAGTAACGCGCCAATCTTTTCCATGGCGGCTTATAAGGCGGCGCTTGATATATTTGACGAGGTAGGCATGGATGCCCTGGTTGAGCGCAGCCATCATTTAACGGCTTATCTCGAATTTGTAGTAGAAGAGATCAATGCCCGGTTAAAAGCATCCGGGAAGGAATTGCTCCAGATCATTACTCCAAAAGAGGACAGGGGTTGCCAGCTTTCCATTATCGCACATGGTAAGGGTAAAAATCTTTTCAATGCACTGATGGCAAACGGGGTTATTCCTGACTGGCGCGAGCCCAATGTGATCCGTTGCGCGCCTGTACCTTTGTATAATAATTATGAGGATATCTTCCGGTTTGGGAAAGTGTTGGAGGGCTTGCTGTAAATGTTATTCCTGTTTCTCATCCCTGCCTGATCTATTCATCCTTTTCAGGCTCCGCTCTATGTATTGATCGGGAGGCAGCAATGATCTCTGTATCCGCTGCGCATAATGAATGCTGTCGAGAATATCTTTATTTTTTTCGGATAAGGCCTTATTACTTCCTTCGAGAAGTTCTTTCTGCTGGTTGATCTTCTTTTCCGCGGCGAGCCTTGTATTAACGATCTCGCTCATGCCGTAAACTACAATGAGGAAAGGAATGAGAATAAAAAAAGATTCTTCAGGCACGATCTCACCGGGTGGAATATAATAATCGGTCAGGCCCAGCTTTAATACTTTATCCAGCGGACCAATGATGAGTGAAGCGGCAACGAATAGTGTAACGCCCCAGCCCCATTTTTTACCGAGAACAAAAAAGGCGAAGATCAGGGATATGACGGACCATAAAACTCCCTGTGCATTTACGGCAAATTTGTAGATCCATTCGCTCAGGCAGGAAACGATCAGTTGATTGATCATAAACAGCAGGGCCGCCTTTTTTACATTCCTCGTTCTCTTTAATACTACCAATACAAAAGGTAAAGTGATCACGCCAAAAGTGGTAATGTATATTTGCCAGTTATAATGATTAACGATCAGGTTACCGTAAAACATCAGTCCCAGGAACATGAAGAAGAGGGTAAAGTTATACGTAAGCTCGATCCTGGCCTTTTCAAAAACATCATCCGTTTGCGCAATTGCTTCACCGGCGATCCAATATTTGAATTTTTTAAAAGGATTCATTTATAATTTTTTTGACTTCATCCGTTTCACGTTTTCACAATATGTGTTCCAGTTGCCGGATCCATAATAAGATACTAATGCTGGCATCTATTGAAAAGACCGGAGAGATAGCCTAATGAAAATTCCAATTGTGTTTATCCAGATCTTCAATGCAATGCTTCAGCAGCTTAATGCTTCCTGCTATATCTTCTTTGTGACACATCTCTATCACCTGGTGAATGTGGCGGGTAGGAATGGAAACTGCGCCTGAAATAGATCCTCCGGCAACATGGCGCTGTATGGCTGCAGTATCTGTTCCACCGGCAGTAAGGATCTCATGCTGCCATTTTATCCTGTATTTGTCCGCGGTTTTTTTCATGAACTCTACCATACGGTAATCGCAGATAATAGAAGAATCCATGATCTTTATCGCGGTTCCTTTTCCCAGCTCTGTTATTTTTTCATGTTCTTTCGCGCCGGGCACATCATAAGCGATCGTGGTATCCAATCCGAATCCAAAATCCGGCTGGATCTTCATTGCCGCAACCTGCGCACCTCTTATTCCTACTTCTTCCTGTACGGTAAATACACCGTATACATCATAGGCAGGATTTTTCAATTGTTTCAGGGTTTCAAGCAAGATGAAAACAGAAACGCGGTTGTCCAGGCTTTTGCAATTCACGCAGTCTCCCATTTCGATCAGCTCGCGGTCGCGGGTAACGGAGTCGCCAACTGAAATATATTTTGCTACTTCTTTTTTGGACATGCCCATGTCGATAAAGTAATCCGTGGTTTGAGCGATCTTATTCCGCTCATCAGCCGTCATCACGTGGATGGGCTTACTGCCCATTACCCCAACGAGGCTTTTTTTACCATGGACCAGAACGCGTTGAGCCGTTAAGGTCTTAGGATCGAATCCACCAAGCGTATGAAAGCGCAGGAAACCCTGCTCATCGATGTGGGTAACGATAAAGCCGATCTCATCCATGTGTGCGGCTATCATTATTTTCTTCGCGTTCTTTGATCTTCCTTTTATTAAAGTGATCACATTTCCCATGTTATCCGTTTCTACGGAATCCACATGAGAGCTGATCTCGCGGATCACAAGCTCGCGCACCTTTTGCTCGCGTCCCGGTACTCCCGGCAATTCAGCTATTTGCTTTAGCAGCTTAACGTTTATCGACATAATTTCTTTTTGTATGAAAGTACAATTTAATTCCCGCAGAACAAATTACAGGTAACTTAAACTTTGAACCCGATCAGCAGGCCATCAGTTAATAAAGCGGACAGCAATTCTTCCTGCCGGTTCATTGGAAATTCACTGTTAGCGATGATCTGGCTTTTCAGGAGAGCCTTATCGGTTGAGCCGAGGTATACCTGGTCGCCCTTTTGCATTTCAAATCTGTTTGAAGAAAAGTGTGTATTGGTTCCCGTAATTTGAGCGAGAATTGTTTTGTCTGTTTCCAGTTCGATCAGTTTCCCATTGCGGATGATCCATACCGGAATGTTGACTCCTGAATACCGGAGCTCCATTTTGTCCGGATCGAAAACGCAAAGCGCCCCTTCTATGCCAAATGGCGTACGGCTTTGAGCAGCTATTCCTTCTACAGCCATAAGTACCCGCTGATACAGGTAATCCATCACTTTTTCGGGAGCAATTATCTTTTTTTCACTAACTGCCCGGTTCAGGCAGAAAATAAGCGGGAAACCAATGATGGTTCCAGGAACTCCATGCGCAGAACAAGAAAAGGCGCCAATCATACAGGCATTACTATGTTTTGTTGCTGTTTGTCCTTTTTCAAAAACCATTTTGCCCTCACGCAACTTTTTTATTTCGCTTATCCAGTAATAATTGCCAGAAGACTGCTCATTTATGCCTTGAAAAATAAAATGTTCGGAGAAATTATTATTGAATAGCTGATCGGATAAGGTTTCGACACGCTGCAATTGATTGGCAAAGGCGATGCTGTCGGCGAGCGTCCTGTCATTTGCGATAGGCTGATTTGATCCTTCGGCTGCACGTAACTTTGCATTGGCAGATAGGAACTTCCGGTAAAAGATAAAAGAAAAAAGGAGTGTGAAGATTAAAACAATGAATAGCAGGTAAAGAAAAACGCTGCTATTCCGGAGTTCTTCTTCTTTAGAAAGAGCCAATGCCCGCAACTTTTTATCAGCTTCATTTTTTATGCTGTCTAAGGCGGATCTTTGTGCCGATTCGGACTCCTGTCTTAACTTGATAAGCTTGATCTTTTCGGTTTGATCTCCCAGGCTATCCCTCAGGCGGATGTATTTTTCAAAATGAAAATGGAGCTTGTTCAGGTTCCCTTGCCTGGAATAAAGTTCATACAAGGTTTTATGCAAGGCGCTTGCAGTATCTCTCCCGGTTTCCCCGGCAATATTTTCCAGCGCTTTTTCAAAATAATAACTTGCTGCAGGATATTGCTTTTTCTCCATAGAAATGGTTCCAAGCTTCAGAAGGGCGGCTCCCTTATTTTTTTTGTTCTCAGCGATCGATGCGTTTTCGAATGCTTTCCTGCCGTAATAAAAAGCGGAATCGGGCTTAACCTTGCTGTAAAATGAACAGAGCTCCATTAGTGCCTTGAACCTTGACGAATCTTCAGTTGCTGATTTATAGTTGAGGATGTAAAGGCCAGGCGATTCCGTCTGTGCAACGCAATGGAAAGAAACAGAAATACTGAGAAAAATTAAGCTTATAGCAGGAAAGCGCCGCATGTACAAATATAAAAAAGCCCTGGCACATTCATGGACTTCCTTTGAACAAATCAAAATATTAGCCGATATAACTCAGCTTCATCATGTTTGTTCTTCCCTTATCTTTCATCGGCATGCTGGCAATATTGATCACCAGGTCATCGTCTTTAACGAGCCCTTCCCTGCGGATATAGGATTTGAGGTCAGCAATGGTATCGTCCGTGCTTTCATATTTATCATAATAAAATCCCATCACTCCCCAGACCAGGCTAAGTGCGGTGAGTAAAGAAGTGTTATCTGTGAAAATATAAATGTTTGCTTTTGGCCGGTGGCTCGCGAGCTTATAAGCAGTATAACCGCTATTGGTCATGGAAATGATCGCTTTCACGCCGGCCTGGTGAGCGAGGTTGCAGGCATTGTAGCAGATCGAATCGGTGATATAAGTATTCGTTTTTACCTCGGGCGCGTGCTCACGGTGGTAGATTGTTTCCTGCTCCTCCACCTGCGCGATGATGCGCTGCATGTAATCAATTACCTTAACCGGGTATTTTCCTACGGAGGTTTCCGCGCTGAGCATTACTGCGTCGGCCCCGTCGAGCACCGCGTTCGCCACATCATTTACTTCGGCACGGGTCGGCGTATAACTGGTGATCATGCTTTCCATCATTTGCGTAGCAATTATCACCGGCTTGGAAGCATGGATGCATTTCTTAACGATCATTTTCTGCAGGATCGGAACGCGCTCCGGAGGAAGTTCTACTCCAAGATCTCCACGCGCCACCATAACACCATCAGTAACTTCAATAATATTATCGATCTCGTTCACAGCTTCGGGCTTTTCTATCTTTGCAATAACCCGCGTTTTTTTTCCTTTGTTCCTGATGATGTCTTTCAGCTCTACAATATCCGTCACTGATCGCACGAAAGATAAGCCGATCCAGTCGAATTCATTCTGCAGGGCAAAATCAAGATCGCGCAGGTCCTTAATGGTTAAACAGGGAAGTGAAATCTTTGTATTGGGAAGATTGACTCCTTTTTTTGAAGACAATGTTCCTCCTGAAACGATGGTTGCTTTTACTTCATCCTTGCCGTTCGTACTGATCACCTTCAAATGGATCTTCCCATCGTCGATGAGGACGAGTTCACCGACCTTTACATCCTGCGGGAACTGCGGATAGGTAATATAAATCCGCTGCTCGTCTCCTTCGCATTCTTTGGTGGTTATCGTTATTTCTTTGCCGTTCACCAGTTCCACCGCATTATTTTTTACAATGCCGATCCGTAGTTTAGGCCCCTGCAGATCGCCGAGTATACCTACGTGTGAATTGAGCTTTTTATTCAATGCGCGGATGTTATCTACCGCCGATTGAACAGCGCTGTAATCGCCGTGGGAGAAATTAATGCGGCAGATGTCCAGTCCCGCTCTGAACATTTCTTCGAGCACAGCAATATCGGCTGTGGCAGGACCCATGGTGGCAACAATTTTTGTTCGGTTAAAAATAAAGCTCATAATATGATTTTATACAATTAAATTTTTTTTTGAGGGCAGGTCGCCTACATCGATAACCTGAACTTTCAGTACAAAGCTAAGCTGTTTTATTTTATTTTCAAGTTCTTCGGCAAGCGAAGCTTCATAATCTGTTCTTACGATCAATAAAAAATCCGCATTGCTCAATTCGGGTACAAGGTATCCTTTTTGTGAATTGGCAGAGGCGTCCGTTTCACCGAACAGGTCGGCTTGTTTATTTTTAGGATTTGCAATGGTTTTGGAGGAGTTATAGCTTTTATTGGAGAGGAGGTTGTATTCCACGTATTCAGACTCATCTTCGTAAAAGTAAAAAGAGAACAGCAGGTTATCCTCCTGTTTTTTATTCTTCAGCAAAACATCGTCTTCACGGATAAGGTTCAGGTTCAAGGCCTGATTCAGGGCGTAGCACAGTTTATAATCAGGCTCATGACAGGAAATAGCGAAAAGGATAAAATTAAAATCATATTCTTCATCCAGGGAGTATTTTGCCATGCTTGCGAATCTGATCAAATGTACAAATACCGCTTAAGCTTTCAAAGAGATACCGTAAAGAGGAGTTTATCTTTTGGCTAACTTTTCAAGTGCAAGCTGGGCGGCTAACTGTTCGGCCCTGCGTTTCGAAGTGTGCTGAAATTTTACAATGGCGTGACCGTCGATCTCGACCTGCACTACAAATTCTTTTCCCATGCCTTTTCCTACCTCATCCAGCAGGTTAAATACTACTTTCTTTTTTTCCTTCTGGCAAATATTGATCAGCTTGCTTTTATAATCGGTATCTGTTTGCTCGATCTCTTCAATGTCAAGATGAATTTTAAGGATCCTTTCCAGTACGAACTTCCTTGTTTTTTTGTAACCCCTGTCCAGGTATATAGCGCCGATCAGGGCCTCGAATGCGTCTCCGTTCATTGATCCGGCGCGTGTTCCCCGCAGGTCGGCCTTAATAAGTTTATTGAGCCCTAATTTTAAAGCGAGGTGATTGAGCTGGGAGCGGTTTACGATCCGTGAACGCATCTGGGTTAAAAAGCCTTCCCCCTTGAATGGATAAAGCTGAAAAAGATATTCTGCAATGATGCTTCCCAATATCGCGTCCCCAAGGTATTCCAGTCGTTCGTTACTATCGCGCACGCCTTGCTTTATTTCTTTAGAAACAGAGCTGTGCCGAAGCGCCTGCTGGTACAAGAGGATATTTTTAGGATAAAAGCCCAAAAGCAGGTAAAGGGTCTCAGCAAGTTTTTTTTCCTTCTTGCCGCTAAAACGAAGCTTTTGAATGGTTTTAAGCAAATCCGCTTAATTTTAGTTCTGGAATTTCTTTACGATCACACAGGCATTGTGTCCGCCAAAGCCAAATGTATTGCTCAACGCATAATTGACCACGCGTTTCTGCGCCGTGTTAAAAGTAAAGTTCATTTTATTGTCGATGTCCGGATCGTCCGTAAAATGATTGATGGTTGGCGCAATAATGTCATTCTTAACAGTAAGCACGCAAGCCAAAGCTTCAATTGCGCCGGCAGCTCCGAGTAAATGGCCGGTCATCGACTTGGTGGAGCTGATGTTTAATTTGTAAGCCTGATCCCCAAAAACTTTCTGGATGGCCTTTACTTCGGCAATATCCCCAAGCGGGGTAGATGTTCCGTGTGTATTGATGTAATCGATCTTGTCGGCAGTGATCTCCGCATCTGAAAGCGCGTTGAGCATTACGTTCATTGCACCTAATCCTTCAGGATGGGGCGCAGTGAGGTGATAAGCATCCGCGCTCATCCCGCCGCCTACAACTTCAGCATATATTTTTGCGCCACGCTTCATGGCGTGTTCATATTCTTCAAGAACAAGTCCCGCACCGCCTTCTCCTAAAATAAAACCATCCCGGTCCTTGTCATAAGGACGGGAAGCAGTTTGTGGAGAATCGTTGCGTGTGCTCATGGCGTGCATGGCGTTGAAACCGCCTACTCCTGCCTCATTGATCACTGCTTCAGATCCGCCTGTAATGATCGCGTCAGCCTTTCCCAAACGGATGTAATTAAAAGCATCGATCATGGCATTGGTTGACGAAG
>JBJMLS010000002.1:0-3916 GCA_045805185.1 Bacteroidia bacterium | reverse complement strand
TCGTTCTTAATGTCGGGGATCATTTTCTTTAGCTCATGCTTGATCCGCCTGATATTCTCGGGAGTGGGTTCAGTAAGAAGCGCCCGTTTGATCTTGGCATTAAATACCATGTCGTATTCCGGCTTCAGACTGATCGCTTTATTGAAATGATAAATTGCTTTTTGATTGTTGTGGTTCTGCTCGTGCAGCTGACCAAGAATAAAATTATAGCGGGCCTTTGTCTGCTTGTTCTTCGTCAGAAAAATTGCCTCCTCCATTTGCTTCGTTGCTTCCTCGTACAATCCTTGTTTAATATAAAACTCTGCATACAGGGCTGCGAATTCATCTTTAAATTCTTTCGGAAAACTTTTCTCGTTCTTGATCTTCGAAATATAAGGATCCGCAGCAGACAAGAGGTTCATGGCATTGTAGGTCTTCAATAACCAGAGCCAGGCTTCGTAACGCTCCTTACTTTTGTAAGTATTTGCAACGTATTCAAATGTTTCCACCCCGGAAAAAAATTCGCGCTTGTAGAATTGCGCCTTACCTAGAACATTCCATGCATTGTCGATCCAGCGCACCGCTCCAACGATCTCGCGTTTCGTGCGCTTATCCTTGATGGTGTGGCGCGTGATGCACATGGAAGCTTTCTTTACTACCCTGTCCATTTCAGGATTAATGGTTTTCGCACTCTGATCATCGCCATAGATAAATACGGGAAGTATTTTTGTATAATCGTCTTTATTGGCCTTTTCAAGTTTACGCACACCTTCCTTCAGGCTCTCGCGGGCATAGAAATAAACGTTATAGCGGGAGGTCATGTTATGATAGCCCCGGTGAATGAAGGTATTCTTATACTGCGTACAGGAGGAGATGAGACCGAGCAGCAAAGCGGCAAGGACAAGCATAAAAGGAAGAGGTACCTTCTTGTTTTTCACGGACATCAAAAATACGGTATTTAGGCCAAATTCGCCATATTTTGGAATAATTTAGCTACCTGCAGGGAAACGCCTGAATCCTGTATTTATTGCGTATTCAGGGCTGAAAGGGGAATTATTTAAGATGTAATAAAAAGGTCCCGTTTTAAGCGAAATTTTTTAATTTAATAGAGGCAACGCGAAATTTAATTCAAAGGCTCCATTAGGAGCCAAACATTAATAAGAAAGATGTCCGGATTATAACCGGCTCCGTAGGTGCCGAACAATACAATTGAGATTAAAAAAATTTTGCTCCTAACGGAGCAATTTAATTTTAATTTGATCCAGGCTAATAATGTTAAGCCCCGCTGGGGCTATTAAAAATTGGCAAAAACAAACGTGAAATTTTAGATAACTAATTTAAACTACTCCTGATGGGACTCTTCTTCTGAATATTTTATGCGGAAGATCAGATCTTAATTCCAATAACGAGGATATCATCTACCTGCTCAAGGTTCCCCTTCCATTCTTCGATAGCATCATTCAGCATTCTTTTTTGATCGTCCATCGGTAAGTGAGATACGGAAAGGATCTTCTCTTCGAGCTGTTTGTATTTGAACTTTTTTCCTTTCGGGCCGCCGAACTGATCCGCGTAACCGTCTGTAAAGGTGTAAACAATATCGCCGCGCTCAAGCTTCACTTTATTCGAGGTGAAAGGCTTCATTTCATCGTTGTATTTTCCTACCGGCATTTTGTCGGCTTTGTACTCTGTAAGCTTTCCTCCGCGTAACAACCACAAAGGATTATTGGCCGCAGCATATTCCAGCTCCATATTTTCAAAGTCGAAAGCACATAAAACGCAATCCATCCCATCTTTGGATTCCTCTTCACTGCCCTCAGGATTAAGGGAAGAAATGATCTCATTCCGGATATGGTCGAGCACCTGGTTAGGATGTGTGATGTTCTTTTCAATGATGGATTCATTCAGGTAAGAGATGTTTAACATACTCATGAATGCTCCCGGTACTCCGTGACCAGTACAATCTGCGGTACACATATAGAATTTCTCATTCGGGCTGCTTGCAGTTTTATGGGAAAGAGCATAGTAAAAATCACCGCTTACAATATCTTTCGGTTTGTACAGGATAAAAAACTGTTTCTGATCAGCTTGTGTTGATGTTGACTGTTTTGTTTGGGTTGCTTCCATGAACATTGCTGTTAATAAGGGTTACGTTATAAAATTATACATTTTTCTTTAATTTCCGCAAATTCCTGTCAATATATTTTTCGTTCGTGATCAGGGCGCGCTGTATGCGGTGTGCATAGTGGATCGAATCGAGGATTTCCTTTTGTTTCTCCTCTACCAGGTGTTTTTGACGCTCAATTATGTTTTTTTGCTGTTGGCTGATCCGGAAGCGCCTGTAAACTATAAGAGAGAATAACAGCACCGCCACCAGCCCACCGTAAAGCGCATAACGCTGTGTTTGTTCCTGCTGCAGCTCCACAGCTGAAATTTTTTTCTGTTCAGTTACTTTAACCGAATCTGCTGCGGCTTTTTTCTCGTATTCGTATTGAAACTGCTTTTTTACAGAGGCCCTGCGGTTCTCATCACTCATGATGCTATCCGACATCCGGGCAAACAGCTCGTCCATTTCCAGCGCATGCTTATACTCTTTTTTCATTCTGAAGATCTTTTTAAGCAGCTCAGCCGAGAGACGGATGTTGGCAGGGTAACCGTGCTTTTGTGAAAGCTCCAATGATCGCCGGGCAAACTCTTCTGCTTTACGCGTATTCCCCATTTCAAAATATACCTCCCCCAGATTCATATTCGAATAGGCGAGCCCCCTCACATCGTTAATTTCCTGCCTGATCAGGAAAGCCCGGTTATAATAGTTAATTGCGTCAGTGTATTTTTTTCTGAGAAAACAGATTTGCCCGAGGTTGCTTAAGGCCACGGCTTTTCCCCCGAATGCGGGTGAGGCATCGAGCGTCTCAAGCGCCCTGGAAAAGAAGTGAGATGCGGAATCCTGGCTGCCCATTTTTAAATAATTGGACCCGATATTATTCAAGGCGATGCCGAGCGTTTTTACGTCTCCCGTTTTTTTTATTTCACGATAGGCTCTGAAGAAATAAGAGCGCGCCGTTTCATATTCCGTCAGTGCATTGTACACAGCTGCAATACTTGTCAGGGTGGTGCCAATGGTTTCGGGGTCTCCGTCATCTTCCGCAATCTTTAAGGAGCTGTGATACAGTTCCAGCGCCTTTTGAAGATTGCCGATGGCCTGGTAGATCTGTCCCATATTATTCAGCGCAAATCCTGCACCTTCCCTATCCTTAATTTTCTGATAGTTCAAGTAAGCTTCCTGGTTAAACTTTAGAGCGGCCTCATTGTTTCCCTGTTGCTGATAAACAATTGCCAGGTTTGTACAAGTGGTCGCCATACCTTCGGAACTTCTCATACTGCGGTATAAGCGCAGGGAGCGCTGATAATAATCAATGGCGCCTGGCACATCCCCATCAAGCTCCTGGAGAAAATAAGCATGTGTATTCCAGGAAGCGGCCAGCCAGCGCTCGTATTTTTTTTCCTTCTGGTGCTTTTCTGCAAGGGTCAGAAAAAGTAAAGCGTATTTTGCTGAAAGTTCTTTGTCTTCCAGGTTTTCTGAAAGCTTCCCCAGGCAGTTTAGTTTTATGCTATCGACAGAGGTGTTGTGGTAAACTACAAGGCAGGAATCAATTAGCGCCTGGTCAGTTTTTTCAAGGCAGGTGTAACAAAGCGGATCCACCAGGTAAAATTCCTTTTTCTTCTGCGCCATTGCAATTCCTGCATAGAGAAAAAATATACAAATGATTAGATTGCGGTTTAATTTCATTGCCTGTTCAAGCGTACTAAATTTTTAGAAATGTATTTTTCATTGGTGATCAGGGCCCGCTGGATCCGTCTTGCGTAATAAATACTGTCCATTACTTCTTTGTTTTTTTCGTGCAGCTCGCTATAGGCAGCATCAACCATTACTTTTTGC
>JBJMLS010000001.1:0-5731 GCA_045805185.1 Bacteroidia bacterium | reverse complement strand
GTACCTCCTTTTTTTAAGGCAGTAAAGCATGAATATGTCGACTTGTTTAACAATAGTTTATTTATGCGACCACATTGAAATCCCCAATACTAAGGTCTTCCGCGCGTCCTTTTACCTCAGCGGAATTTCCCACCATGGAATTAACAATATTAGCCGAATTAATTCTCGCATTTGTCTGAACAATAGTGTTTCTGATAACAGAGTTTTCAACAACTGTACCGCTGCCCAGAGCCACATGCGGCCCAATTACAGAATTTAATACATGCACATTATCACCAATGAAGCAAGGTTCAAGGACAACTGAATTTTCAATCCTGGCGGAAGCGGCGCGTAAGTGTTTTTGTCCCTTGTCGAATTCGAGTACCCGCTGGTTGGTATAAACAGTAGCATCCTTGTTCCCGCAATCGAGCCATTCGCTTACTTTACCCGGGGTAAATTTCGTTCCTTTGTTCTTCATATTCTCCAGGGCATTGGTCAGCTGAAATTCACCTTTATCCCTAATGTCATTATCGATCAGGTATTGTAATTCGCGTTTAAGGTAATCGCCGTCCTTAAAATAATAAATGCCGATAATTGCCAGGTCGCTTACAAATTCCTTTGGTTTTTCTATAAAGTCAGTGATCACGCCGGCATTGTTTAGTTTTACAACGCCGAACTGCCTTGGATCATCTATGCGCTGTACCCAGATCACACCTTCCTGCTCAGTGTCCATTACAAAATCAGCTTTAAAAAGCGTATCTGCAAAAGCAACTACAGTTTTTCCCTTAATTGAATTTTCCGCGCACATGATCGCATGAGCGGTTCCCAGAGCCTCATCCTGGTAATAAATGCTGCCATTTGCTCCTTGTCCTTCAGCTATTCTTATTAATGTTTGCTCTACTTCCTTACCGAAGGTGGGTCCGATCACGAAAGCGATCTCTTCCACTTTTTCGCCGCACACCTTTGTAATGTCTTCCACTAACCTTTGAACGATGGGCTTCCCTGCAACAGGAATAAGCGGTTTTGGAACAGTCAGGGTGTGAGGGCGCATTCGTTTGCCCATTCCGGCCATTGGGATGATAATTTTCATAATAACGTGTGCAAAATTTAAAGATACGAATATACAAATTTAGGCTTGGCATGCAGGCAGCCTTTTCCTGAAGTTTCCCAATATATTTAGGGTTTTTTGGCAACTTTTCTGTGCAATTTTCGTTATTTTTACGTCTAAAGGCCAAAGCAGGAATGAACGGTAGCGAATACAATCAGCTTTTACTAAAGCTGGACGAGTTTATACGGAAATTTTACAAAAATCAACTCATCAGGGGTGCGATTTACGCCATTGCATTACTGCTGTTGTTCTATCTTGGTGTCAGTACCCTGGAATATTTTGGTGAGTTCAGCACCACTGTTCGGACGGTTCTGTTCTATTCGTTCATTCTCTCCTCTGCATATATTTTAACCAGTTATGTTGTTGTCCCGCTTTTAAAGCTCAATAAGTTGGGTAAAATAATTTCTCATGAGGAAGCCGCAAATATAGTCGGAGGTCACTTTAATAATGTGCAGGATAAATTATTAAATGTGCTTCAGCTGCAGCAAAACAAGGCCGATGCATTATCGGCCGTACTGCTCCAGGCAAGCATTAATCAGAAAATAGCGGAATTAAAACCTGTTCCTTTTACATCGGCGATTGATCTTCGTGAGAACAGGAAATATCTAAAGTACGCGATGGTTCCCTTGTTCGCTTTTTTAGGAATTCTCGTAGTAGCTCCAAAAATATTGAGTAAGGGAACGGATCGCCTGATCCATCATGCGAGTTATTTTGAAAAACAGGCGCCGTTTACATTCGAGATCAGGAATAAAGACCTGAAAGTCGTTCAACAGCAGGATTTCGAACTGAAGGTGAAGCTGAAGGGGGATGAAGTTCCCAATGAGATGTATGTACTTATCGATGGGAACGAGTTTAAACTCAATAAAGAGAATATCTCTTCTTTTACCTATACATTTAAAAATGTTCAGCAAAGCATAGATTTTCAATTAAGCGGTGGCGGTTTCAAATCCAGGCAATACGAACTTACCGCTTTGCCAAAACCTACACTGATGAACTTTGATGTTTACCTGAAATACCCCGCTTACCTCAACAGGAAAGACGAAATAGTCAATAATACCGGTGACCTTATCATTCCACAGGGAACAAAGCTCAGCTGGAGCTTCAGTACAAAAAATACTGATTTTCTTTCAATGCGGTTTGCGGATACCTTGCTCAGACTTGACCCAAGTGGCCAAAATAAATTCTCGTATACACGTCGCCTGATGCAAAGCACAGGTTATACTGTGAATACAGGAAATGCCCTGGTCAGTGGGAGCGATTCCATGAATTACAGCATTAATGTTATTGCGGACGCTTATCCTGTGATTGAAGTGAATGAAAAGCACGATTCGCTTAAGCCGAACGCGATTTATTTTTCAGGAATGGTCCGCGATGATTACGGATTCAATCAGCTTACTTTCCGATACAATAAATTTTCCAGCGATTCCTCAGGAAAGAACAATACACTTACCAAAGAAATTGTCCTTCCAATACAGAAAAACCAACTGTCTCAGCCTTACATCCATTATTTTGACATGAGTACGCTTGAACTTAAGCCAGGTGATAAAGTTGAATACTATTTTGAAGTATGGGATAATGATGGCGTAAACGGAACCAAGTCGGCCAAGACAGGGATTATGGTGTATAAGGCTCCTACATTGGACGAGCTGGAAAAGCAAACAGCGAAGAACAACCAGGATATAAAGAATGATATTGACGAAAGCATTAAGAAAGCAAAGGACCTTCAGAAAGAAGTGAATGAGTTGAATAAAAAAGTGCTGGAGAAAAAACAACTGGGCTGGGAAGAGAAAAAGAAACTGGAAGACCTGTTGGAAAAGCAAAAGTCCCTTGAAAAGAAAATCGAAAACATTAAGCAGGAAAACCAATTGAATAACCAGCAAAAAAATGAATACCAGCAGCCCAATGAGAACCTGCTGGAAAAACAAAAGCAGCTGGAGCAATTATTCGAAAACATTATGACCCCGGAAATGAAGAAGCTGTTTGATGAGCTTCAGAAGCTGATGGATAAAATGGACAAGAATAAAGTGCAGGAAACGCTGGAGAAAATGAAAATGACGGATAAGGACCTGGAGAAAGAACTCGACCGGACATTAGAGCAATTCAAGCAAATGGAAGCTGAACAGAAGATGGAAAATCTTACAAAGAAGCTTGACGAGATGGCAAAGAAGCAGGAAGAACTGAGTAAGGAAACGGCAAACGAGAAGAACAGCGATAAAAAAGACGAGAAGAACGCGGATAAAAAGGATGACAAGAACGCGGATAAAAAAGACAGTAAGGATCAAAACGGAAACGAGAATAAAGATAAAAAGAACGAAAAGAATGCTGAGAACAAAGCGGGAGAAAATAAACCCGACGATAAAAAGTCCGCGGAAGAAAAACAGGCTGAGCTGAACAAGGAGTTCGAAAAGTTTAAGGAAGAGGCAAAAGAACTGGATAAGCTGAACAAAGAGCTGGAAAACCCAATGTCGGTTCCGGATACTAAACAGGAACAGGAAAAAGTGAGCCAGGATCAACAGAATGCTTCGGACCAACTCAATAAGAACAACAAAAAGAACGCCTCAAAATCTCAAAAGAGCGCTGCCGATCAGATGAAATCGATGAGCGATAAAATGCAGCAGGCAATGGAACAGATGCAGCAGGATCAAAATGAGGAAGACATGCAGGCGCTCAGGCAGATCATGGAAAACCTGATGAACGTTTCCTTCGCTGAAGAGGATCTGGCAAAAGAAAGTCAGAAAATAAAAACGAATAATCCGCAATATACGAAGCTGGCCCAAAAGCAAAAAAAGCTGCAGGACGATTCGAAAATGATCGAAGATAGTTTGCTCGCCCTTAGTAAACGCAATCCTATGATCTCGGCCACTGTCAATAAGGAGATCAATTCTATTCAGCACAATATGGGTAAATCGATCGAGTCATTGGAAGAGCGGCAGACCCAGGAGGCGTCAATGCGTCAGCAAAGCGCCATGACCTCTATAAATGAGCTGGCGCTCATGCTTAATGAGGCGCTTGAGAATATGCAGGCCAAGGCAAAACAGAAAAAAGGAGAAAAAGAGGGAAGCGGAAGCTGCAGGAAACCCGGGGGAAAAGGAAAAAAACCGTCCCAAAGTATGGCTAATATGCGCCAGATGCAGGAACAGCTCAATAAGCAGATCGAACAGATGAAGAAAATGATGGAGCAGGGCAAGCAACCGGGAGGTAAAAAACCCGGCGATAAACAAGGTAACGGGATGGGAATGATGCCGGGTCAAAGCGAGCAGCTGGCGAAAATGGCAGCAGAGCAGGAGGCGATCCGCCGGGCGATGCAGGAAGCTCTTCAGAAAATGCAAAAGAATGGGCAAAACCCTGGCGGAAATTTGGCTGATAAAATGGAAGAAACTGAAAATGATTTAGTTAATAAAGTTATTACCCAGGAAACCATGAGGCGCCAGCAGGAAATTCTAACCAAGCTTCTGGAACATGAAAAAGCGGAAAGGGAAAGAGAATTAGATGAGAAAAGACAATCCAATGAGGCTAAAAATGAAAATTATAGTAACCCTAATCTGTTTTTAGAGTATAAGAGGCTAAAGGAACAAGAACTGGAATTATTGAAGACCGTTCCGCCTTCTTTAAGTCCGTATTACAGAACAAAAGTTAGCAGTTATTTTAATAATTTTAATAAATAAAAACTTGATTTAGAATTTACGATTTCAGATTTTGCCCCGCAAAAAACTAAGTCCTAAATCCTGGGTCCTAGATCAACCTAAAAATGTTACTAGCGCCAGACCAAAAACTCAGACTCTCATCTAAACCTGAAAACATTTTACTCGTAGAGCGCATGATCGAAGATGCCTGCGACGTTTTCAGCATCGGCCAGGAAAAATTCGGTAATATTCTTATCTCGGTTACCGAAGCCGTAAATAATGCAATGTATCACGGGAATAAAAGCAACCCCGAACTAAAGATCGATGTTGCTTTTAAGTCTTCCACTAAAGACATTACATTCATCATTAAGGACGAGGGCCACGGATTCGATTACAGCAACCTCCCTGATCCAACTGCTCCGGAAAATATTGAAAAAGACAGCGGTCGCGGTGTATTTTTAATGCGAAAGCTCGCCGATAAGGTTGAGTTTGTTGACGGAGGAAAGGCGGTCTTATTAAGCTTCGACCTGAATTAAGAAATAAGCACATTTTATAGTTAAAAATCCTGTACCTTTTGTGCAGGATTTATTTTTTATGGCAATTACATTCAATAGTCAAACAAGTGGTTTTTCTCCGAAAGGAAAACCTGCAATAAGAAACTGGGTAAAAATCATTGCGAAAAAAGAAAAAAGAGATTGCGGAAATATCAATTATATTTTCTGTACCGACGAAGAATTGCTCAGGATGAACATCCAATACCTCAATCACAAAACCCTTACTGATATAATTACATTCGATTACTCAGAGGGAGTAAAAATAGCCGGCGATATCTTCGTCAGCGTGGAGAGGATAGAAGAGAACGCGAAAAAATACAAAGTTGAATTCGAAAATGAATTGCACCGGGTAATGATTCATGGCGTGCTTCATCTCTGCGGTTATAAAGACAAAACGCCTAAAGACAAAAAGCAGATGCGGAAAAAAGAAGATGAAGCATTAGCGCTTTTCGCGAAATAAATATTGG